>NZ_PSRT01000026.1 GCF_004212635.1 Bradyrhizobium genosp. SA-3 | reverse complement strand
CGCGACATCACGGCCGATGCCAACGATCTCGGCGGCGCTGCCGCGCAGGCGAGCCGCGCCGCGCGCCGCACCTACGCCAATGTGCCCTCGCCCTCACCGGAGTTCGACCGGCTGGAGCCGAGCCTGGAAAACCGCACCGGCGAGGCGGAGGCGCCCTATTCCTACGACGAGTCGATCGAGGAGGCCGAGCGCTACACGCCGCAGTCGCCGCGTCCGCGCATCGCGGCCGAGCGCGACGCCAAGAAGCGCGTCCGCACCGGCTCCGCCTTCCCGTTCAAGAGCGCGATCGCCGTCGGCATCGTGCTGATCCTGGTCGGTGCCGGCATCCTCTGGGGCAAGCAGCTGGTCCAGATCGTCAACGGCTTTCTCAAGCCGTCCGCGACCCAGGTCGTGGAGGCGCCGAGTCCGGCCCAGCCGCAGAGCAAGCCGAAGATCCCGGATCGCGTCGGCCAGCCTTCGGCGAGCGACCAGCCGGTTGCGCCCGTGGCGCAGAAGGTCGTGCTCTATGACGAGGATCCGTCCGATCCGAAGGGCAAGCAATATGTCGGCTCGGTGGTGTGGCGGCTGGAGCCGATCAAGGCGTCTGGCAACCAGAAGGCCGACCTCGCCGTGCGCGCCGACATCGAGATCCCCGACCGCAAGTTCAAGATGACGATGTCGTTCCGCCGCAATACCGACTCCTCGCTGCCGGCGAGCCACACCGCGGAACTGACCTTCATCCTGCCGCAGGATTTTCCGGGCGGCAGCGTCTCCAACGTGCCGGGCATCCTGATGAAGTCGAACGAGCAGGCGCGCGGTACGCCGCTCGCCGGCCTCGCGGTCAAGGTCACCGACGGCTTCTTCCTGGTCGGCCTGTCCAATGTCGACGCCGACCGCTCCCGTAACGTCCAGCTCCTGAAGGAGCGCTCGTGGTTCGACGTGCCGCTGGTCTACGCCAACCAGCGCCGCGCCATCATCGCGATCGAGAAGGGCGCCCCCGGCGAGCGCGCCTTCAACGACGCGTTCGCGCAATGGGGCGATTAGGCCAAGCGGACACGACCTTCGTCGTTCCGGGGCGCGCAACTTGTCCGCCGAAGCTCGAAGAGCGAAGGCGGAAGCGCGAACCCGGAATCCATCGCGCGGCGGGTGACGTCGAGAAATGGATTCCGGGTTCGACGTTTCCGGGCCGCGCTTTGCGCGGTCCCGTCGCGTCGCCCGGAATGACATCCTGGATAGACGAAATGAGCGCTACTGCGCCGCCGCTTCCCGCTTGCGCGATGCTGCGGCGGCTGCGTGCTCGCGGTCCATGACGGCGCGGCAGGCAGGGCTGACACGCGCCTTGTTCCGCACCATGCAGGCGGTGATCCTGGGGATATCGGGAATTTCACTGGAGCACAGCCGCATCGCATCGCCCGAGCACATCTGCTGCGCTTCGGACGAGAAGGCGAGACCAGGTGATGACTGGAATGCGACGGCGGTGGTGGCGACGGCGAAGAGAGCTGCGATCGTCTGATAGCGTGTCATGCGGAATGGGTCCCCGAGTTCCGTGGGCTTGAGCCACTTGGTTTTTGGGGCGCCGCACGCGGCTTGATCTGCCGCATGTCTCAGCCTTCACGTCGGGAACTCAATCCCGCATGTGGTCGCTCGATTTCCTGATGTTCGAATCGAAAAGTGCTGCGCCGCCCGAAGCGAAGTATGCGCCATTGTCACGCGGCTGCAATGGTCAGCGCAAAGGAATTCGCAATTGTTGCGCGCGAGTCACGTCGCGCGCGATCAGATCGGCCGATCGGAGGATGCGCTCGCTTGTTCTGCATCGCTCGCACCGAGAGCGGCGTGTTCCTCCACGGCGGTGACACCCTTGGGCGTGAGCTCGAACAGATCGCCGTCCTTCATCACATAGCCATCGGCGATCAGTTCGCCGATCTTGCCGTGGCGGTCGTCGGCGAAGGCAACCGACTGGCAGATGTCCCGCAGGATCGAGAGTTGTTCGTCGCGCAGCATGGCTTCACACTCCGTTCGCGGGTTCCGGTCCTCACATGCCGTGGCTCTGAAACACCTTGCTGCAAGACTTCGACAGCTTGGCCCGGTTGGCTTGCAGGCAGCTCTGAACCGCGCTGTCATTGCCGAGGTCCTTGCGGCACAGGCGCGATGCATCCCGCGAGCAGGCCTTCTGCTCCTGCGGAGTGCCCATGTGACCTTGGCCTTGGGCAAGAGCAGGTGCGTTCGACAGACTGGTCAGGGCTGCCAGCGCGATTGTCGCCAGAACAAGTTGACGGGCCATCGGCGGCTCCAATCTGCCAGGGTTAAATTCAGGTCCTGCATGAACTCGTCGCCCTGCCACTTGTTCCCCTCAAGGAGGCCTGCGCCCCGCTATTCAAGGTTCCCGTGGCGCTGCTATAAGGCTGGCGAAGTTGAGAGGGTGCTCGATGAAACGCTATCTGGTGTTTGCGCTGGTCGGCCCGTTCGTCGGCGGGTTCCTGCTGCTGCTGACGACGACCTATCAGTCCGGCTATTGGGCCCAGACCAGCCTCGGCGAGGTCGGCAAGCTGTTCGCAGTGTTCTTCAAGTCCCTGCAATACAGCTATCTGTTCGGCCTCCTGCCCTCGGTGATGCTCGGCGCGGTCGACGACATCCTGGTTCACATCAGGCGGATTGGCCCGGGCTTGCGGATGCTGCTGGTCGGCCTGTTCGCCTTCGTCCTGGCCTCGCTGACCTACAGCTCGCGCGGGCCGGATTCGGGCGCGGTGCAGTTCATCCTGTACGGCCTCGTCGGGTTCGTGCCCGCGGTGATTTCGTCCTGGCTCGTGCATAGATATGTCGAGGAGCCGCAAGCCGTGGCGGCACCGACCTGAGCGCGCGACCTTCGGGCGCGGCGCCGCAACCTCCGCCGCGGCGGCGCGTTCTTTGGAGGCCATGACCATGTCCGACGACGATATCCTTGCTCCGCGCCGATCCCGTTCGGGAAGCGGCTCGCGGGCGACCTTTTCAGGCAAGGAGGCGCGCGGGCCGATCATCGACCAGGAGGGTCACGAGATCCGCCCCGAAACGCTGGAGCAGGGGTTTCGCGAGTTTCGCTTCGAGTTCGGGCAAGGCAATCCGTTCGGCAATCTGACGCGCGAGCAGCGGATCGCGCGGCTCGAGGCGATCGCGAAGCTGCTCGACGTCGCCTTCATCCTGCCCGGCACCAACATCCGCTACGGCATCGACGGGCTGATCGGGCTGATCCCGGTCGTCGGCGACATCATCACCACCGCCATCTCGTTGTGGCTGGTGCGCGAGGCGAGGGCGCTGGGCGCGCCCTGGTACATCACGGCGCGCATGCTCGGCAATGTCGCGGTCGACGGCGTGGTCGGCATGGTGCCGTTCGCGGGCGACGCCTTCGACGTCATGTTCCGCGCCAACATGCGCAACGTGCGTCTGCTCCGCCGCTGGCTGGAGAAGCAGCCGCGGATCTGAAGCCGCTTTCTTCGCCTCTCCCCGCAAGCGGGGCGAGGGAGAAACGCAAAAAGCGCGACGGCCCTTCGGCCATCGCGCCTTCTGCGCACATCGGAGGCTTGCGAAAAAGCTTACGCCGCGTCGGCGTCGGTGCTGGCATCAGCCTTGCGGCGACGGGGCAGCGGGAAGGCTTCGCTCTCATAGAGCGAGCGGATGCCGTTCTGGTCGAAGCGCGCTTCCTCGACCTGGAGATAGGCGCCGTTCAGCGAATCCGTCGGCAACTGCTCCATCGCGAACTGCACGGCTTCGGCCGCGGTGCCGAACCGGCGATAGGTGAAGCCCGCGCGCTTCTTCTTGCGGATCGCGGCGGGGAAAAGTTCGGCGGAGGTGTTGAAGTTGAACGGACGCAGTGGACGCATGGTCAAAGACCTCGTGATCTTCTCTGGGGCTTTAAGCGCGTGGGGTTGGGGAGGGCAGAGGCCGCAATCGAGCGGGCCCGCCGCACATGTCATTTTCGCCCCCTAATATAGGCCGTTTTGACAGAAATGCGACCCCTGCGATGGGAGAACGTGAATCCGCGCATGGCAGCCCCGCGCGCGAAATAAATCAAGCAATTTCAATGTGTTGCGTGGTTTACAATTTGCCAAGGAGCAACAGCACGATCAGCACCACGAGCACGACGCCGCCGATCCCCATGCCGGAATGGCCAAGGCCATAGCCATAACCGCCGAAGCGGCCGGACAGGCCGCCCACGAGATAGATGATCACCAGGATGATGAGGATGGTCCCGAGTGACATGGCATCCCTCCCTGGCGGCCGCCAAAATGCGCTGATCGGCCGCACCGCCAGAGGAGAAAAGCACATCAAGCCGCCGGGTTCCATGCTGGAACCCGGCGCGCGCAAGCTTATTTCGGCTCGAGCTTCAGCGCGGCGGAGTTGATGCAGTAACGCAGGCCGGTCGGCCCGGGGCCGTCGGGGAAGACATGGCCGAGATGGCCGCTGCACTTGGAGCACAGCACCTCGGTGCGGATCATGCCGTGGCTGGTGTCCCGCTCCTCGTCGATATGGCTCTCGAGCGCGGGCTGGGTGAAGCTCGGCCAGCCGCAGCCGGAATCGAACTTGGCATCGGACTCAAACAACACGTTGCCGCAGCCGGCGCAGACGTAAGTGCCGGCGCGCTCGTCGTGCTCATATTCGCCGGAGAAGGGACGCTCGGTCGCCTTCTCGCGCAGCACCGCGTACTGCATCGGCGTCAGTTCGCGCCGCCACTGCTCTTCGCTCTTGATGACTTTGTCGTCCGTTATTTTCGTCTTGGCGTCGGGCATGGGTCTCCCGTTTCTCTCGTGATCTCGCGATCAGTTGGTTGCCTTGCTGGCATTCACCAGCGTCGGCTTCTCAATGTAATTATCCGCGAACAGCTTTTTCAGGTTCTCGACCTTGGGGAGGTCGTTATAGGCGATGTAGGGCTGGTTCGGGTGCAGCGTCAGATAGTCCTGATGATAGGCCTCCGCCGGATAGAATGCCTCCAGCGCACCGACCTTGGTCACGATCGGCTTGTTGAAGACGCGGGCCGCGTTGAGCTGGGCGATATAGGCCTCCGCCACCTTCTTCTGCTCGTCGGAGGTGGTGAAGATCGCCGAGCGGTATTGCGAGCCCACGTCAGGGCCCTGGCGGTTGAGCTGGGTCGGGTCGTGCACCACCGAGAAGTAGATCTGGAGGATCTTTCCGTAGGAGATCTTCTTCGGGTCGTACTTGATCTCGACGGACTCGGCGTGGCCGGTGCGGCCGCTCGAGACAGTCTGGTAGTCGGCGGTCGCTTTGGTGCCGCCAGCATAGCCGGAGACGGCGTTGACGACGCCCGCGGTGTGCTGGAAGACGCCCTGAACGCCCCAGAAGCAGCCGCCGGCGACGACGGCGGTCTGGATGCCGCTCGCGGGCGCTGCATCCATGGCGGGGGTGGGGATCACGACCGCATCCTCCGTGGCCCGGGACGGCATTGCAAAGGCCAGCGTCAGGGCGGCGGTCGCGGCGAACAGGGACAGGGCGGCAGGTCGGCGCATGGCGATCCTCTTTCCGAAGGTCTGACAGTTTAGGGCGGCCGGCGTCGGGCGAACAGCCTGCGCGGCGGTGTTTTCGATCATCCGAGATACGGGCACGGGGGGCGATCGTTACGCCGGGACGGACACGAGTCCGTGAGAAGTGGCTTCGGACCGCGCGACTTGGCGGGATGCGGAACTCCGCGCTAGATGAACCCGCACGATCGATGATCGACCTAGAAAAATGGTGGCTGGAGCGGACCTGACAACATGCTGCGCGTCATTTCCCTGATCCTCGTCGTCCTGGCCACGGGCACGGCGCACGCCGAAGCCGGCGACGATCTCGCCATCTGCCGTGACCGCCAGGCGGAGCTTCAGGCCCGCGCGACGGCCTGCGACAATCTGCTCAATGCCGATCGTGTCGCCGGCAAGGACAAGGCGATCGCGCTGTCCGTGCGCGGCAACACGCTGATCAACAAGCGCGACTACGTCCACGCCATCGAGGTCTTGTCCACGGCCCTCGACCTCGATCCCGATTATGTCGTGGCGCTCAACCTGCGCGGCCTCGCCCATGAGCGCAGGGGCGAGGACGACCTCGCGATGGCCGACTACAATCTCGCGCTCCAGAAGCGGCCGACCTACGGTGTCCCCTACAACAACCGCGGCGTCATCCAGGCGCGCCGGGGCGCGCTGCAAAGTGC
This sequence comes from Bradyrhizobium genosp. SA-3, assembly GCF_004212635.1. Lineage (GTDB taxonomy): Bacteria > Pseudomonadota > Alphaproteobacteria > Rhizobiales > Xanthobacteraceae > Bradyrhizobium. Next base: position 66,156 of record NZ_PSRT01000026.1, on the reverse strand, counting down.
GCTCGACGATTTCAGCCTGTCGATCAAGTACACGCCCAAATTCCTGCTCGGCTGGACCAATCGCGCGCGGGTCCGCACGCTGACAAAGGATTTCGATGGCGCGATCGCCGATTTCGCGGAGGCCGAGAAGATCGATCCGGCCGCGCCGCAGATCGCGGCCAATCGCTGCATCACCTACGGCATGATGGGCAAGTACGCGCAGGCCCTTGCCGACTGCAACGGCCTGATCGAGAGGCAGCCGAAGAACGTGTTTGTGATCAACAACCGCGCCGACGTCAACATGATGAAGGGCGATCTCGACGCCGCGCTGAAGGACTACAACACGGCCATCCAGATCAATCCCAACAACGTCCGCGCCCATTCCGGCCGCGGCCAGATCTACGAGCGCCGGAAGGATCTCGCCCAGGCCCGCGCCGACTATCGCGCCGCGGCCTATTCGCTGACCAGGTTCGATGATACCGAGGTTGCGCGCGCCCGCGCTATCGCGCAGGAGCGGCTCGCCGCCCTGACGCCGCAGACGCCGGGAGGCGCGGCCATCGGGCGCCGCGTCGCGCTGGTGATCGGCAACGGCGCTTACAAGAACGTGCATGCATTGCCCAATCCGTCGCGCGACTCCAGGCTGATCGCTGGCGTGCTGCGCGATCTCGGCTTCCAGACCGTGATGTCCACGAGCGACCTCACCCGCGACAAATTCTTCCAGACGCTGCAGACCTTCGCCGAGGAAGCGGAAAAGGCCGATTGGGCCGTGGTCTACTATGCCGGCCACGGTTTCGAGATCGGCGACGTGAACTATCTGGTTCCGGTCGACGCAAAGCTCACCGCGGACAAGGACGCCGAGACCGAAGCGGTCGCGCTGGAGCAGGTGATCGCCGCCGTCGGCGCCGCGCGGAAAGTGCGTCTCGTGGTCCTGGATGCCTGCCGCGACAATCCGTTCGCGCCGACCATGCAGCGCACGCTGGCGCTGAAGCTCGTCGACAGGGGCTTCTCCAACATCGAGCCCGGCGCCGGCTTCATGGTGGTCTACGCCGCCAAGCACGGCGAGACCGCGATGGACGGCGACGGCAGCGCCAACAGCCCGTTCGCCACCGCGCTCGCCCGCGAGATCAAGCAGCCGCGCGTCGAGATCAGGAAATTGTTCGACATCATCCGCGACGACGTCTGGGCCGCTACCCGGCACGAGCAGCAACCGTTCACCTACGGCTCGCCGCCCGGGCGCGAGGATTTTTATTTTGTTGCGGGGAAGTAGCCGCGTGTGGGACGCGACGGCGGCGCCTCCATTCTCGCCGTCGTCCCGGCCTAGTGCGCAATTGCGCACGGGGGGCCGGGACCCATAGCCACAGGGAGCAGTTTGGCGAATACTCGCAATGATCAAATCTTCCGCGGTACTTGCACCGGCGCATTCGGATAAATCACGCGGTATGGGTCCCGGCCTCCGCCGGGACGACGAGCGGAGTTTGACGCGGCGACCTCGCCGCAAACTCCCACCCTACGGCAGCGTCACACCACGATGCTCAGCCGCTTCGCCGCCCGCGTGATCCCCGTATACAGCCACCGCGCCCTCGAGTCCTGAAACGCAAAGCTCTCGTCGAACAGCACGACGTCGTCCCATTGCGAGCCCTGCGACTTGTGCACGGTGAGCACGTAGCCGTAGTCGAACTCGTCATAGGGCTTGCGCTGCTCCCAGGCGATCTGCTCGATGCCGCCCTCGAAACAATCGGCACGCACCGAGACCTTCGTCACCTTGTGGCCCAAATCCTCATCCGGCGACAGCCGCATGCTGAGGATGCGCGATTTCGAGCGCGAGGTGTTGCGCGACTTCACGCGCCACAGGCCGCCGTTGAAGAGGCCCTTCTTGCGGTTGTTGCGCAGGCACACCAGCTTGTCGCCGGCGACCGGGAATTGATCCTCGATGTTCTGGCGCTGGCGCACCCGCATGTTGTAGGCGCGTCGGGTGTTGTTGCGCCCGACCAGGACCTGGTCGGCGCCCATGACGCGATCCGGGTCGAGCTCCTTGCGCGACACCACCTCGCTCTCGCCATAGCGCCCGATGTCGAGCTCGCGGCCCTCGCGCACGTCCATCGACATCCGCACGATCGGATCGTCCTGGGCCTGGCGGTGCACCTCGGTCAGCATCGCATCCGGCTCGGAATTGGTGAAGAAGCCGCCGCCCTGGATCGGCGGCAGCTGCGCGGGGTCCCCTAACACCAGCAGCGGACAGTCGAACGACATCAGGTCTCGCCCCAATTCGGCGTCGACCATGGAGCATTCGTCGATCACGATCAGCTTGGCCTTGGACGCCGGCGCGTCGTCCCATAGCTCGAAGCTCGGCTGCTCCTCGCCGGATTCCCGGGCGCGATAGATCAGGGAATGGATGGTGGAGGCATCGTCGCAACCCTTGTTGCGCATGACCAGCGCCGCCTTGCCGGTGAAGGCGGCGAACTTCACCTCGCCATCGACGCCCTCGGCGATGTGCCGCGCCAGCGTGGTCTTGCCCGTGCCGGCAAAGCCGAACAGGCGGAACACCGGCGGCGTGCCGCCCCGGCCGGGCTTTGCTTTCAGCCAATCGCCAACGGCCTTGAGCGCGGCGTCCTGATGCGGGGTGAATGTCGCCATGTCTGTCTTGAAGAAGGGCGAAATCGACCGATTCGCCATCCCCCAAAACTAACCATTCGCAGCGCCCGTTCAAGCCGGGCCGACCACCCTATTGCCAGCCGGGAACGCCGCGCATGTCGGGCAATTGATGGGCGATGCCCTTGTGGCAGTCGATGCAGGTCTTTTCCTTGGTGAACAGGAAGCGCTGGTGCGCCACCGAGGCCCGCGGCGATTGCTTGGTAATGTCCATCGAATCGGCGCTGTGGCAGTTGCGGCATTCCAGCGAATCGTTGGCCTTGAAACGCGCCCATTCATGCGCCGCGAGTTCGAGCCGGTGGTCGAGGAATTTCTCTCTTGTGTCGATCGTGCCAAAGATCTTGCCCCAGACCTCCTTGGAGGCCTGCATCTTGCGCGCGATCTTGTCGGTCCAGTTGTGCGGCACGTGGCAGTCCGGGCAGGTGGCACGCACGCCGGAGCGGTTGCTGAAATGGATGGTCGATTTCAGCTCGGCAAAAACGTTGTCCTTCATCTCGTGGCAGCCGGTGCAGAACTTCTCGGTGTTGGTGATTTCCAGCGCGGTGTTGAAGCCGCCCCAGAAGATCACGCCGGCCGCAAAGCCCGCCAGCACCAGCACGCCGAGCCCGAACACCGAGCTCGGCCGGATCAGCACCTGCCAGAGTTCGAGCGCAAAATCCCAGCTGCGCGCGAGAAAGCCGCGCCTGGCCTTGCGCTTGGATTCATCAGCTGTCGTGGTCATCGGCGCCCACCGGGGCTGGCGCGCGACAGCAGCGTGTCGATGTCGGTGAAATCGTTGCTGACGGGCGGATTGGCGGTATTCTGCGGCACGTGGCATTCCGTGCAGAAGAAGCGCCGCGGTGAGACCGAGCCCAGCAACTGGCCGTCACGGTCCATGAAGTGCGTGATCGAGACCATCGGCGCCTGCGATTCCGCGGTGCGCGCCCGCGCGTGGCAGGACAGGCACTTGTTGCCGTTGAGATCGACCTGGTAGCCATCGATCGTGTGCGGGATCACCGGCGGCTGCTCGGGATAATTGCGCACCTCCTTTTCGGAAGTATTGCGGTTCGGCAGCATCGGCGGTGCCGGGCCCTCGTCGTTGAGCGGGGTCGGGCCGCGCAGGCCCGATGTCACCGTCTGCGCGGTCAGCGAGCTCGCGCTAGCTGCGATCGCGAGGGCGAGCAGGACGATTGCGGATCGTTTCATCATGACATGCTCACCCGCTCGATGCGCACGGCGCATTTCTTGAAGTCGGTTTGCAGCGAGATCGGATCGGTGGCGTCCAGCGTCACCTTGTTGATCAGCTTGGATTCGTCGAACCACGGCACGAACACGAGGCCGCGCGGCGGCCGGTCGCGGCCACGCGTCTCGACGCGGGCGCGGATGAAGCCGCGGCGGGAGACGACCTTCACCTCGTCCCCGCGGCGGAGCTTCGCCTCCTGCGCGTCGTCCGGATGCATGAAGCAGACGGCTTCGGGGAACGCCTTGTAGAGCTCGGGCACGCGGCGCGTCATGGTGCCGGAATGCCAGTGCTCCAGCACGCGGCCGGTCGACAGCCAGAACGGATACTCGTTGTCGGGCGATTCCGCCGGCGGCTCGTAGGGCAGCGCGAAGATTCGGGCCTTGCCGTCGGGATAGCCGTAGAACTGCACATCAGTGCCCTGCTTGACGTAGGGGTCGCTGCCCTCGCGGAAGCGCCACTTCGTCTCCTGGCCGTTGACGACGGGCCAGCGCAGCCCGCGCTCACGGTGATAGGCCTCGAACGGCGCGAGGTCGTGGCCATGGCCGCGGCCGAAGGTGGCGTACTCCTCGAACAGGCCCTTGTGGACGTAGAAGCCGAACACCTTGGACTCGTCGTTGAGATAGCCGGGCTCGATGTCGGAGACCGGAAATTTGTCGACCTCGCCGTTTCGGTAGAGCACGTCGAACAGCGTCTTGCCGCGAACGTCCGGCTTCTTGGCAATCAGCTCCTCGGGCCAGACCTCCTCGATCTTGAACCGCTTTGAAAATTCCATCAGCTGCCAGAGATCGGATTTCGCCTCGCCGGGCGCGGAGACGAGCTGATGCCAGAACTGCGTGCGCCGCTCGGCATTGCCATAGGCGCCTTCTTTCTCCACCCACATCGCGGTCGGCAGGATCAAATCGGCGGCAAGCGCGGTCACCGAGGGATAGGCGTCCGAGACCACGATGAAATTGTCGGGGTTGCGGAAGCCGGGATAGGTCTCCTCGTTGGCGTTGGGGCCGGCCTGCAGGTTGTTGTTGACCTGCACCCAATAGGCGTTGATCAGGCCGTCCTTCAGCATCCGGCTTTGCAGCACGGCGTGCGCGCCGTTCTTGTCGGGAATCGTGCCCTCGGGCAGCTGCCAGATGTGCTCGGCGTGATCGCGGTGCGCCTTGTTGGTCACAACCATGTCGGCCGGCAGGCGGTGCGAGAAGGTGCCGACCTCGCGCGCGGTGCCGCAGGCCGACGGCTGACCGGTCAGCGAGAACGGGCTGTTGCCGGGCGCGGAGATCTTTCCGGTCAGAAGATGGATGTTGTAGACGAGGTTGTTGCACCAGACGCCGCGGGTGTGCTGGTTGAAGCCCATGGTCCAGAACGAGACCACTTTTGTCTTTGGATCGGCGTAGAGCTCGGCGAGCGCCTCGAGGCGGTTCAGCGGCACGCCGGACATCTGCGCCGCCTTCTCCAGCGTATATTCCGAGACGAACTTGACGAACTCGTCATAGCTCATGTCGGTGGCATCGTTGGGTTTCGCCGCGCCGGTCGCCTTCTTCTGCAACGGATGCTCGGGCCGCAATCCATAACCAATGTCGGTCTGGCCGCGCTTGAACACGGTATGTGCGGCAACAAAATCCTTGTTGACGCGGCCGGTCTTGATGATGTGGTTGGCGATGGCGTTGAGGATGTAGAGGTCGGTCTGCGGCTTGAACACCATGCCGATATCGGCGAGGTCAAACGAGCGGTGCTCGAAGGTCGAGAGCACGGCGACGCGGACATGCGGCGCAGAGAGACGGCGGTCGGCCAGACGCGTCCACAGGATCGGGTGCATCTCCGCCATGTTGGAGCCCCACAGCACGAAGGCATCGGTCGCCTCGATGTCGTCATAGCAGCCGGGCGGCTCGTCGATGCCGAAGGTGCGCATCATGCCGGCCACCGCGGAGGCCATGCAGTGACGCGCATTGGGATCGATGTTGTTGGTGCGGAAGCCGGCCTTGAACAGCTTTGAGGCAGCATAACCTTCCCAGATCGTCCACTGGCCGGAGCCGAACATGGCGACGCCATTCGGCCCGCGCTTCCTAATCGCCTCCTTCCACTTCAGCTCCATGATGTCGAAGGCTTCGGCCCAGGTAACAGGTGTGAACTCGCCGTTCTTGTCGTATTTGCCAGCCGTCTTTCGCAGCATCGGTTGCGTCAGGCGGTCATGGCCGTACATGATCTTGGAGAGGAAGTAGCCCTTGACGCAGTTGAGGCCGCGATTGACCTCGGCCTTGATGTCGCCATGGGTGGCGACGACGCGGTTGTCCTTGGTCGCGACCATCACCGAGCAGCCGGTGCCGCAGAAGCGGCAGGCGGCCTTGTCCCACTTCATTTCGCTGTTGTTGCGCTCGGTGACGAGATTGGCGGCGAGCGCCGGAGCCGGCAGCCCGGCGGCAGCCGCCGCGATGGCGGCCGCTTCCAACTTCAGCATCTGGCGGCGGTCGAGCTTGGGCGATGTCATAATGGCTCTCCCGGCCTTTAGGCGGTTTCGATGGCGTGAAAGACCAGCGCCGCGGAATAAACGTTTGGCAGCGACTGGATGGTGTTGAGCAGGGTGCCGAGGCTGCCGGCATCAGGCGCTTCGGTCACGACGACGAGTTTGCCGCGCGCGTCGCGACCGTGGATCTCGCAGCCGGCCAATCCAGTGATTTCGGCTTCGACCTCGGCGAGCCGCTCGGGCCGCGCCTGCACCAGGATGCTGGCGATCTCGCATCCCGGCGGCGGGATGATGCGGTCATTGCTGAGCACCCGGCCGGTGATCAAGGCGCGGCGGTTGAGTGTGCCTCTGTTGACTGAGGCTTTGTTGAGTGAGGCTTGGGCCATGATGCCTGCCTTTCGCTTCTTAGGGATCAATGCGGGGAGGGTGGCGGGCCGGGAGGGCCGGCGAACATCTGGTAGATCCAGACGCCGAGGCCGTAAGAGCCGACCGTCCCGACCGCGAGGACGGGCATCACGACTGCGGTCAGGAACAGGAAGGCGAAGATCTCCATGCGCTTACGGCGCACGCGGTCTGTCGTGTCGTCAGGGGCCGACATATTCGGACTCTCTGATAGTGATATGGGAATCGAGACGGCATCCGGGCCGTTACCTGCCGCCACCTTAGGAGGATGAGGTCCAGTTACCTTGATTTGGATCAACGGCTCAGGGCGAGGGCGCGTCGCACATAGCAAGCGTTAGCGTTGGGTTGATCCCGCGCCATGCCGAGCGATGCCCGTATGACGGAATTGCGAGTCGGTGGACAGCGCCACCTCGCGCATTAAGATGCGCTTAACAAGAACAATGCGGGAGAGCGACGCCATGAAGTTCGGCATCTTCTACGAGCTGCAACTGCCACGGCCTTGGGTGGTCGGTGACGAACTCAGGCTCTACCAGAACGCGCTCTCGCAGATGGAGCTTGCCGATAGGCTCGGCTACGACCATGCCTGGGTGGTCGAGCATCATTTCCTCGAAGAATATTCGCACTCGCCCTCGCCGGAATCCTTCCTGGCGGCGGCGAGCCAGCGCACCAAGAACATCCGGCTCGGCCACGGCATCCTCCAGCTCACGACAAATCACCCGGCCCGCGTCGCCGAACGTGTCGCGGTGCTCGATCTGCTCAGTAACGGCCGCTGCGAATTCGGCATGGGCGAGAGCGCGTCGATCACGGAGCTCACCCCGTTCGGCCGCGACATGGACACCAAGAAGGAGGTGTTCGAGGAAGCTGTCGCCGCGATCTTCCCGATGTTCAAGGACGCGGGAAGCGAGCATCACGGCAAGTACTTCGACATCCCGTTGCGCAATGTCGTGCCCAAGCCCGTGCAGAAGCCGCACCCGCCGCTATGGATGGCCTGCTCGCAGCTGCCGACCATCGAGCGCGCCGGCCGCCATGGCTTTGGCGCGCTCGGCTTTCAGTTCGTCAGCGCCGATGCCGCGCATGCCTGGGTGCACGCCTATTACAACGCCATGACCAAGCGGCTCACCAAGCTCGCCGATTACGAGATCAATCCGAACATGGCGCTGGTCTCGTTCTTCATGTGCGCGAAGACCGACGAAGAGGCGCGTGCCCGCGCCGACGGCGCCACCTTCTTCCAGTTCGCGCTGCGCTTCTACGGCGCCTCGCAGAACCGCCAACGGCCTGCGCCCGGCACCGTCAACATGTGGGACGAGTACAACAAGTGGAAGCGCGATAATCCGCAAGCCCAGGAGGCGGCCTTGCGCGGCGGCCTGATCGGCTCGCCCGAGACCATCCGCAGGAAGCTGAAGCGATTCCAGTCTTCGCATATCGACCAGGTCATCCTGCTCAACCAGGCCGGCAAGAACAGCCACGAGCACATCTGCGAATCGCTGGAGCTGTTCAGCCGCGAGGTGATGCCGGAGTTCCAGAACGATCCGGCCCAGGCGGCGTGGAAACAGGGTGTGATGAGCGGCGAGATCGAGCTGGAAGAGATCGACACCCAGGCTTTTACGGATCGCTACGGCAAGCTCGCGATCAACGTCGCCCCGGTGAAGGCGGCCGCGGAATAGGCCGTTCGTTAAGTCATGTTGCTGACGCAATCTCTGTCTTAGTCGGTGACAACTCAAAACACTGCGTGGGAACCGCCCTGGTTCACACAACGGTTCCATAGCCAAGGGGTTGGCGCGAATCCGCAAAATATCGGCGCAAGTTTCGTGAACGCTTCCGCGTTCGCTTGCGCCTGTTTGCGGTGCCGGGAACCGGACGACGAAAATCACAGGAGTTATGATGCTGTTCCGCTCGAGCGCCGCAATTTGCGGCGCCCTGCTTGCGCTTGCCGTTTCTGTTACCGTTGCTCGAAGTGAAACGCGTGGGGTTCACTCAAGCACCGTCATCGATACCGTCTCTGGGAATGCCGTCGTTGGCGCTGCATCCATGTACAATCCATTCAAGCCCGGCAAGGAGGAGGGCGGTCCGCGCACAGCATCCGGCGAGCGTTATGATCCCTCTGCCTGGACGGCTGCCATCAAGACAAGCTTGCGCCGGAAATTTGGTGGGGTCCAATTTGGTGTGAGGCCGAAATATGCTCTCGTCGAGGCCGCAGGCAAGAAGGTCATCGTCAAGATCAATGACGTCGGACCACTCAGGCCCGGCCGCATCATTGACTTCAACGAGCGCACGATGCGCCATTTCGATCCAAGCCTGGAGCGCGGAGTCATTAAGGACGTGAGGGTCAGCCCGCTTTCGGGGGACGATTGGACACTGGGACCGGTGGGCTGAACAACCCACGTGGAAGAGGCGGTGCACGTCCCGGACAGCGAGGCTCTGAAGAGGCGCGCCAATTCAGTCCCAGTATGGAATAGCTGGGCGAGCTATCATCAGCCAGAAGATAGCCAGCACCGCTGCGAACGCCGAAAATCCGAAGGCGAACCACCACCGGAAGAGACGGTCATACTCGGCGGGCAGCTTGGCGTCGGTCTCGACCGCACGGACGGCAAGATCGCGCATTCGCATCTGCATCCACACCACCGGCAGCCAGAAGGCGCCGGTCACCACATAGAGTGCGATGGATGCCGCAATCCAGCCATCGCCAAGGGAATACCCGCTCGACCAGGCGAGCCATGTGCCGGTGATCGGCTGCAGGATCACGGCACTCGCTGTGAACAGGAAGTCGGCCAGCACGGCCGTCCGCGCGACCCCCGCGATCTCGCGCGGGTCACCGCGCAGATGCGCCACCAGCATGAAGAAGGCGATGCCGGCACCGGTGCCCAGCAGGACTGCAGCACCGATGATGTGCACCATCTTCACAAGGAAATAGAGCATCAGCGATCCTCTCGGATCGCCATGGCGACCAGATTGAGCATCAGCACCGGCCAGATCTTCAGCATCGGACCAAGCGGATCGGCCCACAGCCGCGGCACCAGTGTCGTACCGATCACGACATAGGTGAGCGAGATGATCAGTGCTGCCCACAGCCCATAGCGGCTCAAAGGTCGCCAAAGAATCGCAAGGCCAATGACGATGTCGGCGAGCGCGCCGGCGATGACGGTGAGAGCCGCGAATTGTTCTTGCAGCCTGCCTTCCCGGACCAACGACATTCCAATTTCCCAGCCCGGGCCGAGCGAGATGATGCCTGTGGCGATCCAGAAAAGGCCGAAGACGCCGAATATCAGCGGCTTGAGCACATAGAGCCGTGCAAACCAGCGTTCTTGCACCGAGGCGGGCTCGCGTGCGAGCGCGACTTCGAGATCGCGCGGCCTCATGCCGGTAACCTGACGCCAGAGCTCGGGATCACCGGTCGCGCCGCGCCGCATCTCGCCCTGTGCCGTCGCGTTGACCGGCGTTGCCCAGCCCAGCATCTGCGCAACGTCACCGGCGCGGTAGGCTGCCGAAGCCGCCCAGGAAGGCAGGTGCAGGCGGTAAGCCGGCCTCCAGCGCAGCCAAGAGCGAAACAGCGCGACCGCGTCGCTGAAGGCCATCCGCCGCGGACCGGCCAGATCAAGCGCGAGGCGGGAAGGTGCGTCAGGTTGCAGGAAGAACACAACCGTGTCGACGACGTCGTCGAGATGCACCGGTTGGATCGCTGCCGTGTCCGGCATGACCGGTAGAACCGATAGTGACGCCAGCCCTCGCAACAGCGCGCTGCCGCCATAGGCGGGCCGTCCCACCACGACCGAAGGCCGCAGCACGACCCAATCGAGGTCCCGCGCCATCAAGGCGGCTTCGCCGTCCCGCTTGGTGCGAGAAAAATCGGTCCGGGCATCGCGATTGCTGCCTATGGCCGAGAACAGGATGACACGGCGGACGCCCGCGCTTTCACAGGCGGCATAAAGCGCCGCACTGCCGGCGACATGAACGCCTTGCATGTCCTGCCCCTGCAGGGCACCCGCCGCGTTGATGACGGCATCGACGCCTGCAAGAAGGCTCTTCCATGTCGAAGCATCGGTGGTCCGAGCAACATCGAGGATGATGTGGCGCGTATCGGGTGCCGCCGCATGACGCGACACCAACACGCATTCATGCCCTTCGGCGGATAGCCTGGCGTGGATTGCCGATCCAATAAGGCCCGTACCCCCAACGAGAAGGATGCGCATTACCGGGTCCTTCGGTTGGCGGCCCAGATACCGCAAACCGCTTCAAACTCTGATGATGCTGACGAATAAAGCGGGGCTGATGCGATCGTTCCTCGCGGCGGAACTGCTGAGTTCGCTGCAACCAGCGCCTAGATTACCGGCCGTTACCGCTTACGCTTCCGCGCCCATCGTGGACACTATATCGGCCTTGGCCCTCGGCAGGTTTTGACCTCGTTGCAGCCTTTCGACCTGTCGCGGTTGCTGGTAAAATCGGCACAAAGCGCTAGGGAGAGAGAACGATGCGGTCTCAGGCGGTGCCTGCACATCCAGCGGCTGGCGATGTCACGTCGGCGGTGCTCGCCATCGGCCGAGCCGATTTCCCGAACGTCCTGATCGATACGCTGCGGCGGCAGGCCGATGTCGGCCATTGCATGGTGTTCGCGCTGAGCCGCGACGGCGCTGCGCGCTGCCTGCTCGATGCCGGCAACATCCCGATCGGCGGTGATCTCAGTGCCGCCTATGCCGGACATTTCCACGAATCCGATCCCAACCGCGATGCGCTGTTCGAAGGCGAGGGCGGTGCGCCGATCATGCTGCCGGCGTTTGCGCCGCGCATGTATGGGGCGCGTTACCGGAAAATCTTCTTCCAGGATTCCGGCATCGTCGACAAATGCGCGACCGCGATCTGGGTCGATGACACCTGCTTCTACGTCAATTTCTACCGCATCGCCGCGCAAGGCCGATTCAGCGCCGCGCAGCGCGAGCGGCTTTGGGCGATTGCACCGGCGATCGGCGCGAGCGTCGCGCGTCATTTTCAGCAGACCGCAACGCCCGATCAGTCTTTAGCTGCCTTGTTCGCGACGAGCGCGCCGCTTGCCGGGCTCACCCCGCGAGAGCAGGAGGTCTGCCGGCACATCCTCGCAGGCTACAGCTCCGAGGCGATCTCGAAAGGACTCGGCATCAGCCTGCATTCGACCCTGACCTATCGCAAGCGCGCCTATGAGCGGCTCGGCATCTCCTCGCAGAATGAATTGTTCGGAATTGTGCTGCGCCTGCTCGCGGGGCCTCATGGCCTGAACTGAGGGGACTCTAAGTCCGCGATATCTATTTTCAAAGCGGATATGCCGAATTTCAAAGCGGATACGCCGAACAAGAACTCGGCGTTAACCACCGCTAACGGTTCCAGTCTGAGCGACATCGCTTCGAAGTTTCTTAAATTTTGCTGGGTACCTCTTCCAGGCACAGTGACCTGGGGAAAGATATGGGTAAGCGGGCGAAACGTGGAAAGGCAGAGACGCTCGCGATACCAATGGTCGCGAGAGTCGCGATTGGCGCCGTGGCCGTCGCCGTAGTGGGGTACAGTTTGCTGTCTCGCCCGACGAGCGTGCAACCGATACGAAAATCGGCCGCGCAACAAGCCCAGGCGTCGTCAACTCCGGCTTACGTGGCAACTCCAGTTCGTGCATCAGCGCCAGCTCCGGCTCCGATTCCGGCCCCGGCGCCTCCGGTCGAACCACCAAAAGCCGCTGACGGTCCCGGAGCACTCGTTCGGCAGGTGGTTGACTACGCCAGCCATCAGACGCCGGGCACCGTGATCATCGATACCGGAAACACTTTCCTTTATTTCGTTCTGAACGACAGGCAAGCGATGCGCTACGGCATCGGTGTCGGCCGCGAAGGTTTCACATGGTCCGGTGAGCAGACTGTGGCCCGTAAAGCAGAATGGCCGGATTGGCATCCGCCTGCGGAGATGGTCTCGCGTCAGCCTTATCTGCCACGGTTCATGGCAGGCGGTCCCGGCAACCCGCTCGGCGCTCGGGCGATGTATCTCGGCGAGACCGAATATCGAATTCACGGCACCAACAACCCCGATACGATCGGGAAGCGGGTTTCGTCCGGCTGTATCCGGCTGACCAATGAGGACGTCGTGGACCTTTATGAGCGGGTGAAAGTCGGAGCGAAAGTGATCGTGCTTCCGGCAACCGCTGCCCGTCGACCATCCCAGGGAACGCCGACCGACGCCGCTTTCCGGTTGCCGGACCCGGCATCGCCGTCGAAGCGGCCCTCGGCGGCTAACGCGCAGATGCCGTCATCTGGACCGAAGATCGCCGAGGTTCAGTAATTCAGTCCGTCCCTATCGCTAGGGACAGACGCCTGCCGCGGAGTTCGGTAGTCTGGCCTGGAACAAACGAGAATCCAGGGGAGACCGCCTTGAGCACCGCGCCGCGCATCGACATCGACCCCGATACATTCTGGGCCGACCCCTATCCGATGCTGGCGAACATGCGCAAGGAGGCGCCCATCGCCTTCGTGCCGCAGCTCGGCTCGACACTGCTGACGAGCCGCGACGACATCTCGATCTCCGAGAAGCAGATCGACGTGTTCTCCTCGCACCAGCCCGCGGGCCTGATGAACCGGCTGATGGGCCACAACATGATGCGCAAGGACGGCGAGGCGCACCAGGTCGAGCGCCGCGCGATGTTTCCAACGGTGTCGCCGAAGACGGTGAAGGCGCATTGGACCGCGCAGTTCCAGGCCCATGCCGACCGCATCCTCGACGCGATCGAACCCGGGCGCATCGATTTCATGCGCGACTTCGCCTTGCCCTTCTCCGGCGAATGTCTGAAGTCGATCACCGGCCTCACCAACATCGGCTTTCAGGACATGGACGCGTGGTCGCAGGGCATGATCGAGGGCATCGCCAACTACGTCGGCGATCCCGCGGTCGAGGCGCGCTGCCATGCTGCGACGTCGGGCATCGACGCCGCGATCGACGACATCCTGCCGGTGATGCGCAAAAATCCCGACCAGAGCATCCTCGGCGTGCTCCTCGCCTCCGGAATGCCCATGGAGAGCGTGCGCGCCAACGTCAAGCTCGCGATCTCAGGTGGCCAGAACGAGCCGCGCAAGGCCATCGCGGGCACGGTATGGGCTCTGCTGACCCATCCCGACCAGCTCGATCTCGTCCGCAAGGGCGAAGTGTCCTGGCTCCAGGCGTTCGAGGAATATGCCCGCTGGATCTCGCCGATCGGCATGTCGCCGCGCCGCATCGCAAGACCCTGGAGCATCCGCGACGTCTCATTCGAGCTCGATGAGCGCGTGTTCCTGATGTTCGGCTCGGCCAATCGCGACGAGATGCATTTTGAGCGTGCCGACCAGTTTGACGTGAGACGAGACACGTCCAAGAGCGTTGCCTTCGGCGCCGGCCCGCATTTCTGCGCCGGCGCCTGGGCTTCCCGCGCCATGATTGCCGACGTCGCGCTGCCAACCGTGTTCGCGCGGGCGAAAGAACTTGAGTTGGCTGACGACGAGCCGGTGCGGATCGGCGGCTGGGCCTTCCGCGGCCTGCTCAATCTGCCGATGAGATGGCGGCCTTAGTTCGGCAATGGCTTGCCTATCCCCTTTGTCGCACGATGTCATTCTGCCACTGTTTTGCCCGACGCGTCAAACGAATTTCGTAAAATAAGAAATACGTGTTGAAGCAAGACGTTGGCTACTGTGCATGGGGTTGTTTTCGCATTTCTTAATCTCGGACCGGGTGCGTGCGATTGTCACATTCGCGTGCAGAAAAAATTCGCGCTGCATTCGCTTCCCCGGTTGAAAGATTGATCATGCGCGCTGCCTCGCGCGCAGTGCGCGTATCGCTATTTCTCCGCACGTCTCGACACCTCCGATAAGTCGCGCCATCATTCGAGAAGCGCGAATGAATGATGGCCGCGCGCGGCCGGGAGTGTTGAATGCAGCGTCGCAACTTTCTGAAACTTTCCGTTGGAACTGCTGCCGCAGCGGCGTTCGCGTCCCGCGCCAACCCGCAAGGCCCTGTGAAGGAAATTCGTATCGGCTATCAGAAGACCGGCGTGCTGGTCATCACGCGTCAGCAGGCCGCCTTGGAAAAGCATTTCGCTCCCTTAGGCATCGAGGTGAAATGGGTCGAGTTCTCCTCGGGGCCGCCGATGATGGAGGCGATGAATGTCAGGAGCGTCGATTTCGGCGCGGTCGGCGATTCCCCGCCGGTGTTCGCCCAGGCCGCGGGCGCCGCGATCGTCTATGCTGCGGCCCAGCCCATTACCAACGGCCAGGGCATCCTGGTGCCGAAGGATTCGTCGATCCGCACGATCGCCGATTTGAAGGGCAAGCGTATCGGCTTCACCAAGGGCTCCAGCGCGCACAACATCGTGGTGCAGACCCTGGAGAAGGCGGATCTCACCTATGCCGACATCACGCCGGTCTATCTGACGCCGCCGGATGCCGGGCCTGCCTTTGCCAATGGCAGCATCGAGGCCTGGGCGATCTGGGATCCGTATTTCGCGATCGGCGAGACCAAGCGGGGTGGCCGCATCCTGATCAATTCGCGCGACGTCACCAGGACCAATTCCTTCTACATCGCCAATCGCGAGTTCGCGAAGAACCATGGCGTCATCCTGCAACAGATCGTCGATGTGACGACTGCGGCTGGAAAATGGGCCGAACAGCACCGCGACGAGGTCGCCAAATCGCTCGCCGCGATCACAGGCGTCCCGCTGGACATTCAGACCGTCGCGGCCAATCGCGCGAATTTCGTGGTCGGCCCCGTCACCGACGACATCGTCGCGACCCAGCAGGGCGTTGCCGACCGCTTCTACAAGCTCGGCCTGATCCCGAAGCCGATCGTCATCCGCGACATCGTCTGGCGCAACCCGGCAGCCTGATCGTGCCGACCAGCCTTCCCATCCAAAAGAGTTTGAACATGAGGCGTATCATTCAGCGGCTGATCGCGGCCATCGTGCTGTCGATCGGCATCGTCGCCGCCGCCGTCGGCACCTCCTATGGTCAGGACAAGGTGGTCCGCATCGGCTACCAGAAATACGGCAAGCTGGTGCTGCTCAAGAGCAAGGGCACGCTGGAGCCGAAGCTAGCTGACGCCGGCTACAAGGTGGTGTGGACCGAATTCCCGTCGGGCCCGCCGCTGCTCGAAGCGCTCAATGTCGGCGCCATCGATCTCGGCAACACCGGCGAAGCCCCGCCGATCTTTGCGCAGGCCGCCGCGCGCCGATCCAGTATGTCGCCTATGAGCCGCCGGCGCCGAAGGGCGAGGCGATCCTGGTGCCGAAGGATAGCCCCCTGAGGTCGGTCGCCGACCTCAGGGGCAAGAAGGTTGCGCTCAACAAGGGCTCGAACGTCCACTACCTCCTGGTCAAGGCGCTGGAGAAGGCGGGCGTGAAGTATTCCGAGATCGAGCCGGTGTTCCTGGCGCCGGCCGACGCGCGGGCCGCCTTCGAGCGCGGCGCGGTCGATGCCTGGGTGATCTGGGATCCGTTCCAGGCCGCGGCGGAAGCGGCCACCGGTGCGCGCACGCTCGCCGACGGCACCGGCATCGTCGCCAACTACCAGTTCTATTTCTCCTCCAAGAAATTCCTCGAAGCCAACCCGAAGATCGTCGACGCGGTGCTCGCCGAGCTCAGCGCGGTCGACGATTGGGCCAAGGGCGACATCCATGCGGTGGCCGAGCAACTGGCGCCGTCGATCGGCCTCTCGGTCCCTGTGGTCGAGGTCGCGCTGAAGCGGCAGTCCTACGGCATCAAGCCGATCACGGATGCCGTCATCTCCGATCAGCAGCAGGTCGCCGACGCGTTCTTCGCGTTAGGTCTGATCCCGAAGGCAATCAAGATTTCCGACGTGGCGCGCAAACCAGGAACATGAGCAGCACGATGAGTAAGCAAGCGAACGCCAACATCCTCTGGTTCCTGCCGACCCACGGCGACGGCCGCTATCTCGGCACCGGCATCGGCGGCCGCGAGGTCAATTTCAACTATCTGCGCCAGATCGCGCAGGCCGCCGATCAGCTCGGCTATTTCGGCGTGCTGCTGCCGACCGGGCGGTCTTGCGAGGATTCCTGGATCGTCGCCTCGAGCGTAGCGCCATTCACCGAGCGGCTGCGCTATCTCGTGGCTGTCCGCCCCGGCCTGCAATCGCCGAGCATGGCGGCGCGAATGACGGCGACGCTCGATCGCATCTCGAACGGCCGGCTCCTCGTCAACGTCGTCACCGGCGGTGATCCCGTCGAGAACAAGGGCGACGGCATCTTCCTTGGCCATGACGAACGCTACGAGGTCACCCGCGAGTTCCTGAGCGTCTATAGCGACCTGCTCGCCGGCAAGACGGTCAATGTCGAGGGCAAGCACATCCACGTCGAAGGCGGCAAGCTGCTGTTTCCTCCGGTGCAGTCGCCGCGCCCGCCGCTCTATTTCGGCGGCTCGTCGGATGCCGGCATCGACGTCGCCGTCGATACCGTCGACAAATACCTCACCTGGGGCGAGCCGCCGGCGCTGGTGGCCGAGAAGATCGCGAAGGTGAGGGACGTCGCCGCTGCGCGCGGGCGAAAACTCTCCTTCGGCATCCGCCTTCACGTGATCGTCCGCGAAACCAATGAAGCGGCCTGGCGCGCCGCGAACGAGCTGATCAAGCATGTCAGCGACGACACCATCGCGCTGGCGCAGAAGAATTTTGCCCGCATGGACTCCGTCGGCCAGCAGCGCATGGCGCAGCTCGACGGTCTGATCCAGTGGATCGTGCCGCTCGCCATCATCGCGATCTGGCAGGTCGCGAGCGTCACCGGCTTCGTGCCGACGCGGGTCCTGCCGGCGCCGAGCGACGTCGTGCTGGCAGGCTGGAAGCTGCTGCTCTCCGGCGAGCTCGTTCGCAACATCTGGGTGTCATTCTGGCGCGCCTCGATCGGCTTTCTGATCGGCGGCAGCATCGGCTTCGCGTTCGGGCTCGCCAACGGCCTGTCGCAGCTCTCGGCAAAGCTGACCGACACCACGCTCCAGATGGTGCGCAACGTACCGCATCTGGCGCTGATCCCGCTGGTCATCCTCTGGTTCGGCATCGACGAGAGCGCAAAGCTGTTCCTGGTGGCGCTCGGGGTGTTCTTCCCGATCTACCTCAACACGCTGCACGGCATCCGCACGGTCGATCCGCAGCTGATCGAGATGGGCCGCATCTACGGCATGACCGATGGCGAATTGTTCCGCCGGGTGATCTTCCCGGGCGCGCTGCCCTCGATCTTCGTGGGCATCCGCTTCGCGCTCGGCATCATGTGGCTGACGCTGATCGTCGCCGAGACCATCGCGGCGTCCTCGGGCCTCGGCTACATGGCGATGCAGGCGCGCGAGTTCATGCTGATCGACGTCGTCGTGCTCTCGATCCTGATCTATGCCCTGCTCGGCAAGCTCGCCGACAGCGCCTCCCGCGTGCTGGAGCGGGCGACGCTCTCCTGGCACCCCGCCTTCCAAAAACGTTGAGCAGAAATACTGGGAATCACATGCAGACAGCGCTTCGTACCTCCCTTCCGGAAACCGAGCTCGCCAGCCGCGCCAATTTCGCGCCGCACGCCCGTGTGGTGCGCGAGGAGCGACCGACGACTACCGCCGGCCTGCCGCTCAGCATCCGTGGCCTGCGCAAATCCTTCGGCGACAACGAGGTGCTGCGCGGCATCGATCTGCACATCCCCGCCGGCCAGTTCGTCGCGATCGTCGGCAAGAGCGGTTGCGGCAAGAGCACGCTGCTGCGGCTCATCGCCGGTTTGGAAAAGATCGACGCCGGCAGCATCAGCTTCGGCCAGGATGTCCAGCCCGAGGACATCCGCGTCATGTTCCAGGAGCCGCGGCTGCTGCCCTGGGCGCGCGTGCTCGCCAATGTCGAGGTCGGCCTTGGCCGCGATCGCGTCTCCGGCGATGCGCATGCGCGCGCCGAGAAAGCCCTGGGCGAGGTCGGGCTGGCCGACAAGCGCGACCAATGGCCCTCGGTGCTGTCGGGCGGCCAGAAGCAGCGCGTCGCGCTTGGCCGCGCGCTGGTCTCCCGCCCGCGCGTGCTCGCCTTTGACGAGCCGCTCGGCGCGCTGGACGCGCTGACCCGGATCTCGATGCAGCGTCTCTTGGAGCGCGTCTGGCGCGACCAGGGCTTTACCGCGATCCTGGTGACCCACGACGTCGCCGAAGCCGTTGCCTTGGCCGACCGGGTGCTGGTGATCGAGGAGGGCCGGATTGCCCATGACGTCACGGTTAACGCGGCCCGGCCTCGCCAGCGCGGTTCGGCCGAGCTTGCCGGCCTCGAAGGCTCGATCCTCAGCCACCTGTTGTCGGCGGACGATCGTACCTAAATACAGGGAACCCCACTTCGGGGAGCAACGCCATGAATGTAGTGCCCCGCGATCTCATGACCGAAATCCCCGTCTCGTCCGCCGATTTCCGCGGCGCCATGCGCCATCTCACCGGCGGCGTCAGTATCATCACCGCCGGGCGGGGCAGGGACATCACCGGCATGACGGTGACCTCGGTGACCTCGCTGTCGGTCGAGCCGCCGACGCTGCTGGTCAGCATCAACAGGGACGCCTCGTCCTTTCCATTGATCCGTCGCCACAGCGCCTTCGGCGTGAACATCCTCAATGCCGACCAGCTCGATGTCGCCGAACGTTTTGCCGGCAAGGGCGGGCTGAAGGGCGCCGACCGTTTCGCGGGCGCGCAGTGGGTGACATCCGTCTCGGGTGTTCCGCTGCTGGTGGACGCGCTCTCGGCGTTCGATTGCGAGGTCGAGGAGATCGTCGAGCGGCATTCGCATGGCATCGTCATCGGCCGTGTCAGGGATATCAGAAGCTCGACCCGCACCGCCGCGCTGGCCTATTGGCATGGGCAATATGTGGCCGTCGACCAGGACGAAGATGCGGCCAGGCTCGCCGACGTCAGCGTTCCCGCGCGCGTCCGGCGCGGCATTTGATCGCCACTGGCCGGCGGCCCGCAGGCTGGCCTTTTTCCCGTCATCGCTCTAGAAGCGCCTCAGCCTTCCCGCCGGAACGGCAATGGAGCGGATGGATGAAGCGCGTCGCGACCTGGGCCTTCTACGCTATCGGCGCGCTCGCGATCGCCTATCTCGCGCTCTACGCCTACGCGATGTTCAGCGGCCAGCCGATCGTGCCGGGCGACCCCATCCACATCTTCCGCAAGCCCGACGCGCCGAGTTATTCGTGACGGTCTCGTAGGGTGGGTTAGCGAAGCGTAACCCACCACTGTTTACGTCCGCGGAGATGAAAGAGGTGGGTTACGCCGAGCGGTCTGCGCTTCGCGCAGTCCGCAGGGCTAACCCACCCTACGCAGCTGCGGCACCCAACTTCACCCCCGCAAAATCGCCAGCGCCAGCGCCTGCGCGCGCGGCACTATGCTGTCGAGCTCGAGATATTCCTCCGGCGTGTGCGCGAGCCCGCCGACCGGCCCGAGGCCGCAGATGGTCGGCGTGCCCACTGCGGCGGTGAAACCGGAATCGGCGCAGCCGCCGGAGAACTCGCCCTGGAGCGTGGTGAGGCCGACCTGCCTTGCGGCGGCCTGATAGCCTTCAAACAGCGCCTTCGAGTCCGCGCTCTGCACCACCGGCACGAACTCGCCCTTGATCGTCAGCGTCGCGCTGGTGCCCGGCACGTAGGACGTCGCGACGATCTGTTCGATCGCGGCCATCACCGTCGCGCGATCTGCGGGATCGACATAGCGCAGGTCGATCTGGCCTTCCGCGTAAGGCGCCGTGGTGTTGACCGATTGCCCGCCCGAGACCAGGCCGACATTGAGCGTGATGCCCTTGTCGAGATTGGTCAGCGCGTGGATCTGCACGATCTTGTGCGCGAGCTCGCCGATCGCGCTGACGCCGGCGGCGAAATTGGCGCCGGAATGCGCGGCTTTGCCGGTGATGGCGACATGCATGAAGATGCCGCCCTTGCGCCCCGTGACGACGTTCCCCGTGGGGCGGCCCGGCTCGGAATTGAACACGGCGCGCGCGGCGCGTCCTTCGCGCTCGATCACCGGCCGCGAGGAGGGCGAGCCGATCTCCTCGTCCGAGGTGATCAGAAGCTTGATCGGATGCGGATTGCCGCCGAATTTGTGGAAGGCGGTCGCCACGAACACGTTCATGACGAGCCCGGACTTCATGTCGGCAACGCCGGGTCCATAGGCGCGGCCATCTCGAATCGTGAATGGACGCCGTCCGGCCTCGCCCTTGCCGAACACGGTGTCGCGATGCCCCATCAACAGCACCGGCTTCTCGTTGCTGCCGGGCTTGGCCACCTCGGCATGGATCGCGTCGCCAAACGTGCCGTGGCTTTCGCGCCGGAACGGAATGCCGTGCTCGGCAAAATGCCGCTCGAACCGCGCACCGACCGCATCGACGCCCTCTTTGTCGTAGGATCCGGAATCGATGTTCACGACATCGCGGAGCAGATCGATCATCGCCTGCCGCTGCGCCGCCAGCCAGTCCCTGATTTGAGCTTCAGACATGCTTATCCTCGTGTGGTTCTCACGGGGGTTATAGAGCCTCGCGCTGGCGCGACCTAGTCGCCGGATGCGGTGCGGCCATGCCGATGTTCAGAGCGCAAACCCTCAATGTCGTCCCGGCGAAGGCCGGGACCTATACCGCGGAATCCCTTCGCCGGGACGACACTGAGGGTGTGGCAATCGCTTGCGCAATCACCACCAAAGAAAATGCCCGGGCCAAGCCCGGGCATCTGCATTCTCAATCAGCGTGGCCGCCTCACGCCCCGATCGGCACGCGCGGATATTCACCCGGCGTGCCCGCGGGCGGGATCGGGATGCCGCCGTCGGCGTATTCGTTGAGCTTGTTGCGCAGCGTGCGGATCGAGATCCCCAAGATGTTGGCGGCATGGGTGCGGTTGCCGAGACAGTGCTTCAGCGTCTCCAGGATCAGGTCGCGCTCGACATCGGCGACGGTGCGCCCCACAAGCGCCCGCGTCACCTGCTCGGCGGCCATGGTCGCATGCGCCACCGCCGGCGCGGTCTTGGCGAGGTCGAGGCGGTCGCCGTCGGGCGTGATGATCGCGTCGGCGCCGATCTCGTCGCCCTGCGCCATCAGCACGGCGCGATGCATGGTGTTTTCGAGCTCGCGAACGTTGCCCTGCCAGCGGTTGGTGGAGAGCACGCGGCGCGCCTCCGCCGAGATCGGGCGCAGCGGCACGCCGTTGGCCTCGGCATATTTCTTCACGAAGTGCTGGGCGAGCTCGAGGATGTCGGCGGGACGCTCGCGCAGCGGCGGGATCTTCAAATTCACGACGTTGAGGCGGAACAGCAGATCCTCGCGGAACGTGCCTTCGCGCACGGCTTCAGCGAGGTTGCGGTTCGAGGTCGCGATGATGCGAATGTCGACGGCGACAGGCTTGGTGCCGCCGACGCGGTCGATCACGCGCTCCTGGATCGCGCGGAGCAGCTTCGATTGCAGGCGGACGTCCATCTCCGAGATTTCGTCGAGCAGCAGCGTGCCGCCGGTCGCTTCCTCGAACTTACCGATGCGGCGGGCGATCGCGCCGGTGAAGGCGCCCTTTTCGTGGCCGAACAATTCGGATTCCAGCAGATGCTCGGGAATCGCGGCGCAGTTGATCGAGATGAACGGACGCTTGGCGCGTGCCGAGCGGGTGTGGACGTAACGGGCCAGCACTTCCTTGCCTGTGCCGGATTCGCCGGTGATCATCACCGAGGCGTCGGAGCCCGCGATCTGCTGGGCGAGCTTGATCACCTTGGCCATCGCCTCGTCGCGATAGACCAGCTCGCGGGAATCATTGGCAACGGCAGCCAGCACCGCGGCGATCAGCTCCGGATCCGGCGGCAGCGGGATGTATTCCTTGGCCCCGGCATGGATCGCGGCGACCGCGGCGCGGGCATCGTTGGTGATGCCGCAGGCGACGATCGGAGCGTGGATGTGTTCGGCCTCCAGCCGCATCACGAGGTCGCGGATGTCGAGCGCGACGTCGACCAGCAGGAGGTCGGCGCCCTTGCCGCCGCGCAAGACGCGCATCGCCTGCTCGTGATCCTCGGCATGGGTCACGGTGGCGCCGTTCTCCATCGCGATCTTGGTGGCGGTGGTGAGCTGGCCCTTCAATGTGCCAACGATGAGAAGCCGCATGTCAATCTCCTGTCCGTCTGGTCGCGCTGCCGCGCGTCATTCCCGTGTATTCGCTAGCCGCGTTCGGTCTTGATGATTTCGGTCATGGTCACGCCGAGCTTGTCCTCGACCAGCACCACCTCGCCGCGGGCGACGAGACGGTTGTTGACGTAGATGTCGATGGCCTCGCCGACGCGGCGGTCGAGCTCGAGCACGGTGCCGGGCCCGAGCTTCAACAGCTCGCCGACATCCATCTTGGAGCGGCCGAGCACGGCCGAGACCTGCACCGGCACGTCGAACACGGCTTCGAGGTCGGCAGCGACGCGCGCCGCATATTCGTCCTCGTTGTAGCCGACGTCGGTGCCGGCAGGCGGCATCGGGCCGTTGAGATCGGGCAGCGGGACATGTCCGTCGGTGTCGCTCATGGCTTAATTCCCCCTGCGGGACGCGATGTAGCGTCCGACCATGTCGTCGATCTTGGCCGCGATGGCGCCGCGCTCCAGCACGACGCCGCCATCGGCCCATTCGATCCGGCAGTCGCCGGTGGCAATCTCCGGCTCGGCCAGGATCACCAGCCGGCCTTCGAAGCCGCTCTGTTTGGCGAGCCGCTCGATCTTGTCGCGCGCAGCGTCGTAGAGCGCGTCGTTGATGCGGACGACGAGATGCGGCGTCGCGACCAGATGCGAGAAGCAGTCCTTGACCAGCGCGACGATCTCGCCGAGCGGCTCGGCGGCGACCAGATCGGCGCACAGCTTGCGCGCCACCGCGACCGCGACGTCGACCGCTTCGGTCTCCATCTTGGACTCGATGTTGCCGATGCCGGAGGCGATGCCCCGGATCGCGATGTTGATCTCCTCCATGGCGAGCGCGACGCGGCGGTCGCTCTCGGCCTTGGCCTCGCGCTGGCCGGCGGCAAAGCCGTCCTGATAGGCGCGTGCCTCGGCTTCCGCGACCTTCTGGGCGATCTCAGCCGCCGTCGCGGCCTTCTCGCGCGTCGAGCGCTCGGGTGCCGCGAAGTCGGTATCGAACAGGAATTTTGCCGGAGCGCCCATCAGTACACCAGCTCGTCGTCGGCGCGGTTCTTGGTCAGCATGATTTCGCCCTTGGCGGCGAGGTCCTTGGCGAGGTTGACGAGCAGCGCCTGGGCCTCGTCGACGTCGCGCAGGCGCACCGGCCCCATCGCCGCCATGTCGTCCTGCAGCATTTTGGCCGCGCGCGAGGACATGTTGCCGAAGAAGAAGCTGCGGACGTCCTCGTTGGCGCTCTTGAGCGCGACACCGAGCTTGTCCTTGTCGACGTTGCGCATCAGGGTCTGGGCCGAGCCGGAATCCAGCTTGACGAGATCGTCGAAGGTGAACATCAGCGCCTTGATGCGCTCGGCCGATTCCCGGTTCTCCTCTTCCAGCGAGGTGATGAAGCGGGTCTCGGTCTGGCGGTCGAAATTGTTGAAGATTTCCGCCATCACCTCGTGAGCGTCGCGACGGCGGGTCTGCGACAGGTTGGACATGAACTCGGTGCGCAGCGTCTTTTCCACGCTCTCGATCACCTCCTTCTGCACGGCTTCCATCTTCAGCATGCGGTTGACGACGTCGAGCGCGAGCTCCTCCGGGAAGATGCCGAGCACGCGGGCGGCGTGCTCCGGCTTCAGCTTCGACAGCACCACCGCGATGGTCTGCGGATATTCGTTCTTGAGATAGTTCGCGAGCACCTCTTCCTGCACGTTGGAGAGCTTCTCCCACATGTTGCGGCCGGCGGGGCCGCGGATCTCGTCCATGATGCCGTTGACACGCTCCGGCGGCAGGTATTGCTGGAGCAGCCGCTCGGTGGCGTCGAAATTGCCCATCAGCGCGCCCGAGGCCGACATGCGCGAGACGAATTCGAGCAGCATGTCCTCGACGGTGTCGACCTCGACGGTGCCGAGCGTCGACATCTCCAGCGAGAGCTGGCGCACCTCGTCGTCGTCGAGCAGCGACCAGATCTTGCCGCCATATTGCTCGCCCAGCGCCAGCATCAGGATCGCGGCACGCTTCGGCCCGCCCAGCGCTGCGGTCTTGGCGCCGCCCGCGCGGTTGCCGGCGCGCTGACCGAGCGTGGAGATCACGCTGGTGATGTCGTTGGAGTTGGCATTTTGCAGATTGGCGGCCATGTCAGATCACTTCTTGATTCACTTGGCAAAGTTACTTGGCTTGCGTTATTTCGCGGGTTCGGTCAGCCACTGGCGGATGATGGCGACGGTTTCGTTGGGGTTGCGCTCGGCGAGCTCGCCGACGCGATGAACGGACTGGGCGTGGACCTGGCCCTGGATGGTGGCGACGTCGATGGCGCTGGCGGCGCCGCCCGGCAGCAGCGGCTGGCCGGTGGCGGGTGCGGCCTCTTCCGAAGCGGAGGGGCCCGTCAGCACGCCGGAGATGGCGGCGGCGACTTCGTCGGAGGCGAGAATGCGCTTGACCAGCGGGCGGATCACCAGGAACAGCACGACCAGGCCGAGCAGCATCATCACGCCGAGCTCGACGAAGTACATGACGTCGTCCTTGGTGAACTGGAGCATGCCGAGGAAGCCGCTAGACTCGCCGATCGGGGCGGTGGAGGGCGCATCGGCAAAGCGCAGATTGACGACCTCGACCTGGTCGCCGCGCTTCTGGTCGAAGCCGATCGCCGAGCGCACCAGCGCGGCGATGCGGTCGAGCTGCTCCTTGGTGCGGTCCTGATAGGCCAGCTCGCCCTTGTCGTTCTTGGAATAGATGCCGTCGACCAGCACGGCGACCGAGATGCGGTTGACCCGGCCGGCCTCGGTCACTTCGGTCTTGGTGGTGCGGGAGATCTCGTAATTGTTGGTCTCTTCGGTCTTCTTGCTCTGGTCCTTGGCCGCGACGCCGTTGTTCTGCTGGTTGCCGGGCAGCTCGTTGTTGACGGTGACCTGGCCGTTGTTGTCGGCGGTCATGCTCTGCTCTTCGCGGGTCTGGCTCGAGCGCAGCACGCGGCCTTCGGGATCGAACTTGTCCGAGGTCTGGGTGACCTTGTTGAAGTCGAAATCGGCGGAGAGCTGCACGCGGGCGCGGCCGGAGCCGACCACGGAGGAGACGATGTCCTCGACCTGCTTGCGCATCCGCTTCTCGAAGGCGATGCGGCGCTCGTCGCCGACCGCCTGCTCCGGATCGGTCGCGGCGCCGTCGGCCAGCAGCTGGCCGGCTTCGTCGACGATCGAGACCCGCTGCGGCTTCAGCCCATTGACGGCGGAGGCGACGAGATGGCGGACGGCGCGGATCTGCTGGGCTTCCAGCGAGCCGCGGACGCGGACCACGATCGAGGCCGACGGCTCCGGCGCCTCGCGCGCGAACAGCGGGCGCTCGGGCAGCACCAGATGGACGCGGGCGGCCTGGATGCGGTCGATGGCGCGGATGGTGCGGGCGAGCTCGCCTTCGAGCGCGCGCAGGTGATTGATGTTCTGGACGAAGGAGGTGGTGCCGAGCGCGTCCGACTTGTCGAACACCTCGTAGCCGACGCCGCCGCCCTTGGGCAGGCCGCCCTCGGCAAGCTTCATCCGCAGGCGGGTGACCTTGTCCTTGGGCACCATGATGATGGAGCCCTCGTTGCGGATCTCGAACTGGATGCCCTGGCGCTCCAGGTCCTTGATGATGCCCGAGGAATCCTCGACGCTGAGGTCGGTGAACAGCGTCGTCATCTGCGGCGTGGTGACGCGCATGATGACAAACGCAAAGAAGCCGATGAGCGCGGCGGTGACCGCGATCATCGCCCCGAATCGGGCGGCCCCGATACCTTTCAGGAAGTCGACCAGACCTTGCAAGCAACCGCCCCAACAGATTCGGCCGCTTTCACTGGAAAGGCCGAGTGGGCAATTATTGCCTAGGTGATGGTTTCGATATGGTTAACGAAGATTAAGAGGTCGGACAAAAGTTAACACCATGAAAAATCGGCCTCGCAGGGCGAGGCCGATTTTCGTCAAAAGCTGCAGATTTCCGGATCGCTTACTGGCGATATTGCTGGATGCGGGTGGTGCGAAGACCCGCCAGACCGTGCTGGTCGATGGAAAACTGCCAGGAGAGGAATTCGTCGACCGTCAGGGTATAACGGCTGCAGGCTTCCTCAAGGGAGAGAAGTCCGCCACGCACAGCGGCGACGACTTCGGCCTTGCGGCGGATGACCCAGCGTTTGGTGCCGGGTGCAGGCAGATCCGCGATCGTCAACGGACTGCCGTCCGGCCCGATGACGTATTTTACCCTCGGGCGATGGGGTTCTGTCATGGCGTACTCACAAACTCTCAACCACTGAACTCACGCCGTAACCCTACGCCCCGCGGCTTAAAAATCCGCTAAGCCTAAGGCTTCAATACAATTCTCGTTGAAACTGGCTGGAACGCGCTCGTCTCGGCCGGCGGGACGGGCGCGTCCAGGCCGGTCGAGGGGACTTCGTAAATACTTTACTAACGAACGAGGCCTGCGGTGACACCGCAAAGCCCCTCAATTGTCGTCCCGGCCTAGTGCGCAATTGCGCACTAGGCCGGGACGACACTCAATTTGCAGCGCCAGCCCTCAATTGCTGCCGGTGGCGATGATGCTCTTGACCTGGCTCAGTGTGTAGCTGGCGCCGTCGATGGTGAGCAGCGGCGGCGACTGGGTCAGGTCGACCGACGACACCGTGCCCTGCACCTGCGCGGCGATGCCGACAGTGTTATTCGCCACGTCCTTGCCCGTGGCCGAGATCGTGTACTTGCCGTCGGGCCATTGCGTGCCGTCATTGCCCATGCCGTTCCAGGTGAAGGGGATGTCGGTGCCGGCGGCGGCGGTATATTTGCCGGTGAACACGGTCTGGCCGCTGGCATTGGCGACAGTGATGTCCACGGTCGAGTCGGTTGGCACGTTGAGGTGCCAGGTCGCCGACGATTTCGTCATGGTCGCGGTCGAGCCGTCGACCAGAGCGGTCTTGCCGACGAAGCCCAGCGCCTGGGTCGCCTGCGTGGTCTGCTGGAGGGTGACGAGCTGGGACAGCGAATCGTTGGTCTTGAGCTGCTGCTCGACGCCGGCGAACTGCACCAGCTGCTGGGTGAACTGGTTAGTGTCGAGCGGATCCAGCGGGTTCTGGTTCTGCAGCTGCGTCGTCAGCAGCGTCAGGAAGGTCTGGAAGTTGCCGGCGAGCGTCGATCCCGTGGTCGAGCTCAGCGAGTTCGACGAGGAGGATTTCGGGATGTCGGTCGTCCCGGAGACGACGGAAGGTGCGGTGGCGGCATTCGCGGTGGCCATGTCGAATACTCCTTACACTCTGATATCGACGCCGCTGCTCGGCCCATACATGCGGCCGTAGCCGCGCCCGACGGGCGCTGCTGCAACGGTTTCGTCCTCGCTGATGATCAGCCGGCGGGCATTGCCGCCATTGTCGTTGTTCTGGCCGGAGTTCTGGCCCGATGAATTCTGGTCGCGCAGGCTGAAGGACAACCCGTTGCTGCCGGTCTTGAAGCCGGCATCGTCGAGCGCGCGCTGCAATTGCGGCGCGTCCTGACGCAGCATTTGCAGCGTTTCCGGCTTCTCCACGGTGAGATGCGAGGTGACCTGGCCGTTGCGGTCGACATTGATGCGGACGTCGATCCGGCCGAGCTCGACCGGATCGAGGCTGATGTCGAAGCGGGACTTGCCGGCGCGCACGGCGGCCGCGATCTCGATCGGGATGCCGCTGATCGGCACCGCCGTATGGGTTGCCGCGGTCGCGGTGAGCGTCGCCGTCGATGCGGCAGCAGTCGAGGTGGTATTGGTCAGCGGCGCCTGCACGGCGGAGGCGGCTTGTGCGCTGGTTTCCGTCGGGGCGACAGTTGACTGCGGCCCCGCATGAGCGTGCGTGGCGGACGCGCCAGGTGCCGCATCAGCGGTGCGCTCGGTGCCGGCCGCCTTCGCATCGGTCGTTCCGCCATCGCCTTGTGGCTTGGCGGCCTGCGGATGCGTGGCGGCGGTGAGGGTCGCTGCGCCCGCTGCTTGCGGCGTGGCGGCGTTCGCCTTGCCGGCGTCCTGGCCGATATTGGAGATGTCGGTCTGGGCCTGCGCCGTGGCCGCGGCCTTGAACGAGGTCTTCGGCGTGCCCTGGTCCACGGCGGCGATCAGGCCGCCATTGGCTTTCGCAGCGGTCGCGGTGGCCTCGCCCGTGCCGGTCGCGGCCTCGCCGAGCGTGGTCGTGGTGTCCGCATCGACCTCGGCGCTCGCCGTCTTGGCGCTCTTGTCGCCCGCGGTGGCAGTGTCGCTCTTGGCGCCCTGGATCTGCGCCGCGGTGGAGGCGCTGGCGGCGAGGCCGGCGGCGGCGATCGTCAGCGGGGAGGCGGTGCCGGTGGCCTGGTTCGCAGCCGCATTCGGATCGACCGGCACGACCGGCGCGGCAATGACGATCGCATTCGGATCGGGCGCGGCGACTTGCGCCGCATCGGCCGGCGCGGCGGCAGCCGCATCGGCGGCAACGGTGTCGGTGCCGTCGGTCTTGTCAGCCTTGGTGTCGTCGGATTTGTCCGCCGATTTGGCGTCGGAGGCCTCGACCTTGTCCTTGGTCTTGCCGGCGTCCTTGGCCGGATCGGTCGTCGTGTCGCTCGTCTCATCGTTCTTGGCGGGCGCGGACGCGTCGGTGTCGTCGCTCGCCTTGCTCTGCGAGGACTGATCCGTGGACGACGTGTCGCGCGCAGCTCTGTCCGAGGAGGACGACGAAGACGAAGCATCGCTCCGGCGCGGCGCGGTGTCCTGCGCCTGCGAGGCTGCGTTGTTGCTGATCGCCTGGGTATTGCTGTCGACCAGCGAGCCGAAGGAGTCGGCCGCGGAATTATCCTTCGCCGCTTGCGACCGGGCAGGCTTTTGCTGCGCGCTCTGGACTTGCACGCTTGCCACGACATCTGACGTCCGACCGACCACAGGCGACCCCTTGGAAACATCTTCGGCATGGAGGGTAGCAAGGAGCGGGCCAGCGTCCTTTCCTGTCTATTTTAACAGCAAAATCAAAGCCTTGCGAAATCGGGCGACCGCCGCGAGGCCTGCTGCGACCCCATCATTTCTGCCTCCCCGGCAAGAATTGCCCTAAGCTGGCCGCCCGCGTGATTGCTTCACCGGAATGCCGCCTATATTAAAGAGGTTACTCTCAGCCGCTTTCGACCGGGCAGTCGTGCCCCCCGGGGGAACCAGGGTTCCCGGGGATCGCCCGATATCCCGCCGGAAGCACAGGAAACGCGGATCACGCCACGCCGCCGTCACAACGCTTTAAGGCCCATGCTCAACAGTCTGGATCTCGAAGGCCGTCCTGAGGACACCAGGGTCGTCGTTGCCATGTCGGGCGGCGTCGATTCCTCGACGACGGCTGCGCTGCTCAAGGCTGAGGGCTACGACGTCATCGGCATCACGCTCCAGCTCTACGACCATGGTGCGGCGACCCATCGCAAGGGCGCCTGCTGTGCCGGCCAGGACATCCACGACGCCCGCGACGTCGCGGCCAAGCTCGGCATTCCCCATTACGTGCTCGACTACGAGGACCGCTTCCGCGAGTCCGTCATCGACAACTTTGCCGACTCTTACGCGCTCGGCGAGACGCCGGTGCCGTGCATCGAGTGCAACCGTTCGGTCAAGTTCCGCGATCTCCTGAAGACCGCGCGCGAGCTCGGCGCCACCGCGCTCGCCACCGGCCATTACGTCGCCTCGCGCCGCCTGAATGACGGCTCGCGCGCGCTGGTGTGCGCAGCCGACGCCGACCGCGACCAGAGCTATTTCCTGTTCGCGACCACGCGCGAGCAGCTCGACTTCCTGCGCTTTCCCTTGGGCGACATGACCAAGCCGCAGACGCGCGAGCTCGCGCGCCGCTTCGGGCTCGCGGTCGCCGACAAGCACGACAGCCAGGACATCTGCTTCGTGCCGACGGGGCGCTACACCGACGTCATCACCCGTCTGCGGCCGAACGCGATGGACCCCGGCGACATCGTCGATCTCGACGGACGCGTGCTCGGCCAGCACAACGGCATCGCCAATTTCACCGTCGGCCAGCGCCGCGGCCTCGGCATTGCGGCGACGGCGCCGCTGTTCGTGGTGCGCCTTGAAGCCGCCAATCGCCGCGTCGTGGTCGGTCCGCGCGATGCCCTGAAGATGCACCGCATCGTGCTGCGCGACGTCAACTGGATCGGTGACGGCGACATCGACCGCGCCATCGGCGGCGGTCTCGAGATGTTCGTGCGCGTGCGCTCGACCCGCAGCCCTCAGCCCGCGTGGCTGCGCGGCGGCAATGGTCATTACGAGATCGAGCTCGTCGCCGGCGAGGAAGGCGTCTCGCCCGGCCAGGCCTGCGTGTTCTACGACGCGCCTGGCGGGCAGGCGCGCGTGCTCGGCGGCGGCTTCATCCAGAGCGCCGCGGCGAAGGTCGGTACGGCCTCATTGCGGCCGCTCGCGGAAGCCGTGCGCGGCTAATCATGACGAAATTGAATCGCACTGCCGCGGCACCGGAAGTGCGCCCCCTCTCCCGCATCCGCCTTCGCCAAGGCTTCGGCCGACAAGAGCGGGAGAGGCTCAGACCGCGCGCGGGGCGACTTTTGAATCCACCAACACGCATCACACATTAGAAGCGCGCAAGGGCAGGGGGCATGGCAGCAGACATCTCGCGGGCCGGGGTCGAGAAGGCCTATGGCCGCTGGGCGCCGGTCTATGATCTCGTGTTCGGCAAGGTGTTCGACGCCGGACGGCAGTCGACCATCGCGGAGGCCGACCGCATCGGCGGCCGCATCCTCGACGTCGGCGTCGGCACGGGGCTATCGCTCTCGGACTATGCGCGCACCACGAAAATCTGCGGTGTCGACATCTCCGAGCCGATGCTGCGCAAGGCACAGGCGCGCGTGCGCGCGCTGCGGCTCTCCAATGTCGAAGTGCTCTCGGTGATGGACGCGAAGAATCTCGCCTTCCCCGAAAACTTCTTCGATGCGGTGGTCGCGCAATATGTCATCACCGCCGTGCCCGATCCCGAAGGCACGCTCGACGAGTTCGTGCGCGTGCTCAAGCACGGCGGCGAACTGATCCTCGTCAATCACATCGGCGCCGAGACGGGCCCGCGAAAACTGTTCGAGCTCGCCTTCGCACCCGTAGCCCGCCGCCTCGGCTGGCGCCCGGAATTCCCGTGGGCCCGCCTCGCCAACTGGGCCGCAAGGCACGGCGGCGTCACGCTCGCCGAGCGCCGTCCGATGCCGCCGATGGGGCATTTTTCGCTGATCCGCTACCGCAAATCGTGATCATGATTGGACTGGCGCGCAGCCGAGCAAACGGTGCGCTCCCGCGAGCGGAGGAAGGCTCTCTCCACCAGCGATATCCCGCGAACTACTCCGCCATCGGCCGGTGCCAAACTCGCAATGACGATGGGGGAAAACCGGGCATCACCCCTGATCACATCGCGCTTGGCCTGGGAACAGGCCGCGCGCCCAGCGCGTTTCTTTTCCATGCGCACGACATCAAACATCATCCTAGCGGGCCTCCTGATCGCCGCCTCCGGTAGCGCGATCGCGCAGGCCCCGCCCGCCCCGGCGACGCCGCCGCAACAGACCGCGCCGCCGTCTCCGCAACATCCGACCAATTGCACACCCCAGGACCGTCCGAACCGCCAGCCTGACGGCACCACCACCGGCCAGGCCCGGGAACCGCTAGGCGACAAGCTGGCCAAATCCGAGGGTGTGCTGTGCCCGCCCGCCGGCATCGACCCCGAGATGCACGCGCCCGCGCCCGACACCGGCGCCAACACCCCGGTGATCCCACCCCCGGGCAGCCCCGGCGGCGATCCGAACGTGAGGCCGAAATAGGAAGTTCCGTATCCCCAAACTCCGTCATGCCCGGGCTCGTCCCGGGCATCCACGTTCTTGGGGCCGCCAGCGAGGGCGTGGATGGCCGGCACATGCCCGGCCATGACGAACTCATTGAAAAAGAGGCCGTATTCACAAGGCGGCTTGTCCCTTCGTAGCCTTGGCGAAGCCGGAAAAAGGCGGACCACTTTGCTTGACTTCCCGCCGCCCCCTTCCTTATATGCCGCGCGTTCGCGAGATCGGCCGTTTCGGCCCTCGCGACCCTGTGGCGGGGTAGCTCAGCTGGTTAGAGCACGGGAATCATAATCCTGGGGTCGGGGGTTCGAGTCCCTCCCCCGCTACCAAGATTCCATCGCGGTATCAGCTGGTTACTGAGATCGTCCTCGCTGACTACTGACCCCGTAGCACATCGGTAGCGCAGTCTGCGCCGAGTCAGCGGCAAACGAATCCTTGCTACGCAGATTGCATTCGAAAATCCTGCAGGCGTTGCTGAATGCCGCTCTTCAAGGATTCACGGAGGCGGCTAGACCTCGTGGGGCCAATGCTGAGCCGTTGAGCAGGCCGCTACTACAAACCTAGCTGGTTGCGCATGCTCGTCCGAGGTATCTAGAGGGATATATCGTCGGGGCTCGATGCCGAGGGCAGTTTGAATCCTTCTCGCTCCGCCATCCCACCAAAACTCGTGTCGTACTTAGAGCCGGAAACAGGCCAGAGACTCGGCCGTTTTTCCTGCTTTTCTGCGGGCGGAGAACTCTGACCCGTCATCCCACAGGGCCTGAATGAAGCCGGAGAACCGAATTTTCTCCGAATCTTAGAACCCGCAAAATTGGTCTAGTACGGTATTTCCCGCAAAAACAGCGGCCTCGTTGCGCTGCGGTTTGGATCGCTCTCCCTCAACCCACCAGCGCACGGCGATGGTTTGCAGAACGTCGCGTATCGCGAAACCAGATTCCACTCTCGGTTTCGATCTGCTTCAGATAGGAGCGGCCATTGGCTGCGAAAACAAACGGCACACCGTGGGTGTCCCACGGCCCACCTTCCGCAAGCGAAAAGGTCCCATCGGACTTCATTCCAACCGAATAACGTTCGGCCTGATCGATGGCGGCCGAAACGTTCTTGCGTTTTCGTTTGGCTTCGACGACGCCGATCAGAGTTAAACCGACGAATAGTGCGTAATCGGCGGGGCCGTTCGCGGTGGGCCATTCGGCGATAGCAAGATTGCGTCCCTTCGCGGGTCGGGCGCCGGAACTATGACGAAGCGACTTTGTATCAGCTTCCCATCCACTATCGCGAAGTTGCTGATCAATGAGGTCGCGCGTGGACGCTTCATCGAGATCGATCTTTTTCGCAGCTTCTTCTCCACGCGTAACGAGGTCGAGAAGGTCAGCTTGCGGTGCTTGTTTGGCGGCGGCCTGTAGTTCGTCGAGCGAATTGCGGTCAATGCCGAGAAAGTAGGACAAGTCTTGCCGAAGCTCGACACTCGCCGAGACCTTCTCGCGAGGAGCTTTTGCTTGAAGCTTCTCCTGCTCAGCCTCGTGCGCCAGCGCCTCCCACAGCGCACGCTCTTCCTGGGCCTTTCTCAGGCTCTCCTCAATACTTTCGCGGGCGCGGGAATGCTCTTGAGCCTCGCTTGTCGCTCTCACACGAGCCAGCTCCGCCTCGGCGAGACGCCGCTCAAGTTCTTTCAGGCGCTCGGCGGCCTCGCTCTCACTCTGAGCCGGAGCCTTTTGCGGTTGAACGAATGGTGAGGGCTTGAAATCGGGTTGCTTGCCATACTCGATGGAACCAAACACCAAGCAAACTTTAGCGCTGATAGAGCATCAGGAAAGGTGCCCTCGCCATCATGGACGGCACGATTGCCTATCTTTCGCAGAGCGTGAAAAACATCAGAGACTTCTCTGGGCGTTATTCGCTCAAGGCTGACCCATCCGGGCGGCAAGTCACTCACTCGGCCGCCTCAGCCGCTGAAATGGGATTATCGTCGGTAGAGCGGACGCGGAGCCGCGGTCGGTGCGACCGCCGCTTGTGACCCATGTCAGACACTGGTCCCTAGGAATGGTGCGTTTGTCGCACCGAATATCAGGGAATCATTGGATGTGGACCGGATGCCTCGTGGGTCGACCGAACGGTGCGAGGCGACGTAGTCGATCTCACCGCGCGTCGTCCCGATATCCATTAGCTCCCTGTCACTTAAGTCGAGCAACGTGGCTCGTAAGCTCTGACGGTTGCGCCGTTCCAGAAACGCACCCCAATATCTCCTGAAGAAGCTAGAGGCCCGTGTTGAGTTGGTCTGCCCCAATCCTGTTGCACCATAGGTCGTGCTCATCGCGGCATCTCCTGGTTATTATCTACCCAGACGAGGGTGCCAAGGCAGGACAGAGGACGCTTGACATTCGGCTTACATTTTTCTCACCGGCGGCTTATTCTTTGCGGTGCAACCGATGCTAGAGCCTCGAGCTGAGGGCATGGCAATTGCGCTACATCTTCGAGAACTACGCAATGGACACTGACCGGCGCGAGCTGCATCGAGGAGCGGACGTCGTCTCCGTCGCGCCACAGGTATTCGACTTACTTGATTACCTGATCCGGAACAGGGAGCGCGTGGTCAGCAAAGACGATCTCATTAGAGCCGTCTGGAACGGGCGTAGCGTGTCCGATGCGGCGCTGACGACGCGCCTGAACGTCGCCCGGAGCGCAATCGGCGATTCCGGGGATAAGCAGCGCCTTATCAAGACATTGCCGCGCAAGGGCTTTCGTTTCGTTGGACAAGTGCAGGAAGCGCAAGGACCTGCAAGCGCGACAGTCACCGACAATCTAGAAGAAGAGCCGAAACCCGCTCTTCCCCTCCCGGATAAACCCTCGATCGCGGTTCTTCCCTTCACCAATCTGAGCTCCGATCCAGAGCAGGAATATTTCGCCGACGGCATGGTGGAGGACATTATCGCCGCGCTGTCTCGTTTCAAGGCGCTGTTCGTCATCGCCCGCAATTCGAGTTTCACATACAGGGGGCGCGCCGTCGACGTGAAGCAGGTCGGGCGCGAGCTTGGGGTGCGCTATGTGTTGGAAGGGAGCGTTCGCAAAACGACAAGCCGAGTGCGCATCACGGCACAGCTCCTCGATGCTGCCACTGGGATAAATCTTTGGGCCGACCGGTTTGATGGTGGTCTTGGCGACATCTTCGATCTGCAGGACCAGGTGACTGAGAGCGTTGTCGGGGCGATCGCGCCAGCGGTGGAAAAAGCCGAGATCGAGCGGGCCAGGCGCAAACCGACCGAGAGTCTCGACGCCTATGCGCTCTATTTGCGCGGGCTGTCTCAGACTTATCAGTTTGCCAGCCGGCAAGCGTTCGACGAGGCATTGCGCCTGTTCAACGGTGCGATCCAGCTCGACCAGGCTTTTGCGTCAGCCTACGCCCGTGCCGCCTCTTGCTACGCCAACGCCAAGACCGCTGGCTGGATTTCAGGCACAGCAAACGAGATTGCCGAAGTAACGAGGTTGGCTCAGCGGGCTGTTGAGTCGGGCAGGGATGACGCGCTCGCACTTTCCCGCGGCGGGTGGGCATTAGCGTTTGTCGTTCGTGATCTTGCGCTGGGCGCTGCCTTGGTCGACCGCGCGCTTGTGCTCAATTCCAATTTGGCGGAGGCATGGTTTTGTGGCGGCTGGATTAAAAATTACCTTGGTGAGCCAAAACTGGCAATCGAGCGCTTCGCGCGTGCCATGCGCCTGAACCCGCTTGATCCGCGGGTGATGGGTACCCGAACCGGGACCGCGCATGCACATTTCTTCCTGCGCCAATATGACGAAGCGGCATTGTGGGCGGCCATGGCCTTGCAGGACAGTCCGGACTTTCAACCTGCACTACGCATCGCCGCCGCGAGCAACGCAATGGCCGAACGGCGGGAGCAAGCACATATAGCAATGGTTCGGCTACGGCAGCTGAATCCCGGTCTGCGTGTTTCCAATCTCAAAAACGTGCTGGGCCCTTATCAGCATGCCGAGGATCTCGCGCTATACGGAGCAGGATTGCGGCAGGCAGGGCTGCCTGAATGACAATCGCAGCCAAGGTGCGTCGCCCGTGGCGACGTCGGTTCTTGGCCCGTGGCTGACCGCAGCCCAGAGTGCGGGGATGTCCGCTGTATAGAGGTGACCCCGACCAAGGGTCATTCTGGCTACCGAGGGCAGCCTTTGACCCACTGCAGACATTAGCGCTGCGCTGCCATAGGCGGCCGCGTAGCATTACCAAGGATTAATTTCTTCGATAGGAGGCGGAAAGAATCGATCTTCTAAGATGGCCTCAGTAAGGGGGAGATCGAGTGATCGCCATGCGCCACGGCTCCCTCTTGCACGCTGTTACCACAGCCGGTCTATTCTTGGGATTCAGCCTCATCTCAGATGCATCCGCCGCGACCGCCGACCACGCTTTGACTCTCTCCGTCGACGATTTCAAATATAGAGACACGTCGAACGAGCCCACCGATCTGACGGCCGTGCATGAAAAGCGATTGCGGGCTTTCATGACCGCGCTGCGGGACGATGTCACGGCGGACCGCCGTTTTGAGCTCGTGCCGTCCTCCTGCGCACCAAATTGTCCGACCGACGGACGGGCGTTGCGCGATCGGCTGCGCGCGGCGTCACAGGCCGGCGCGCAGATCCTGATTATCGGCATCGTTCACAAGCTAAGCACGCTGGTGCAGATTGTGCGGATTGCCGCCATCGATACAACAGCCCAGCGCGTCGTGTTCAGAAAGCACTTCCAGTTCCGCGGTGACAAGGACGAGGCATGGCAGCGGGCGGAGCGCTTTGTATCGGAGGAGATCCGCGACCGGCTGCTAGAAAGCAGATCACAGCAATAGGCGACGCGCGGCGCATGTGCATGGCCCCGCGAGTCCGGTTTTGGCCCGTCGCGGCCCTCAGTTGAGACGCCGTATCGCCCGCTTCGGGTTGGCGAGCCGACCAAGCTTATGAGCGCTGCCGAGGGCAGCCTTCGACCGATTGCGGACCGCCGACTAGTCATAGGGCGTGACCAATCCAAGACGGGCACTGCGGAGCATCACAGGTGAAGGCTTATTTCGTCCTCGACATCACTGTGCACTACGGGCGGTTCAAAACGTATATCGATGCTATCCCCGCGACCATCGCGAGACATCATGGCAAGTATGTCGTTCAAGGTGTCGAGCCAACGCCGCTCGAAGGCGAATGGAAGCATGAAAGACTCGTCGTTATCGAGTTTCCTAGTCGTGCAGATGCCGAAGCGTTATTGAGCGATCCTGAGGCGCAGAAGCTCTTCTCAATTCGTCATGCCACGACGACCGGCCGTATGCTTCTCGCTGATGGATGCACCTAGTGCGACGCATCCGCTGCTCGCCCACCAGCGAAGCAATGGCCTGCATCGTTGAGGTCCGCTTCCAGCGGAATAGCGGATCAGATTTGCTCAAGCTGAGTTCTTCGCGTTTTGACCCATACCGGAAGTAGGCTCGGGCAGTATTGCATTTGGTCGTGTTCGCCCGGGCCCACTCACCACTTGGCACAAGATTTCAGTTGTTCATCCAGCGGATCGGATGCCTCGCGGCTCAATAGCTGGATTGGAGGCGACATAATCGATCTCCCCACGCGTTATGCCAATGTCCATAAGCTCCCTGTCACTAAGATTGCACAAGGCGCCTCGTAGTCTCTGGCGTCGGCGCCATTCCTCAAGCTGACCCCAATATCGTTTGAATAGGCTGGGGACGCTCCACGTCGATGCGGTAATCCATCGCGATCCGATTGAGCCATGAGTCGTGCTCATAGCGGCATTTCCTCGGTGTTTTCAACCAGAAGAGGATGCGATGGTGTTAGAGGATTTGCTTAACATTCGGCTTACTTTTCTCTTATCGACAGCTTATTCTTAGACTTGGTGCTGAAACGCTTCCCGCGACCTGCGGCAGTCTGAGGGATTGGCAGCTTGCGCTATCTCTTTGAGGAATACTCATTCGACACCGAGCGGCGCGAGCTACATCGCGCGGCGAATGTCGTCCCTGTTGCTCCACAGGTTTTCGATCTACTCTACTA
This sequence comes from Bradyrhizobium genosp. SA-3, assembly GCF_004212635.1. Lineage (GTDB taxonomy): Bacteria > Pseudomonadota > Alphaproteobacteria > Rhizobiales > Xanthobacteraceae > Bradyrhizobium. Next base: position 27,529 of record NZ_PSRT01000026.1, on the reverse strand, counting down.
CCTGATCCGCAACAGGGACCGCGTCGTCAGCAAGGACGATCTCATCACCGCTATTTGGAGCGGGCGGAGCGTGTCCGACGCCGCGCTCACGACGCGGTTGAATGCTGCCCGCAAGGCCATTGGCGATTCCGGGGAAGAACAGCGACTGATCAAGACACTTCTGCGCAAGGGCTTCCGTTTCGTCGGAACAGTGCAGGAAGCGACGAGGCTCGTAGGCGGCGTAATCGGCGATACTCCCGTGCAAGGGCGGAGACCGGATCTTCCGTTCCCGGAGAAAGCCTCCGTGGCCGTTCTCCCCTTCAGCAACCTGAGCTCCGATCCGGAACAGGACTACTTTGCTGATGGCATGACAGAAGACATCATCACAGCGCTCTCTCGATTCAAAGCCTTGTTCGTCATCGCACGCAACTCGAGCTTCACGTACAAGGGGCGTGCCGTCGACGTGAAGCAAGTCGGGCGAGAACTTGGGGTGCGCTACGTCCTGGAAGGCAGCGTCCGAAAAGCTTTAGACCGCATGCGCATCACCGGCCAACTCATCGATGCCGCCACCGGAGTACATCTTTGGGCCGACCGGTTCGAGGGTGAACTCGGCAACGTCTTCGATCTGCAAGATCAGGTAACTGAAAGCGTGGTTGGAGCGATCGCGCCAACAGTTGAAAAAGCAGAGATTGAGCGCGCCAAGCGCAAGCCAACCGAAAGTCTTGACGCCTACACTGTCTATTTGCGCGGATTGGCCAGATTTTATCACATTGATAATAACCCGCAGACGATTGAGGACGCATTGCGGCTGTTCAATTGCGCGACTGAACTCGATCCCGATTTTGCGGTCGCGTATGGCCGTGCTGCTTCTTGCTACGCCTATGGTAAGGGCATTGGCTGGTTTTCAGGCGCCGCGGAAGAGATTACGGAAGTAATACGACTCGCTAAACTGGCGGTCCAGTTTGGCAAAGATGACGCGATCGCGCTCAGTGCGAGCGGGTGGGCTTTCGCCTATATTGTTGGCGATTTCGATCAAGGTGTCGCCTTAATCGACCGCGCACTTTTGCTCAATGCCAATTTGGCTGAGGCTTGGCTCTTCAGTGGATGGGTGAAAAATTGGCTCTGCGAACCGGAGCCGGCACTCAAATGCTTCGCGCACGCCATGCGCCTGAACCCATTAGATGCGAGAACAGCGGGCATGCGAACCGGGACCGCGTATGCGCATTTCCTGCTAGGCCGCTATGACGAGGCGGCATCGTGGGCGGCCATGGCATTGCAATACAATCCGGAATTTCCGGCTGGATTGCGCGTCGCCGCCGCGAGCAACGCAATGGCCGGACGCCTGGAACAGGCACGCAAGGCAATAGCTCGGCTCGGGAAGCTCCATCCCACGCTACGCGTATCGAGCATACGGGACCTGGTGCCTCATCGACGGGCCGATGACCTTGCGCAGTTTGAAGAAGCATTGAGGAAAGCCGGATTGCCAGAGTAAGCCTGGTTCATTGGCGCAAGCGAGGCGATCGCATGTCTGCCTTTGGCCCGGAGCTGACATTTGCCTGTGCGCGGACGGGGTCTGCTTTCGAAGGTAGAGCGAATAGTACTCAGCTGACAACGTCGGCCAATGGCCGGCTTACGCCATAACAACTGATACGCGCATCACTTGCTAAAGCCAAGTGTCACAACACTTGGGCTAAGACGCCGCCATCGAGGGGTTGAACAGGAAAAGAGAGATATCACCGCCCGGCTTTAAGCCGGAAGAGCAGTAAAATCTGGCGCGGAGATTCCAATTTCCGGTGCCATTTTGGTTCGTCGTAAGAACGGCAAAGCCATCGCCCGGAAAGAACTGCGCCTTTGCCTCGCATCGATAATGCTGCGCCTGCCCACCCGGCAACGGAAAAGAAAAGTCAAAACGGTCGTTCGTGATAAAATCATCCGGAACGCCATTCGCGAACGTGTAAGGCGCAAAGAGACTAGAGCTGTGAATGGAGTGGAAGCCGCACTGCTTGCCTGTGTCGAGACAGGTCACGCGAGCCGTGACGAGGCTGCTGATGTGCTCATCACCTGACAAGAATACCAAGCCTTCAACCTCGTGATCGCAAATAAATCTAAGCAGTGAATGAAGCGAGTGCGGATAGCCGTCCCAAGCATCTGATTGCAAGGCACTGGCGGACTGCTTCATGACCAAACGTCGCGGCAACAATGCGGATGCTGTCATGACAAACTTAGGACGGTTCTTGTGCTTCGGAGCAACTAACCAGCTACACAGCGCTCCAAATTGTCTTGACCCCATAATTCTTTGCGTCCGCCAGGCAACAGCAGTTCGCGCCTCGCGCTCAGTTCGGGCGTCAGCAAGAAAGAACGGTATTTCCCGATGATACAGTTTGTGCCAGACATGGGGCTGGGGTTTCGGGGCCCCGCGTTCGTATAAGAAGTAGGCGGACAGTCCACGTTCAAGCACACTTTGACCAGTACGAGTTGCTTCGAGGTCCGGATCGTTCGGAGCCCAGTTATCGTTGATCTCGTGGTCATCAAGCATCATCTGCACTTCGAGGTCCATGCGCTGCATGACAGCTTTTGAGCCACGGCCTTCGCCACGACGCTCGTGCGGAATGCGGAACCGCTCATCAAGTACTTTTGGATCGAACAGCCCTGCTGTGGCATCGACATAGATCTGATCTCCGGCAAGCAGTAGCAGGCTCGGAGAATCAGGTTTTCCCAGCAAATCGCTTAGCGTCAAGAGCGATGCGTCGGCTGGACCTCGCGGGAAGTGCTGGGCAGCCGGCATGTGGTTTAAAATGTCGCTTGGGTAAAGACAGCTAGCGACAGCAAATGTGACATCCCCTTGGCACATTGTGTCCGTGATCGAGCCACGCAACAGGCCGCCCCGCAAGTCTCCGATGGTGTCGCACACGAGAGCTTCTGCTACGGCTCGAGCAATGGGAAAGTTTGAGCAGTTTACCTCGTGCGCCTTCATCAGACCCGGCTCACGGGCGCTGCCTCCTATCCCTTCTGCCTGCTCGTAGAGCAACAGGATTAGTACCTCGCTGGCATGGTGGGGCCATTTCGCATTTGGCAGGTCAAAAAACCGTGGCGATCCGATCTGTTGCCGCCGTTGCGTGATCGGTTCGATAATGCAAGCGCCTGCCTGAAGGAGACTTGCGTCGCTGGTAGGTATCCCAATTTGTCCATCGGGTTGTAGAAAGCGGAACCGCTCACCGACTTGCCGCACCGGGAGGACAACAGCCTTGAGGGCAGATCCTCGGCCAGCGCCGTCGCATGCCTGTATCCGGATCGTGCCGGCTTTCGCAAGGACCTGCGTCCTCACGCCGAACGCCGGCGCGAACGCTCGATAGGTCGTTGGAATGGGAAGTGCTGCCAGTTTTGTGGTTTCCGGCTCACGAGCCGGTACCTGATCAGGGACGGCAAGATACTTCGCTATCACCCGGCATACGGTCTGCGCGTGCTTCCCAATCAGGCAGTCTTGATGGCCATGTCCGCTTATTCGCCACGTCAGGTATGAAGGTGTTCCTACCGAGAGGGATTGGCTGCTTTGGTCAATCAAGCGCTCGATTTGCTTCGCCGTTTGCGACGTGGTGGTCTGGCAACCGTCCGCGACTTGTGCAGAGGGAGCTAACGCCAGTCCAAAGCATTTAGAAAGCCACGAAGCAACTGAATGGGTGAGGATCCCAAATGAGTTCGATATGCGTTTGTTGTCGGACGCTGGATCCTCTCTGAACGCTTCATTGAGATACGGCACGCCGGCCTCTCCAAGAAGATTTCGCATCATGGTCAGCGTCGCTACATCGACCAAACCGTTTTCCTCTCCATGTATCGACATCATCGGGAAATCGAAGCGCTCGGAAATGCGGCTAGGCGTCACGTAATGATTCACTCCGCGGCGATCAGTGACGGTGTTGAAAGCCGCGAAATGAATTACTTGAGATACAGTCTCAAGGCTGATCGGACCGAAGAAATCATCCAGCCTCGCAAGTATACCCTTCGAGATGTTTCTCAGCGAAAAGGTACGACCGTAAAGAGCGTCCATTCGGTGCCGAGTCCCGGCCCACGGAGTGGCGAATGGCGGCAAGAATGGATTCTCACGCTTGAATTCGTGTCGAGGGAGGGACATGGCAGCCAATGCACGATCGAGAAGCTGTCCCCCAAGCGAAGCTGTTTCCTGAGGACTAAAGGCGTAGGTATCTGATGATACAAACCGCCTGGCGTACCGCATGATATAGGCCGCAAGGACGTTGGTTCGGCTCAGTATCATTACAGGTCCGACCTGGGAGAAAACGACCCGACCGATCCTTTGGTGTAAGCGCCTCTGTCGCTGCCCATCCCCAAGCACAGCCATGCTGAACATCGCTGCTCCCATACAGTGGGCAACCACATCAACTTTGACATAGTCCGAAAGCTGGCTCCCCTGTGCATCAGCGATGTGTTCGATAGCTATAGGGATGTCGTGATCCGCCATGACCTCAAACGGCCAATCGCCCGTGGCAGACGGGAGTCCAGCGCTACAGCGCATGTCCAACACCCATACATCGCGACCTGCATCGTACAGAGTCTGGGCTAAGTTTCCCGGCACGTCAGGGTGAGCGAATGTCGTGCCGCTGGCGCTGTATCCATGAATGAGGAGAACCGGTCTTGTGATCTCGACGTTGGCTGCGCGTCGTGGCGAGCCATTGTAGCGGGTTAGCCGTATGCGCGCGGGGGGCGAAGCTAAGCTGTCTACCGTCAGCCAATCCACCTCGGGTGGCGGCAGATCGGGCAGTCGTCCGGGTAAACGTTCGGGTACCCGGTCCGGCGGAGGGTCTGGTCGGCGAAAGCTCAGCGCATGGCTTTGCATCGAGACCCGAACCAGATAAAGCACGAAGGATAGCAAGTCGATCAGTGATGACACGCCGTCTTGCTGTTGCACCACACGCAACAAGGGAATCTGTTGGCTCGCAAGATATCGCTTATTCAGTCGTAAGGTAGGCAGCTTGCCAAATATTGGCCTGCATAACTTGGGAAACACCTCGACCGACATCTCCAGCAGCTGCGTGAAAGGACTAGATGCTCGAGCATAGGTTAGCCGCTTGACTGCGCGAATACTGCTTCCACTCAACGCACTAACGTCAAACTCAGAAGAGTGAATTACCTGGCCGACCGTCAAATCGTATTCAATAAGGCGGACGATTCCCGCGCGTGAGCACAAGGACAGCAATCCGGCGATAAAGTCTTTGGCCCGCCTATAGAAGGACGGCATAGGCCTAGGTCGATCTAGCTCAGGTCGTAGATGAAGATGCTCTTGAATGCGTTGCACTCCCCAGTGGACCCCATCTCGCAGTCCCCGATTGACGAACCAGGCATACACGGCTCGCGCAGTAGAAAGATAAGGAATCGAGCGTTCAGTCGAAAACAAGCGCAGCTCGCCAGAGACCTCCGCCTCTAGCGCGACATCTCTAGGGTCGGCTTTATCAGACACCGGATCGTAGTTTTTGCCCGGCTTGAGTATCTGAAGCCTTGCTTTGCTGGAGTTAATCTGAAATCCGCGTAGCTTGTTCGGGCGATATGCTGTCAAATCAGAGATCGCCGCTGGCTCGCTCGTGAGCGTTAGTTGTACTTGGCTGACCTCACGACGCCCGTCACGCGTCTTAAGTCTTAAGCGCCCTCGTACTTGTTCCGTGAGCTCAATAAGCGTCGATTTCGGATTGGTGATGGTCGAAGGGATAGCATACGTCGGCCTCTCCGTTGGAGGCATTGTGGGCTCAGTCGTAATCCTGAGCCGACCACCAGTTAAGCGCCACTCCGCTTTGAGCTGCGTAATGGCACGAAGAGATAGAACTGATATTGTAAGTGCGGGATTGATCCCCAGAGATGTAGGGATAATTGAGCCATCTAGAACGACCAAGCCGGGATGCACAGAAGTCGCGCCCGAACCACCCGCGTCGAAGACGCGCCCGCAATGGTCAGTGACCCCCTGGCGGACGTCATTGCCCATCGCGCACCCACCGAGGGGATGCACGGTAACGAGCGGTCCTCGCTGTCTGCCGAACAGACGCTCCAGCTCCTCTGCGAAAGGCCGCCAGAGGAGATTATTAACTACTCGCCCGCCGATCCTTGACTTCGCCATCAATTCCTTGAGCCGCCGATGATGTTCATCGAAGCGACGGTCCATTCGAAGCGCTGGCCAGTGGACCGTGAGCAGCCCGTCTGCATCGTCACACAAAGCCTTGTCGCCGAGCGTGAGCTCACCGTCCGCATCATCACGAGCAATCATCGCGAGCACGAGGGAGTGTTTCACTGCATCACGATTGACGGCTGCATCATCATGCTTTGGACAATCACGCTCGTACCGTCTCCACGGCCTTTGGCCTAGTTGATTAAGGACATCGAAGGATGTGATGGCTTCCTCGAATAGGCGCCGCAGGGGGCCAGGGACCGCCAAATCTTGAATCACCAGGTCGGATTCGGGGTTTCCAGTCCTCAGATCAATCATCGCCGTGATCGTCGGCCCGATCGCCCGGGGTCCAGACCCCTTCTGCTCTGTGGCTGCCGGAGGCTCTGTTTCGTCGGCTACGGCATTGACGACTTCATTCAAGCCGTAGGCGGTGACGAGCATATCTCCATTTGCCGAAAACTTGCGGCCCAGTTGAGCCGAGAACCGAAGCGCACCCTGCGAGCGCAGCAATATTTCAGTCGATCCCAATGTACCTGCCGACAGAATCAAACGCTTCGTACGAACTTGGAAAGGTGTCAATTGTCGGTCACGGAGGTGATTATCGGTGTGATTGACATGGACAACCCATCCGGCGTCGGCGCATGGAGCAAAGCGGAGGACGGTGGCTCCTGTCACGAGGCGTGCTCCGCTCTGCTTAGCCAAGAACAGTAAATTTAGATCTAGGGAGTTCTTTGCGCCGTGGTTGCAACCGGTTGCACAATCTCCGCACATCGCGCATTCATTAAGCAACACTCCTGCGCTGTTTGCGGCGCTGGACGTGGAGACCGTTATTGGCAGCAATGTTGTCGTCGCAAGCCTGTTAAGTTGACCAGTTTTTTTAAGAACCCCGACGTGCGTCACGGGGAGGGGGCTTGCTCCTAAAGAGTGACGGAGTATGCCCGCCAGCTCGAAAAGCGTCTCGTCGACGCGGATAGCGTGGGGCCAGCGGCCTTCGCGGAACACCTCACTTCTCGGCATCTCCATAACGCCAGCATTAATAAGTGAGCCGCCGCCAAGTCCAGAGGCAACAACCGTAACGGCATCTTCGCTCGAGCGAACGTCATAGAGGCCGTCATGAGCTCCCATTGGACGTTTTGCATCGGGGGTCATGAACCGAACACGACCTGCTAAATCCGCCTGGCGAGACGGAAATGCTCCCGACAAGTATTCTTGTCCGCGTTCGAGAATGCATACACGTAGTGGCTGGCCATCCTCATCGGTACAGGCGCTGAGCTCTGCAGCAGCAATTGCCCCGCCATACCCGCTCCCCACAATTACAACATCAAAGTCATACTCACCGTCTCGTTGTAACGTTGGGTTCGCTATCCGCGGGTACTTATCAACCAGCGACTCAAGCCCACAAGACAGCCACATTGTTTGCTGGTCAGGTGCGGAAGGGAGCTCACGAGGAGAATCTGTCGGGCGCATAGCATGAGATCCTCAATCAAATAGGCTTCGAATGTCCCGCGCCAGAACACTGTGGTCCGGCTGGAACCCTAAAAAGACCATGCCGACAAAAGTTAAATTCGATCTTGGCGACGCCTCATTTCAGCGGAGATCATCGCTCTGTCTTGTCGCAGCGAGAGCTCATCCGCGGCTAGCAAAGCCTGGTTCCATGCCGTGAACGCGTGATCTTTCTCACCGTCCAACCAATTTGAGACCCCTTTCCATAGACGGTATTGTGCTCTCCCAACGGGAAAGGCGAGGCTATAACGCTTCAGCTCATATAGAGCTTGAGTCTCCCACTCACGCCACTGATCGTATTCTCGCGATAGGCCGGTCTCGCGGCCACGAAGCAGGACTTCACAAACCCCAGATATTCCAACGAGTATGCTATGCGAGGTCGGACGATACATCCCGCGCAACAGCCGAAGCGTCTCATCGACTGCCTGGAGGCTCTCGTCATTGTATCCAACCCGCGATAGCGCTAAGGCTAAGCATCCCTTCGATGACACAAACGCGGCAAGGTCAGCGGATCCGAACATCGCGGAGGTAATAAGCTTTAGTAGATCGATCGCTTCGCGAGGTCTGTCGGCCTGGAGGGCACATAGCGACTTGCATCGCAATGCCCATATTTCTTGCTGGGTGTTTCCGCTGCTCTGAGCGCGCGATAGAAGCGCGTTCGCTGTGTCCTCCAAACTGGTCCAATCACCTCGATAAAAAAGAGACCAGAATCGGATCACCTGCGCGTTAGACCATCTCAATTGATCGCCTGCCTGCAAGCTGAGCTCTTGCGACTGCTTGGTGCGATAGTCAACCGCAGGCCAATTGCAGTGGCCAACCTGCCAGAGAGCATCCAAGTAGCACACGTGTGAATGTATCGCCGGATCACCCAGGCTCACGGCCGCGTGTTCCGCCTTCCTGATGAAATATTCGCAGGTACGACGAAGACCTACGAGCCCGAAGCCAGATGCGACTTGCGAAGACGCTATGGCTAGTTCCGTTGTGATCCCGGTTCGTTCAGCATGAACGACAGCCTCGATAAGGTGTCGCATGCTCTCGAGGAAGCGAAGCTCGAAATAATCGACCATTGCCGCCTGACTATGGCATCGAGCCATCTCTCGCTCCCAAGCCAGGGCAGGATCAGAGTATCTAAAGGTTCTTGGAGGAAAGAGCTGCTGGAGGAGAAGCCTTGCCGCACTTGCGATAAGACGGCTGAATCCACTGATGGACGAACTCCTAACTGACTCTCCAGCTAGGGTAAGCGCTCGACGAACTGCGACACCCTGAGCATGAATGTCCCCTCGACAGTACTGAGCTTCTGCTAGCTGAATCCGACGCCGCACCGCTATTAGCTTTTGCTCCTTACTCAAAACGGGTTGGCGGGGCTCATGGCTGAAACATATGCTGAGAAAGGCTTCAACCTCTCGGAAGGCGCCGACCTGCAACGCTTTGGCAGCGGCGATCTCGGCGTAAGTGACCGCCTTATCGTTCTGGCCAGCGGCTTCGAAGTGCTGGACAAGAGCTGCTATGTCGCCGCCAACAGCTGCGCCTTCTGTTTGTTCTAGCCAATCAGCTAATGTTCCATGGAATCGTTGGCGCAGGTCGGCGGGGATGGAGCCATATACGACATCTCTAATTTGATCATGCCGAAACTCGTATTCTCCGTCGCTTCCGCTGCTTCGAATGAACTGCGCTGCCACAAGTAATTGGAGATCGGTCCGAATAGCCCGTTCAGGTACTTGCTTCAGCAGGACCTTGAGAGAGTTCAGCGAAAACGACCGCCCGATGACAGCTGCGGCCTTTAATACCTCCAAGATCTTAGGCTCTAGTCGATCTATTCGCTCTCGAATGACGCGCTCGACGCCTTCGAAGTACCGAAGCTCGTCGAGTGGCCGAAGTGAGCGCCAGCAGCCGTCGCGAATAGCTACCAATCCCTCAGTCTTTAGAGTCAGTGTGATCTCCTCAGCGAATAGAGGATTACCACAAGCTAGTGCAGATATCCTGTCGGCCAGATCGCGCCCCGGAGGGGCTGCGCCAAGCACACGAGCGGCAAGCTCGCGAATTTCACCATCATTAAGCTCTTCGATTGTCATGAAGCGGCAGAAGCGACTTGGATCCTCCAAATCGGTTCCTGATGCGGTTGTTCTCGCCGCATCAGCGCGGCGCTGAATGGCCCGGAGCTCTTCGGGTGCCTCTTCGGATCGTACGCATAGCACAATCAGTATAGATGATCGACTGGCGAGCACCCACTCGACTAGCCTCCAAGAGGCGGAATCCAGCCACTGGCTATCCTCGAGAATCAGAATCAGCGGGTGACGGTCAATCACGGCGAGTAAATCACCGACGAGCCGCATCGTTGCATCGCCCCGGTGAGCTGCCTGTAGGTGGCGCGTATTATCATTTTCAGAAATCGCAAGATCCAAAACGCCGCCTAGCAATGGTAGCCGTTCTAAAATCGTCAAATCGTCCTCCACAGCAGACCTAATCGCATCCAGTACGATGTGACCTTCTGTGTCCGCAGGCAAACCCAAAAGAGATGTCAATAAACGCCGCCACGGTAGAAGCGACGTTCTTCGATCATCGCGCTCGGCTCGTGCCACAGACACCATCGCTCCTGCCGATCGGAGCTCTTCAGCGAACGAAGCGACTAGCGTAGATTTCCCGATGCCAGCTTCGCCTTGAATGACAAGGAGTCTCTTACCGCCATTCTGTACTTCTTCGAATGTACGCGCCAAAGACTCCATTTCGTTGCGCCGGCCAACGAGAGATGTGAACCCAGAACCGGCTTGGTGCTGCTCCATCGGGCGAAAAACTGCTGCCATATTCCCTAGGCCCGCTAATTGAAGCGTGCCTTGCGGTGCAAATTTGAATGCAGTTCGACTGGACCGCTCTGTTGGCGCGTCGCAGAGAACGCCTTTCTCGCTAGCTGTCATTAGTCGCGCGGCGCGATTGATTGGCGCGCCGTGCCACATAAGCTGGCGCCGTCGCGCGCTTCCAACAATTCCTAGAAATGCGTCGCCGGTAGCGACACCCGTCGATGAGGCAAACCCAAGCCGGTCTACCGTCTGACAAATGGCGTGGGCAGCATCGACAGCACGCCGCGGATCATCTCGATGGAAGTTGCCGCGGGTTCCAAATGCAGTAGAAAAGACAAGCCCCTTATCATCATAAAAGAATTCTCCGAGCGGACCTCCGCGAGATCTCGCAATGTCCTGCAATGCGACGCATAGAGCTTGATGTTGCGATAGTGCCGAGGGATCTAAGCAGTTGAGTCCAGTTATGCGTGTGAAAACCGCGGATACTGGTCTTATCTCGTCTAGCATCGATAGATCATCATTGGCCGGTCCGAGAGGATCGAAGTCGAGCGCCAGCGATCCTTGGATGTGGACCGGTCTTGGAGGTTGCAGACGCTCTCTCAGTTGCGATGGCAGAAATGCCGTTAGCCATTCAGTCGGAGCCTTGTGTATACATGGGGGTTCCACGGCAGAGAAATTTAGTGCCACGGTCGAGCCTGTCTTCAATGCGGCTTTCGCTTCAGCAGACAGTTCGTAACTCCAACTGCGAGCGATGCCTTGGCACGAAGCAGCTTGGGCAACGGCTTGCCCACCCGCTATCAGCTTCCAATCGGGCTGATCACCCAGAGCGGCGGCCCAAAGTTCACCAGCGCCTATCCCAATATGAAGTGCTGGAGTAATTTCACTGACGCCGCCTCGCCTAGCATCCTTGCCGCGCCGGCAGATAATGGCGGCGCACTCACTCGCTTTTCTGATGGCGGCGCCAAGACGGTCGGCTTCAGCATCCCAGTACGCCAGTAACGAGTCCCCGGCGAAGTACAGAACTTCACCTCCGAGCTCTACGACATGCTCGGCGCATGAACCGTATGAGTTGCTCAGAAGTCGCGGGAGTTCTTCAAGCCCCTCTCGCCCGCGGTGCGCGAGTTGTTCTACGAGCGCCGTGTATCTCGATACATCAACGAACATCACGGCTGCGGGAAAGCGTATTGCCACTGGCCGGCGGCCTTCGCTGCCGTGGAGTCGATCGAGCAGCTTGAGTGGAAGAAAATCATCAAGCAGAGAATGGTACCCATTCATGTTCTGCTTCCAGTATCTTCGCTCAGCGCGAGCGGGCAAAAAAGTTTCAAATCATGTCTTGCGTGATCAACGCTCGATAATCCGGATTGCGAGCACGCCATCAAGCTCTCCATCAAACGTACAAAATAACCGCCGCACCTGCAACTGGCGGTCCGGTGTGAAGTGGATCACATCAATCCGGTGGGAAAAGGCGTATGCTATAGATTCGCGACAGCTCGCAATTTAGCTGAGTGCGCTCCTTAGTAAGCTACTCATGTGCGGAACTGCACTTGAGGTGCGGCTGCGTGGCCTCACATGGGAGCTAGGGCAGGCAATTCGATCAGCTCAGAATCTTTCACCTTGGCTCGGTTTGCCGCTGGTCGAGTTCTTCCATAAAAACGCATACGCGAACGGGAAGACGGGCCTGGAGCTACGGGCATTCACTCGTGGCACGCCGCGCGGCTTATTCGGCAGCATCGGCGTGATGGCAGACCAGTCCGTCTCGTTGTCGGCCGAGATCAACGCCGCAGGGTCAAGAGGGATTTTCGCGAAAGGCGGATAAGCTGCGTCGCCGGCGCCTCCTTGGCGCGCCGGCCATGAGCGGTCGCCAGTCAATTATAAGCGCAAGGATTTAGATGTCGGCCACAGTCCGGGCGCGCCGCACTGGAGTTCGATTCATGGCCCGGGCGGTCTCGTTGCGAGGGCCGCCCTCGTCCACGCGCTGGAAGCGTGACACCATGCGCGCGGGCGATCGTGTCGGAGAAGGTCTTATTGCCAAGGGGACGACCGGTGCGCGTGGCCGCCCTGATCCGATCGGACACGTCGCGTTGGAGCCCGACGGCGACGAAGGCATCAACTGTGCCGATGCGCTGGGCGAGCGGTGCGGTGTCGACGAGATCGTCAGCGCCGGCCTGGTGTGCGCGGAAGCTGCTCCAGGGCCAGAGTTCGACCCGGCTGGCCAGCCGGGCGCGCACGGGATTGAGCAGGACATAGCGGGCGGCTTCCAGAAAATGCAGCTCGTCGAGCGCGACGGAGTAAAACCGGCTCTGCCACAGAGGGCCCTGGCGGGAGCGCCGCCGGTTGCTAGTCCGGGCAAACCGGCGTGCCGTTTCAGCGACCGAGCGGCTGAGACCTTCGGCCGTGGAGGGGGTGAGTATTAGATGCACATGATTGGGCATCAGGCAGTACGCCCAGACCCCGGTGGCTGTGCGGCGTGTCAGCTCGCCAAGAAACAGCAGATAGTCCCGGTAGTCCTGATCGTCGTGGAAGACGGGCTGACGATCGACACCCCGATGGGTGATATGATGGGGGTGGTTCGGGGCGGCGAGGCGAGCCGTCCGCGGCACGATGAACACTCCAGGTTAAGGTGTCCCCATTTTTCGACTTTCGAGCTTCGCGCGAGGCCCGAAGATCGCACCCGCAAGCCGCTCGCTCGCTACAGCACTGTGTGGAAGCGCGCTTCGCGAGCGGCTTGCTTCGTAATCAGCTGCCGTTTCGTTCGTTCTCATCTTAATAATACCCGATTTTTTTCTTGACCGCGGAGTAGTGTTGGTGCCTCAACTGTTTGAAATACCGTTATTTTTTGTTTCGATTATCGATCTTGAGAGACGACTAACTCGAAGCTTAATGGTGCATTTTCGGTATCTTGGGACCGTTTTCGTGCGTTTTCGTACCCTTACAATCTCCCGAAGTCCGCCGTTTTGCGTCCCATTTCCTTGACCGTGCACCCCCGATTTTCGACTTTTCGTTTTATGCCGACATGCTTTTTCTTCTGCCGGCGGGCAACCTGCTGGGGCAGCACCCCGGCGTATTTGAGCGTCGCGGACAGCACCGCGCGGCCGAACGGGTATTTCTCCTCGGCCACGATCCGCGCGTGGAACGGCACGAACGTCTCGCCGCGGGGCCGTGCCAGGTAGAGCGCCGGTGCCACGAGGAGGCATTTGCGGAAGGTCGTGGCGATGCCTCGGATATTCGGGAGGCCATCGCATCCATTGTATCGAGCTGGCAGCCGGTCGGGCTGCTGAGCGTATGCTGTTGGGCGATGACGATAGCCAGTCTGCCGTCGATGATCTGCGTCAGGCCCGCGAACTGGCGCTGCTCTTCTGCAAGAGTGAGGATGCCGTCGAGAGCTTCATCGCGCATTGCGATATCGCGGCGCGCGACCTGCTGATGCCGTATGGCGACGTTCTGATGGTGCTGTCCATCGTGCTGCGTATCAAGCGCACGCTGGACTGAGATCGACAAGATTATCTGGGACGTGGAGGCGCGTAAGGTGTTGGCGAAGGTGCGTAAACGCCGGGCTGAGTGGCGCAAAGGCGAGCTGGCGGCCGAGCGCTTTCGTGCCTCATGTGATCACTCTGATGCCGCAGCCGTGCCACGTTCTGCATCAGATCGGGTGCGTTAATCGAGGTACCAAAGATCGTAAGGCACGGCGGAGGTAACCGGCCTGATGATCTTGAAAGGCCCCGACGTGTAATAGCGTCGGGGCCTTTGACATGATCCGTATCGGTTGCCGCGATTTCCGGACGATGCGAATACCGACGACGAGACGGAAAAAGACCGCCCGAAGGCGGTCGTTTTAGTGCAATGCGCCGGGCCACAATAGATCGGGATCAAACGTAACTTGGCCCAGACTGACTACAGCTAACCATCGTCCAACGCGCGCTGCTTCACAAATTTAGTTGCAGTATTGAAATGGAGCGGAGTGCGCTTGCGGCTTGAGAACCTACGCGTGTTGTAGCGCAGCATGGCTGATTTCGCGAACAAAGAAAAACGGCTCCAGTTGTGGGACTGGAGCCGTGACCTTCCTAAAGAGCGCCTCGATTTTGGGGGGCTTGGAGGACTCGGATCTGAGCTCAGCTTTCACTGGCGTCAACGCTCCACGAATCGAAAGACGAAAAGTAAGACGATTGCGCTGTCATCAATTCGACCGTCAAACACCGGACTGTCGCTCACAAATCTCAATCTGCGAGAGTTTGACTTCGACGCATCAGAAATAATAGGCTTGCGTAAAACAAGCCGAAGGGGAGGTTCGCAGTGGAGAAGGTACGACGCTTGCGCGCGATGGGTTCGCTCTGCCGTCAAAATGCCGCGTACAATAGCATGAAGAAGTGGAAGCTCCTCGCGGAAGCAGAATACTGGGAGCACCTAGCTGAGCTTGAGCTGTCGTCCTATTTCGAAGAATGTAATGCCGTCAGCTCGACCAGTTCGCATGATCTGGCCGCGTGAGAAAATCTGCAATCCGGCGGACGAAATCACTCTGAAGCCCAAAGTGTGGCCAACTCTTCAAAAATCAGGGAGCGTGCAGTGAGTAACCCCAATCGGGTGTACGACCGCGTTGTTCTGTGCCAGCGCGCTCAGGCGCTCATTTCTCAGCTTGCCGAACTGGAGATCCTTCGAGGCCGAGTGCAGGAGGCCGAAGAGAATACACTTCTTCGTCGATCGGCAGCCCTGGTGAGGTCAACCATTCACTAATGGGCGGCATCCTGCAGGCTGATTGCCGGAGGCGTCTTTCTATGGTGCAGCTCAGTGTTCGGGACTGGAAATGACTCTGCGACGTTTGCGCCGATGAGCAGCATTTTAGCGATGAGTCTGGAGGTGCATAAGCATGGCGTTGCAGGCTTCCTCGGCCTGCGCGAATGTATCGAAGGGCGAGCCGCCGATCTTGGTCGCGCCTTTGCTCACACGGAGTGGACGCCATGAAGCCATATAGCCTGGGCGTCCGTGAAACCCGGGACCGTTAGGGCTCTCGTAAGTGATCACGAAAGAAAAGCCGTTGCTGCTTGCGCTCCATACTTCCAGATGCTCGACGGCACGGTGGAATTGAAGGGCCATCAGGTGACTACCCTTTCGGCGGGCCCAGCGCTTCGACGGCCCGAATGCAGATTTGCGCCGGGGTCTTTGAGGCCGGTCTGGCCGATCTCAATGATCTTCTGGGCGATCAGTTCGGTCAGTGGGAATTCCGATCTTCTACGCCAATGGTACGCAGAGCCTGCTCGTAGGCAGACGAAAGTCGGGCGATCTCTTCCGGCCCGAGAAGCAAGCATTGTAGCGAACAGTCTGTTTTCAGCTCCTGAGGTTATGACGCCGGGCTCCTAGGCACTCGGCCCTCGCCTTGTTGCGCATCGGTTCCCAATACAGCCGCGGCGCGACGTGATTTGTTAGTCAATCTGCTGGTTCGAACTTAGTGCACCCGCTTCTGCGGCGGATGACGACATAGCTGATCGCCGACTTCTGCACTCATCAGCAGAAGTCTCTGCTCCAACTGCTCATTGACAAGCATCAAGGCCCTAAGAGCGCTCCACAGATCACCGTCGCAATGGGCGACGATCTCATCCACAGCTTGCCCGTATTGGTCAAGAATGAAGTCGGTACCAACGTGTGACATGCGAACAACCTCCAAGAAGTGTTCGTGCAGTAGAACACCCCTGTCCAAATGTGGAAATCCGGGGCTCTACGGTTAGCCGAACCAACGGCGCAAAATCGGCCATGGCTGACCAAGCCTTCGCGCACAACGTATGAGATTAGCGTTCCTTCGCCGGACGTTTGGATATTGTCGAGCCGAGATAATGTCGGCTTTGCGGTAGGCATCAAGCCAATCGACCGCTGCGGCCATTGGGTCAAAGGACACGTTATCCGGACGGCAAACAAGTACCCTTCTCAACAGGCACCACTTCGGTCAATGTTCGAGAGGTGCCGCACGGCGCTTTCAAGGTTGTTGGCGATAAGACCGTAAAAATTCTAACCGTGCACATTGTCGATAAAGGCAAACCGCTCTACGACAAGCCGCCGCCTAAGTAAGGTGTTTGGAAGGCGCTCATTGGTCCTTGATTGGTGCGCGCCTTACAGTCGCGAGGCGGTCAACTAGGCGTTTCGTCTAGAACGGTCGCTCTCGTGGCACATCCAACAGCACTGTGAGCCAGGAAAAATTGGCTAGTGGGTGATGCTGTAGAGGTTGCAGAGAGAGAACCCCCGGCCGCCGATCCACGCGGACTAAATCATTCCCTTCTTGGTGACCCGCAAGCTGCGAACGTAATAGCCCTGTCTCTGAACGGCTGACTTGATCTCGTCGCTGACTTTGAGAACTCTTTTTCTGCTCTTGCGCCACTTACTCCGAGAGCAAACGACGGGTATTGCAGAGCCATTGCTTAGAACAAGCAAGTCGCGCTTGTCATTGCGATAGACATCAAACATTTTGCGTTCCCGCTGATCGTATCGAAGTAAACACGAAATTTCTTTCAATCGTTCTGATCGACAGCTTACTATCTCGAATGGCTGTGCGGGTTGTAAATGTGCAACGCTCGGCGCATTCTGCTGCGCCATGTTCCAGACCGGGAACGAACTCAAGAGGCGCTTGGCGCACTAGCACACTTGCTGTCGGACGGCGGCAACCTCAAGAATGCCAGTCCACGCTCCAGAATCTTCACTGCGCGAGGACTGGGAAGCCAACCGGGAAGACCTGGTCGCGTTCTGGCGATCGGGTGAGTACACCGATGCTGAATGCTAAGCCGTGGTTTCTTGTATGTGGCAATCTTATACGCTGCCATGGCCAGCAAGGAATTTGGACTAAGCACTGCGGCCGAACGCGAATGCCGGAGGCAGATGCAGGCGTTGAAGTTCGAGCCTCCGAAGCCTGAGCGCATTTGCCTAAGAAGCGCTGTGAATGAATCTGACAAGAGACGCAGCAATTTGGACGGACGCTTGTAATGATGGAAAGAGGACAAGAGCGAACCCGACCAAGTAACACAGAGTAGCGGCCAGCCTGCTGAAGTAGCGACCTCCATCAAGTGTCCTATAAAAGTCATTCAATATTGTCAGCTTAAGCCGAGGTGTCTGATCGAGGTTTTCCTTTGAATGTATTAAGATCACTTGATTGAAGCCAGAATGCGGGCTGCTTTGTTTCGGAGTCTTCAAGGAAGGCACGCTTCAACAAAGCGCTCTTTCCAACTCCTTTGTGTCCAACCAAAATCCGAATCGGTAAGTCGGCAGTGAGCGACTCGTAAGCGCGATTGTAATAGAAATACTGGACAAAGCGTTTGGGGTCTTCGTTCTCAGCATCATCGGCACCGAAGAGAAGTTCTATGGTTTGATCGTTGAATTTCGGCATCTGAAAAGCCCCGGCCCAAGCGCGGCGAGGAATTGCTTCCGCTGCACCATTCTGGTTCTTCTAGTTTGTTCTCGAATCGAAAGTGTACACGGTGGCACGATGCAGGGTAGCGGCGCGAGGTTTATGGGGCTTGTCCCCCGGTTATTCGCAAGGCCACTTGCCTCCACGGCCCCTCGGGCTGAGGGCGTACCTGCCGAGGGCGGCCCCCTGCTATCTGTGCCTGGGGGCGCGGGCGGAGGCGAAGGGGCCGGTCGGCCGAGCAAAAACTTCGGCCGCACCTCCGCGCCCCGTCTGCGGCACACCTCGCACATCAAGTAGGTTTCGAGATCGGACAGGCGGACGTCGTCGGGCTATCGATACGCAGTCACCTCGACATGATGGCTGCAGCGGTAGTCGGCGCAGTAGACCAGCACGTCACGGATGCCCATCGCCCGCATATGGCCGAAGGTGATCTTTTGCGGGCGGGTCATGTACTGATAGTCGGTGGAACACCGTCAGCGCCGTGCCTTCTCAATCCCGGTAGCCCTTACACTTGGTCTCTTCCTTGTACTCGCCCGTGCTTGCCCCATTTGCGCTCGATCTTGCAGGGGCCGCGATAATTCTCCTGTTTGTATTCGCGGTCGTAACCGTAAGCGCGGAATGGGCCTCGATCCTCATAGCCCCACCGGCCCTTGCCGCTTTCGTCCTTCCAAGGATCGGCCACTGCCGGTCCCAGGGTTGTGGTGAGGGTGGTCAGTACGCCAATCGCAGTAACAACTACGTATCGCATTGTCCGGCTCTCCCTTGCTGCGGCTGGACAACCTTTGGACAGGGGAAGCGTTCGCGGCTGGACCCAGCCTCCCGTGGCGGGCTTGCAGAGGGGCTGGAGCTGGCCAATGCGCTGGCGCTGGCGGCCTTCCTGCCGCAGAGCGCGGAGTAGTGAGGGAGTGGACTACTGGGTTTTGGAACCCCGGTAGATGACGGCCGGGCGGATCGGCGGACGGACCCGCACGCCGGGCTTGGTCATCATCATGGCTTAGGCAGCAACAGGATCAGCAACAGCACCAGGGCAAAATCCAGCGCAAGCGCAAAGCTGACGCTGTCCGCCACCGATGATACGGCCCTCATCATGATCGACGCCGTTGGCTGCGGGCTCAACGGCAGAGCGGAATCACTACCCATCTTGCTCTGGACACGTGGCGGCGGAAGATAGGGCGCATAGGCCAGAAGCTCCGCGTGTCGTTTGCGCGAGATAACGCCTCGGGTCCCATAGCCAACGATGAAACCCAGTCCAACCGCCGCGAGCAGTATCATCAAGCCGAGCATACGATCACGCCTTGGGTAGAGTTAGCAGCCCAGCCCGAGCACGGTGGGATTACGCAAGACGATGGGCTGTGGTTCCTGATGGGCTCTGCGCCTCGCGCGGAGGCTCGCGGAGGGGCTGATCCCGAAAAAATTTTCAGGGATAACGGATTGGGACACGAACGGAGACACACCAGACAAATAGCATTGATTTACCTACACTTTTCACCCTTTGCGAAGCCCTGCGCAGGGGAAAGGCGGCTTGAGCAGGGCTATGCCACAGACACCATAAACTCACCAGAAAGGTGTCGGGGGGAACGTAGGTAGCGCTCCCCCGCTACCACCTTCCCCCACAACCGGTTTGGGTAGGCCTTTTCCCCAAATAGGGCATTCAGCCGGCCTGCTATCATAGCGGTTGAGAATGACCGGATGCAGTGCGACTTCTTTCGGAGCTACGTGGACCTGGCGGCTGTGAGCGGACCGAAGCAGAGTATCGCAGGCTTTCCCTGCCGTTGCCCGTTCCAAAGAGCCAAGATCAGCGCGAGTTGGATCGCGCTAGCGACAACGGGCGCACAGCGCCGCCGTGTTCGATTGTGAAGCTATGCTTCACACCCTGAGAACGTTATCTCGGATAGTTGCTGGCGAAAAACCATCATATCTCTTCTGCGTCGTGCGAAGCATACAGAAGAGGAGCCCGCAAATGACCGGCGGCCTTGGCGAACCCAACGATCGCAGTGACGTATCGAAACAAGTTCATCCGCGGCAGCCGGCCGAGGAATTCTCCGGCACGCATACAGGGGGATTACATCGCCGGGCGTTTTTGGCTGCCGGCGCGACCGCTACGGTCCTCGGGGCCGGCCCGAGCTTCGCGCAGAACCAGCCGCCTGCTCCGACCGTCCAGGCAGCGATGCCGAGCAACGTCAGGGTGGAACGGCTGGACGGCTCGATTCTCAGCATCGGCATTCGCCAGGACGGTGACCGTGTCGAACTGTCGAGTGTTATCGGCTTGGGCCGTTTGATGTACATGCTCGATCACGACGACGCTCTGCGTGTTGCGGTGCTCTACTCCCAAGGTCCCGACTTTGTCGGCGGCGTCTTGGACGCCGACAGCTGGGCACCGGTCCTGCGGACTGGCCGCTTCCCGGAAATTCCCCAGTTCGTAAATCCGGTCGGCACCATCCCGCCGCGGCGAGAGAAGCCCCTCGTTGTCGCCGTGCAGGGCAAATGCCAAGGCGCAGGCCACGAGCTTTTTCTCGCCGCCGATGTCCGGGTTGCCGCTAGCAATACCGTATTCGCACAGCCTGAAGTCACCCGCGGCCACTTCCCGGCCGGTGGCGCGCCGATCACGTTTGTCCGCGAAGCGGGCTGGGCGAATGCAATGCGTTACATGCTGACGGGCGACGAATGGGGCGCCGACGAGGCTTACCGAATGGGTCTCGTCCAATTCGTGACGCCGCCCGGAAAGCAACTCGATCGCGCCATCGAGGTCGCTCGCAAGATCTCCGCAGCAGCGCCGCTTGGCATTCGTGCGACGATGAATTCGGCGCACCGTGCGCTTAGCGAGGGTCAGGAGGCGGCCTATGCGACGCTGTTCCCCGAACTTGCCAGACTAGCACAGAGCGACGACCACGAAGAATATTTCCGCGCGCAACGGGAGAAACGTGCTGCTGTCTTCCATGGACGCTGATCCCTGACGTCTGGATCGGCTGCCACGCCGCTGGATGCGGAGCGGAAGACGACGCCTGACGAGGCGTCGTCGATTTCGTCCAGGGCGTCGCGCGCGTCTCGACCTGCTGGTACCCTCTACCGCTGCTCGGTGGCGATGCGCAAACCCAAAGCAATCAGGACCATTCCGGTCACGCCCTCTATGAGGCGACGCACGGTAGGACGTTGAAGTGCATTCCGCACCTTGTGGATAGCTGCGGCATAAAATGCGAGCCAGAGGAAGGTCATACAAGATAATTCCAAGAGCGAGCAGTGTCGCAAAGGTCGAGCCGCCTATCGGTGCGAACTGGTCGCCTGGACACCCGCGGCCTGGGCGGACGTGCTGGTCGTCATACAAAGAAACTTAAAGACGGGGTTTCTGTCCATTACACGCCCACCTAAACGTCGCGGCCAATGGCAAACGTTCGTTTATCAACTGAGCATGCCAGCTCGCGAGGCCAGATCCCAAGATTCGCTGCGCCAGCACAGCTCGTTTCGTGCGCCTCATACCAGGCCGAATGCTCAGCGGGGCAATCGACGTTCAAGCCATGGCGAGTTTGCTCAACGCTTGGGAGGCGAGCGGCGATCGCCTTCAGTGAACCTGCTTCAAGCGGCTGATCGCCTCATTGAACAGATCAGGTCTTTCGACGCTGTTCGGGACGGCGTTCCTACCGACTGCCAGGTCGCAGCGCGAACGATTGATGCAGATGTCGTGTCGAATTGCGGCATGGCCAGACCGCATCAAGAACGCCAGCCAGGCCGCACAGCTATGCGGCCTAAACCTTCAATAGAACCTTCAACAGAACCTTCAGACTCATCAATGTGGACCGATGCCGAGGCGAGACTGCGGGCTTTTCAGGCTAAAAGAACCAACTGAGGTCACTCAGAACCGCATGGCTCGCAGATTAGGGCCAGAGGGTTGGCTGCTGTTGGGTGAGCTCAGCAACGCGGAGCGAGAGCGCCTCACAGCATTGGAGCGTCGTCACCAGCTTGACGATGAGACGCTGAGACAGGCGGTGCTACGCGCGCGCTCTGCGCGATGAGGCGGGAGGTTCCCACGGGGGGCGGTCAAAAGTCTGGAAGCAGACCTTCCGGACCGGTTCCCCTGGTTCATACGCAAAATTCCAGAATTAAATACAAAAAGCCACCCGCCTGGGGCGCAGGTGCGGCGAGCCATGACCCAAAGCGACATTGAGCTCATAGCGAAGTTCCACACGCACAATAGGAAGTTGCACACGTCCAGCAGGTTTATAAGAAAAGCCGGAAAATCTTCCTGGACTTTGTGCTGCCAAGCAGCCAGCCGAAAGGAATATCCTGAAGAGTTGGCAAGCCCTGGTGCGCCCATGGAAGGTTGAGCCGATTCGGAGGAATTCGTTCCATGGACGAAGATATCCTACACAAATTGGAGGGGCGCCTCGGACCGCTCCATGCGAGACAGCGATTGGCTATCGAGACGGTTCATGAGGCACAGATCTTCGGCCACGGCCTTCTCTCCTTTCACATAGAGAACTGGTATCCGGTCCATTCTGTCGTCCGAAATGCACTCAAGTTGACCGGTCTCTACTGGCGCGGACGCCGAAATACAGAAAGCATTCTCGTCAAACGGAATGATGTTGTGTTCAAGGAGCTGCCACAGCTTTTCGACGGCTTCACCATACTCCACCTTAGCGACATGCACGTGGATATGAATGAAGCTGCCATGCAGCGCCTTATCGAACTCGTCGGCGACATGCGCTACGATCTATGTGTTCTAACCGGGGACTATCGGGGGAAGAATCTTGGACCGTTTGAGGCTACCTTGAACGGCGTTGCACGAGTGCGAGCTCATCTAAAGGAGCCCGTTTATGGGGTTCTAGGCGACCACGATACCATCCAAATGGTTCCGGGGCTGGAAGCCATGGGAATACATATACTGCTTAACGAGAGCGAGGTGATCGTGCGCGGCGATCAGCAAATCTATCTAGCCGGAATCGATGACGCTCATTGCTTCAAGGCCGACGATATCGAAAAGGCTGCGTTGCAGATACCGTTTGGCGAGTTCTCCATCTTACTGTCACACACACCGGAGATCTATCATCCGGCGGCTCATGCCGGTTTTAATTTGTTGCTGAGCGGGCATACGCACGGCGGGCAGATCTGTCTGCCAGGATCTATTCCGATCATACTTGATGCAGTATTGCCTCGACAGATGGGGGCAGGAGCTTGGCGGTATCATGACATGGCCGGCTACACCTCTGTCGGTGCTGGATCGAGCGTCGTTCCTGTTCGCCTCAACTGTCCACCAGAAATCGCCCTGCACTGCCTTCGTTCGGGCTAACGGCGGGCTAATATGGTTCGTCGCGCAGGTGGACCCGGAATAGAAAACGAGACAGAATTACCGCGCCAATAAAAAAGATCCCGACGCCAAGCGCGACGTCTGCGATCGTCAATGAAAGTGCGCCGCGGCATGCCAGCATCGGAAATACGGATTCGGGAATCTGATCGAGCCCGAGTGCCTGGCTGCTAGGCGGAGAGTTTAGGCGGCGCTTCACGAAACTGGAGAACAAATCGCCGGCCATAGCCGCAACCGCGACGATTGCACCAATCGTCAGATCCAAACCGATAAGTGGGGCGCTTGCTGTCGTGACGAGGAATGAAATCAAGACACCGCGGATGGTCTTCGATGGCCCAAACAACGGCCGCCCATCAAAAATATGGTGCCGGCATCCAGCGGAAAGGAAAAACGTGAGCCAAAAATCTTCTTCGCAACGATCGGTGTGCCGTTCGCCAACGTCATTAAAACCAACAATTGCAGAATATGCACAAGTTGCATTTCTTCAGCTTAGCTTATAGTTGCATCCGCCAGGGTCGGGCTGATGCTGGCCTCATGGGAATACGCTATATCTACCCGAAGGCCGATCAAGGGGGCTAGCTGGTGGACGAAGACATTCTGCGCAAACTCGAGATCCGTCTCGGGCCACTCCACGCCCGGCAGCGATTGGGGATTGAGCGAGATCATGAAGCGCAGGTGTTTGGCCAGGGCCTCACATTCTTTCACCTTGAAAACTCATCCTGGGCCGAGTGGATCATTCGAAATGTTCTGCGGGCAACGGGGCTTTATTGGCGTGCACGCCAGAATGCAGAACGCATTCTTGTCAGGCGGAATGACTTGAGGTTCGAGAAATTACCGCCCCTCTTTGAGGGCTTCACCATTCTCCACATTAGCGACCTTCACGTGGATATGAATGAAGTTGCCATGAACAGACTCATCGAGCTCGTTGGCAGCATACAGTACGATGTGTGTGTCCTGACTGGCGATTATAGGGGGCGGACTTTTGGGCCCTTCCAGCCCGCGCTGGATGGTGTCGCGCGATTGGGAAATCATCTGAAACAGCCAATCTACGCCGTGCTCGGCAACCACGATACGATTCAGATGGTTCCGGGGCTCGAAGCCATGGGCATTCGCGTGCTGCTCAATGAATGCGAAACAATCGTTCGTAAGGATCAACGGATCTATCTGGCGGGAATCGACGATGCACATTTCTACAGAGTGGATAACATCGAAAAAGCCGCTCTCTCGATACCCCGCGGTCAATTCTCGATTTTGTTGTCTCACACACCGGAGGTTTATCGCCAGGCTGCCCATGCCAATTTTGATCTCATGCTGAGCGGACACACCCACGGCGGTCAGATTTGTCTCCCCGGATCCATTCCAATCAAGCTCGAGGCGGTGCTGCCAAGACGGATGGGGGCGGGGCCTTGGCAGTACGGCGATATGACCGGCTATACTTCCGTTGGTGCGGGCTCGAGCGTCGTTCCCGTGCGCCTCAATTGCCCGCCGGAAGTAACCTTGCACCATTTACGTCGCGCCTGACGCTCACCTAATACCGTTCATCACGTACATGAGCCTAAAACAAGAGTCGGGGAGAGAAGTAGCTCGCCGAAGCGAAAACACCCAAACACCCGAGGCGTCGGCAACCGAAATTTCCTTCTAAACCCGCCGATGGCACCGCTGACGGGAAGAATGGCAACGTGCTGTCTGGCACTTGTTTCGAAGTGTCCTGCTTTCCATGCTGAACCCGTTTTTGAAACGAAGCGATTCAACAGGTCATAGGTCGGTGTCAGGTTTTCATCCTGTGAACGGCTCCACTACCAGTACGTGAGTGCCATGAGCAGGGGCACTGTCATTCAACTGCAATTTGTGCAGTGCATGAGTCTCTTCCTGGCAAGTGGACATCGGCCATTAGCCGACGCTTTCAAAACATCTCATTTGCGAATTCGCTCGCCACGCAAGGGGCTGTTGAGCAATCGGGCGCCGTTACGGGACGTTGACGCATCCTCATCGAAACGCGCTTGAAGATAGGATTGGCTAAGAGCGAAATACCGATTGCTCAAACCATCCTCAGACTCTCAAATCGGTATCTCTCATTCACGACACCGATCGGGGATACGTACCAGTCTCCAGCAACGAAAATCAGCGAGAGCCGGTACGATCCGTACAAGCAACGATATCGCGGGGTGATTTTCGAGACGCTTCTTGCGGTGGGACGAACACCGCCAAGTATCCGCCATCGCCTGCGAGCTGATATGTGGCGATCTTGCCATAGCCAACGGCGGACAGTTCGCAACGCAGTAGCTCAATCGGCGTGCCGTGTTTTGAAGTCGGACGCTCGAAGTCGACAACTCCGATCCGCGCGCCCGGCTTCAAAGCGGGCACCAGATTGTAGAGGAAGGCATAGGGTTGGGCAATTTCATGATACATGTGCCCGAGAATGGCGGCATCCAGCGAGGAAGCGGGCAGACGGGGGTCGTGTGGCTCGCCCAGAGCGAATATGACGTTTGTCAGCTTCAGTTCTTCCGTTCGCCTTCCGAGCTCGATGAGGTAATCCCGCCTGACGCCCTGGGCGATGATGAAGCCCTTCGAACCGACTAACCGCGAGACATGGACGGTGTAGTAGCCACTGCCAGCGCCAAGATCACCGACCGTCATGCCTGGTCTCAACTCAAGAAGACCTGCGACCTCGCCGGCCTCATTTAGGAGGTCGCGGTGCTCATGGGCGGAGCGGCTTAGGCTGGCGATCGCCGCAACCGGACGCCGAGGGGAGGGAAACTCTTTCGCAGGGATCCCCGGCACGGCAAGAAAACCAATGTCAACGGCGCATACGGGGGTGATGGCTAGCGCCACGACAAGCGTCACTGTCCGGACCAGCGTGGTCGCGGGTCCGCCCGATGCTGTTCGGCCGCCGCTGTGGCCATAACGAGAGCCAATACAAGTTTGGCGAATGCCGATGCGGACAAACAAGTGATCGCCAAGGCCGCTCATATCGGGCAGGTCATCGTCTCGCTCCCAAGATCAACCCAGCGGCTAACATTTTCAGATGCCTCTACGTTCCTTGTCGGGGTTTGGGAATGATAAAGGGCCGGGCGCCGTACGTCCGCAATCCAGTTCATTAAGGGTAAAACTCGAATTTGGGGAAGGCAGCTCTTTGCTCAAACCGGACGTCTGGTCAGACCGGCAGGTCACAGAAGGGCCAAAAGCAGACCTTCCGGCGTGGTCCAAGTTATCGCTCAGGCGATCCCTGAGCGGTTTGGAAAAGGATCAAAGCTACGACACATAAGAGCACCGTTACCGCAGCAAAAGCCATTGGCGCTGCGGCACTTCCCGCGTAGTCGCGGGCGAGTCCAGCCCCGGCTGGCAAGATTGCCATCGCTGCATAGTACCATGTGTAGTAAACGCCCATGCCGATCGCGCGCGCCTCAGGTCGCAACGCCTGAGCGGGAAGCGCCATAATCAATCCGGGCGGCACACCCATGCCGAGCACGATCGCAGCAAACGCAGCAAGCAAGCCGACGCCGGACGCAAACGGCAATACCAACAAGCCAACCCCGGACGCCCGTTCGAGGCCTGTCCGCTATCAGCTCGAATGCGCGCTGATATCCATGATGGCCCGGAGCACAGCACGCTTCAATCAGAGGCCGGATACATTGATGCAGGACCGCATCTGACAGGTTGACGAAACCTCTTGCAACGTGCGGCCGGACCATACATTCGGGTCAATCGCCTCGGTTTGCCCGCGCCTCAATGAGGTCCGGCCTTCCCCTCACAGCCGACATGTTGACGGCTGGCCAATGTCGTCGCGAAGGGCCAGAAGGCGACATTGGCGGCCCGCACTCGATCTCTATTCAGGCGCACCCCGGGTCAGCACAGTTGACGTTTCAACTTAGCGCATGACGTTAAAGCGCGTTTGGCGCTGCGCTCTGATCCGTCGTAGAGTGTGGTGGGTTGGTTGGTCTGGTGCGGGCCATGGTGCAAGAGCGGGTCCGAGTCGAGCGTAGATTATCAGCGATCTTGGCCGCCGACGTGGCCGGCTATTCTCGGCTCATGCACAATGACGAAGAGGCGACACACGCCAAGCTGACGGCACTCCTCGCCGGAGGTGTCGAGCCCGCAATTGCGCAGCACGGCGGCCGCATCGTGAAGAACACCGGCGACGGGTTTTTGGCCGAGTTTCCAAGTGCGGTCGAAGCGGTGCGGGCTGCCATGCAGTTCCAGTCCCGCATCAATGAACTTACCTGCGACGACGCGGAAGACAGGCGCATTCTATTCCGTGTGGGGCTCAATATCGGCGATATCATCGTCGAAGCCCATGACATCTTTGGAGACGGCGTCAACATTGCGGCCCGGCTCGAGAGCATCGCCGAACCCGGCGGCATCTGTATCTCTCAGACTGTCTTCAATCACGCGCGCGACAAGGTGCCGTT
>NZ_PSRT01000025.1 GCF_004212635.1 Bradyrhizobium genosp. SA-3 | reverse complement strand
CGGACTGCCAGCACACAGGACGCCGGCCGACGGTCGTGATCGATCGCGGGCTACCCTCGCAACAGGCCTTCGCCATGGACCCCGATGTCGCTGTCGAGCTGGGTGAAGCACATGGCCGCGATCGGGGCTCAGGGCTTGAGGCCGATCCATGCGCACTAGCAGGCGCCGATCTGGAATAAGCCCTGCGGCCGTCGCCCGCGACGTTCCGCACGATCGCCACGGCAACTGCCAGCGCGAACCGGCGGCTGTGCCTCGTCCATCCATGACACGATGGGGCGCCTTGACCAGTCTGAGATTTCGCGCACAAGCCGAGCGACCCTACGGGGGCCCGCCCACATCTCCACAGCAGGATGAGCTTCCAGAAATTTTTCTGCTCGCTTTTTGGCGTCTTCGTCAGTTGGACTGTCGATTTCATAAACTCCACGAGCAACGCCAGATAAATCGACGGCATACGCAACATATCGCATTGCAATCCCCACTTGAGGAAAGCTGCAAACACGAATCATATGCGGATTTATGGTTCCAGGCGTGCGGCATAAGAGCGGCCCCAGCCAATGGCGGCGGCTGGGGCCGTTGTGCTCCGGCACGGCGGGGGGCTACCGGCCAGAGCGCACCAACAATCCAGTCCCTTGCTACAAGTTCCTAAACGATAGCTGCGCCAACTGAGGCGGCGTTACCTTTTCAGGCGTCTACGATCCCTCGCCGCCTTGATCTCGAATATGGCAATGATCGCCGCGCACGCTATCGTGCCGCCAGTTGCCAATATGAGGATCATTCCGACCATAGGTAACTAACACCGAGCCAGGGCAGTTAGTCCAAGGGAGCTAGTCGTCCCAGACCAGTTCGCCGCACGCGCATTTGTAGACGCGGACATAGCCGCCAGATTTGGGACTCCAGAGCCGCTCAAGCGTCGGGTCGGCTTCTTGCACCTAGGGCAGCGAATGGGAGATTCGGTCTGATCTTGCGGCATAGCACGGCCCGTTTCAGAGAGCTGATGCTACCGGATCCGGGCGGCTCCTGAATTAAACTAGGACAGCGAATTCGGACCCTGACGGGTCGACTGCGGTCGACTGCGGTCACTCCCTGGCCGAAGAAGAGCGACGAGCCGCTGACGGAGGCGGTCTTACTGCTTAGCTTCGGGCTCAAACCGATCTAGCAATTGATCGCCGCGCCACAGCTCAACGGCATGACCGTCTACTAAACGTCGGGCGCGTTCCCTGGCTGCAGCGTCGCTTTCGCAGCGGAGATCAATGCGCATGTTGATATGCCCCTCATCACCTATCGTATAGGCGTGGTAGTCGATAAGGGTTTCCATCGATGTCCCCAGCGTGGCCTCGGGTTCAACCTTTTTCGGGGCAGGTGACTTCCTTGGCGAATTGAGCCGTAAGTCCTCTAAGTACACGCAGCTCTGCTGCCGGCGGCCTGCCCTCGCAAATGGCTTTGGCGATTGCCTCTATCAGCTCATCCATACGCGCCCGCATGGCGGCCTTCCGATCTCGCTGATCCATTCGCCGTACCCCAGGACTTTCACTAGGGTGCAAACGAGTAACCTAAGTTAAGGTTCCGCTCTTCCGGCGGAGTAGGACCCTGCCAGATCCGTGAAACGAATAGACCCGCCAGCGTGAACCAGCGTCCGTCCGTTACTGCCTCAGTTGGAGCTGCTCGAGTCCATCCTCGATCACTCGGAGATCATCAAGCAAAGCATCTCGAGAGTCAGTCGGATTAATGCCTGATGTGGACTGTAGCTGTTCGAGCAACTGGCGCCGAAGGTCTCGCATATTCTCCAACGCTTGCCGGTTCTTCAGACGTACATAAGCCGAAACGATCTCTTCAATGCTTGTTGCCAATTGGCAGATCCAAATGAAAAATTCTACAAGAGGTTGCATTGTAACCAGTTCGAAATAATCAGCAAGCGGCCGTCATATAGACTTTTGGCAACTAATCAGGCGAGGGTGCCCTTGGGACAGGGCCGTGGGGATATAGGTACTGCAGGCCGGACGGGATCAGCGTGACGCCGTTCGAGCGCGGCGAGATTGGAGCTGACCTATTTCGGGCGAGCTTGCCGGATGGGACTTGAGGGCCTGGTTTCCAAGCATTGCGATCGGCCGTACCGTGGGGGCGGCAGAAGCACTGGATCAAGGTGAAGAACCGGAGTCACCCAGCGATCGGAAGAGAGTTATGATCTCCGTCTGACCGGTATCAGCTCAGAGAACTCGGACTGTCGAATTTAATCTAGATGCATATCATCTGAGAGGCTGCGCCTACGAGTTGGGTCGAGAGGACATCGGCCGGCGCGCTGCGTGAGTGGTGCGTCTGGCGCCCATTGCGTCTACACCAGCCCCCGGGGCGTCCCGAGCGGGCGATACGTCCAAGCGTTCGCGGGCGGCTGTTCAGCGACCCTATCCCCACGTCTTCCGTAGGATCGCAAGCCCCCCCAACAGCCTTGAACGCGAACGATCGGCGGCGCGTAGCCCATTCCCGAAACTGGTACATTGATCCGGGTTCAGCTTTCAGCTTAGAATGGTGGATCGCCATAATGTCATTTCAAGGTCGCGAAATGTCGCTTGGGACCTGGATCGACAAAAATGATAAGCGCGTACGATTTTTAGCGTGGGTAGCAGTTGGGGCTTGGGCTGTACTGGCAACCATCGTTGCTAACGTTCCTCCCGATACGCACATCATCACGACCGTAAGAAATTTTCCTCCGCAAACAGTGGCCTCAATGGAATTGAGTTGCACTGGTCACGAGTTGGCGGAATCTTGGTCTGTGACGTCAAGCAACCCGAGCGAGTCAGCAATTTACACGAGCAATCAGATGCCAATATTGAAGGATGGCATCCGCGTCGGGTATCGCTTGAATGTTTTGAATGGGGCGGGCTCTTCCAATCCGACTCGTCCTCCTGTCGATGTCACGCTGGCGCTTAGCTGCCAATACGAACATAGCCAGGTGGTCCAAGCGCTCCTTTGGCCTCTGCATAGGCTGCAGGGAATAAAGGCGGATTGATCACGTCAGAGCTAATAGGCAGCCAGGTGGGCAGCCACTTCAGACAATACGACTTGGCTACCCGAGCCGAGTGCACTTTGATTTAAGATGGGCACTTGAAACCCGGGAGACGTTCCCGAAGCTCGCTTTTCTGGCGTGGCCTTAGAACATTTCAAAGCGCCCCGCCCCTAATTGACAACGCCTCACCACCCCTCTGAGCCGTATCGACCAGCCGCGTGCTGGTGTCGTGACTGGCTGGCGCGTCTAGAGACCACCGCGCTGGATTGCTGTACAAGACTCTCCATCACAATCAGGCTCTCCTCCCGTCATTTATCCGAGGATCGCCGTCGAAGCCCTTCACCGGTGAACGTTGCTCTGTGTTCCATCGAGATGGTTCGTTGGCAGCCAATCTGTGGCGCCTCCGAAGAACACGCTCAGCGACCATCTCGCAGCTTCGCCATCTGTCAGTTGATGGGAGTGAGGCTCGCGGCCTGAGGGGTTAGCCCCGACGCCGAAGGATCTGTATTCAGCATAGTAGCTTGTCCTCAACGTATTGGTCTTGCCGGGCGTCCATTCGCGCCACCCTTCCGCGATCACGGGGGCATCTATCTTCGTCGAGAGGAAGACCACTGTGGCGTAGCGGCGCCAGGGGCGGCCAAGTGCGATATAGTGCGCGGCGGGGTCGGCACTTAGCCTGCAATGATCAAAAACATAGCCGCTGTCCTCATCCGGCGCTGCCTTGCTCTGAGCGGTATAGATGACCGCTTGATTGGCGATGCCGTGCAACTCACATTGCCGGAACCAGGCCTTGGCGTTGCCAAATATGAAATCGACATGCCCTTCGATGTAGCAGTTCGAGAAATATTGTCGTGACATTCTGCCGTTTGGTCCCTTGCCGGCAAACAGCGTGTCCTGGGCGCCGAGCAGGCGGACGCGCGTAACGACGTCCCTGTCTCCGGTAACGGACAGCGCTACCGCCTGCGAGGGTGGATTGGCTGGATTGAGGGAGTAGTCGTTCTGGATGGTCAGATTCTCGAGCCGGAAGTCATCGCCAGCGGCATCCAGCGTCGCCGAACGGGCGGTTCCTCCTACGTTGATCGCGCCGTCGCCATACACAATGACCGTGTCCTCCGGCTTTCTGCCAGCCCCTTCGATATGAACACCGGATTTGGAGATTTTGACCTTCTCGCGATAGATGCCCGGCGCGATCCGGACATTTCCGCCTTCCGCCGGCAATGCGTCGATGGCTTGCTGCACGGAGTGATAGTCCGCATTTCCGGCATGCGACACCAATAGTGGCTGAGCGTACGCTGCCGGGATGCAGAAACATCCGGCCAGAAACGCAGCAGACGGCACGAAAATTCGCATGTGATCTCACTCTTCCTTGAGTTCGCGGCACGCTCGACGCAATCGATATAAGGTACCCCGCGGGATAGCCCCCGTGCATGGTCAAACACATTTTCCTCGCCAAACCAGAACCTGCACGTAACTCTCGCAATTCCGGCCCTGCAAACCCGGCGGCCGCCTGCAACGAAGCACCGGACATGAGACTGACCTTTGCGCAACACCAGCAATTTAGGCCCGCCGATGCGGACACCACCCGTTCTGCGCCGGGGGTAGTGCTTACCGATTGCCGTCGCGGAATGCCCTGGAACATGCCTCCGATCCGCGCGGCAGCGGTTCTGTAGCTCGTCCCGGCAGCGGCGGCGATACGTCAGAGTGATTTGCCGTCACGTTCGCGTATTCGAGTTGCCAAGTCGCGGAATTGGCAAATCGGACATCCTCGAGCGTCACGTCAAGGGCATGCCGCTCGTCTACGCCGCGCATCAGCAGCACACCATTGTCGCCAAGCACATGGCGCAGAACGATCTGCCGATAGACCGGAATCTTCGTGCCTTGTGCGCGCGGATCATATTTTGCATCGAACGCCACCGGCCACCGGTTGCCCCTCAGGCACACGTTCTCATAAGTCACGCGCTCGACCAGACCGCCTCGACTGACGTCGCTCTTGATGCGCAGGCCAGACGTCGTACCGTCCAGCGTCAGATTACGCACCAGTATGTCGCTAGCCCCGGAATTCACCTCGCTGCCGATCGACATGCCGTGCCCCCAGCCGAAATAATTATCAATGATGGAGATATGGCTGCTTGAGCCATTGTCGCCAGCCTTGATTGCGACGTTGTCGTCTCCCGTGCGGATCAAGCTGTGGATGATGGTCACATCCTGACTCGCGCCAGGGTCGATGCCGTCGGTATTGCGGGCATCCGCCGGTGCATCGATCGTGAGGCCCCAAAACGTGGCACCTTCGACCCGGTTCATTGCGACATGAAAATTGGGCGCATTGCGCAAGGTGACACCAGAGAACGTGATGTCCTGCGCATGATCGATCTGGATCAAGCGCGGGGCGTTCTGGTTGCCGCCCTCGGCTTGCGCGCGGCGGGCCAGCTGCCACCAGGTTTCGGCGCCGCCGCCCATAATTGCGCCGCCCTGACCATCGATGATGCCGTCCCCGTAGATGCCGCCGCCACGCGTTTTGGAAAAGCTGATGAATGGCCGGCAACCGTCGCCCTTACCCGTGATGCGACCACACTGTCCGCGGCCCTTGTCGTAAGCAGCAGGTTCGGGGCTGGCGATCAGCGCCGCTCCGCGTCCGATCCATAAGGTCACGCCCGATTTCATCTCGAGTGGACCTGAGTGAAACTCGCCCCGCCCGAGATAAACTGCAGCGCCAGCGGGGCAATGTTGAATGGCGTCCTGTAGCCTAACTGTATCGTTCTTGCCGGAAGGCACGGGGCGATCGCAGACCGTATGAGGTGCAACAGGTTCGGCGATAGTCCGGCGGTCTTGCGCTTTTGCGGCGGGGCAGACAACCATGGAGGCGAGTATGGACAGTAGGGCCCAGTTGCGAAAACGCTTTATCAT
The DNA here is from genome assembly GCF_004212635.1 of Bradyrhizobium genosp. SA-3. GTDB lineage: Bacteria > Pseudomonadota > Alphaproteobacteria > Rhizobiales > Xanthobacteraceae > Bradyrhizobium. The sequence continues at coordinate 66,425 of NZ_PSRT01000025.1, read as the reverse complement.
CGACCTGCTCATGCTTTGTCACGCGCATCCTTGCCGCGTGCCTTGTCTGGTATTGAGCGCTAGCTCGATCGAGCCGCCGCGCGCGTCACTGGCCCGCGCAAGATGACATTTATAAGACGCAGCAGAGGCCTGGACCTTGCGATCGCGCAGTACCACCTTGCCTAGCGCGAAGGCGAAGCGTTGTCCGATAGTCCAAAATCCAACAGCTTCTCAGCCTGCTCACACTGATTAAGCGCCCAGCCGGTCCCGATTTCGGCTTTTTTGCAGCTACAACTGCGTATGAATCCGCACGCTCCGTCGCCTCGACGTTCGATCGACGACCCGAACTACAAGCACTGACAGGAGCGGACAAGTCATCCGACACCGAAGCTGCCGTTCAGCCAGGAAGGCGCACGCAAGATTTGTAGCGACAGTTCGTTGGACGGAACGCGGGGGCGGATCCGCTTTCACGGCGGCAAGATTGAGGTCGAGCGCCCGCGGGGTTAGGGACATGGACTGTTCATCGCCGCTGGCGCTAAACGTTGTCGAAGGCGATCCGCTGCGCTTCGATTCGGCCTCGCTACTTAGCCGCTGCCCGATCCACAAGGCGCGCAACATCCAGCACTCCCACCGCCAGCCGAAATTGCGGCCGATATCCGCGCCAGCTGGCGCTCGCTCAGCAAGTAATGGACGCGAAGCCGGTTCGCCGAAAGGCAACGCGATACGCTCGATACAAGCTAAATGCGTCGCAGGTTTTTCCCGGGAATTTAACCGGTCGCGATAGCGAGTTCAGGGCGTCTGCGACAATGGCTCGTGTTCTCTAATAGTCGCTGGGCAACCGGCGTGGCGGTTCATCCGCCGCTGAGGATGCCGGATCATCATCAAGCAATTGCCGAAGCTCTCCTGGCGGCATCTGCTCCTCGTTGAATATAAAAGCATCTGGATCAGTCGAAACCGGCAAATCGCCGACCGGCTGATCCAGGCCGGACGGCACAGCCTCATCATCCAGCACTCCACGGAGCTCGCCTGGTGAGAATGGCAGGTACTCGAAATCGAGTGCCGCGGTATCGGCCATGGGCGGCAAGCGGCCGGCGAACAGGTCCACTCCGCCCGATCCGCGCGAGACACATTCGACGGCGGTTTGCGGCCGGAGCGTCGGCCAAGCCCCGCGGGATCGGCCACGCGCACTGCATCCAATTGCTGCCCAAAGGCGTCTTGTTCCGCCTAGTTCGGTTGTGATCGCCTCGAACGGCGTGCTGTACCGATGGCGGAGGTGCTACATTGGATACGTCGAAATTGTGCGAGTCCACGCCGCCTCTCGTCCAGGATCAGTGGGTTAGTCCGTAATCGGGCAAGCTTTCGAGAAGCTGACGAGGCTACGGCCGGCACCGGATCGCATTCGCACCGGGAACCCTCTTCCTGGCGTCTCACGAACTTAGGTGACTGCCGTTACCCGCCCTCTTCCGGATCGGATTGTGATCGCTTGCGGGACATAGTCGGCCAGTTCTCGTCATCATCCATGCGATGCCGGATGAGGCATGGTCGGCGTCCGCGGTCAGCACCGCCCGGGACGTCGCATGCCTTGCGCCACGGCCATAGCGGACCATCGTGATCATTGAACGCGCCTCCTCGCGCCCCCTCCACACACGTCTACCGGTAATTTGAACGACTTGAAGACGGACAAAACGACCGAACTGGCCCTGGGCCAAGGTGGAGAGCTCTTTGACATTCCATCCAGGACATCCGCGTGAGCAGCCCCCGAAACAGGAGGCTCTAGTCAAAAACGCGGCGATGCGTCCGAATGTGGGGCTACTCCGCGCGCATCCTCTGGCCAACGCACCGCGATCAACCAAAAAGCCGAGCCTATCGGCAGGGCCGCACCCACTAGTCCAGTTCGCCCGCCGGGTTCGCAACACAATGCGTCTCGAGATCTTCGCCAGGTCCGTGACAAAATCTGTCGCCATTATCGTGCGCGGTGGCAGCGTTCAACGGTCCCATGATCGACCCGAAAACGCCACGGCAGCATCCTGGTCAACAGGATCATCGACGGCTTCGCGATTTGCGCGGTCGTGCGTTACGTATTGAATTGTTTGCCGCAGAGTTGCGCTTGCGTCCATTGATCGGCGATGAGACTGCTCGACGCTCAAGCCTCCGCTCCAGATCCGCCAATCCTGTCTTGCATTCGGCGACAACCGATTGGGCGCGAAGCAGCTTGACCTTGAGCTCGTCCTGTTGCCTGACTATTTTCTCAAGATCCCAATCGTCCCGCATCAGCGCATTGACCATCTGCAAGCACCGACGCAAGGCCGGCGCTTAGCTTCAAGAACAACGGCATCTCGCAGATGCCAGCGCTTGAGCCACCGGCCAAAAGTGACGCAAACAATCGTCCTGAGGTTTAACGCCTTTACCCTGGTGTGCACCATCTTGTTGAGGACCGCCATTCGCCGCGAGCCCTTTACAAGACAATTGGGTTCTGGCCGGCAAACCGAAGCGCGATCCGAAGATGGCAGAGTTCGCGACGCAGGCGCGCGGTTTGGAAAGCGCATCAGGAGACCTCTGCCATCGATCAAGCGGGCAAGTTTCATCTGAATACCTGGATCGGGTGCTGAACGACCATCATGTCACAGTGGTTTCGTCACATCCTCAAGCAACCGGCATGCCAATGCTACTTGAGCGTTTTCATGACGAAACGATGTAGGCTTTCGCGCATCACCCGGTTGCAGGCGTCCTTTGTTGTCGCGCCTGAAACAACCGACGTCTTGAACGAGACAGTCAAAGCCGCAACCACGACGTCCATGGCAGCGCTCACTAAAGTTCACTCCTCGGAGCCGGATGCTTGAAGGTCGAACGCGATCGACCATCGCTTGATTTTGTGACAAGTTAACAATTGCCTTCCTGCGCTACCGCGCTGCGCGACATGGCCAGGTACAGCGGCGTTGAGACCCCGGCTCAGGCCGAGGTCAGCGTCACTACCGAGGACGAGATCAAGTGCCGAACGGCGAGGCGATCATCGCCGCGCGTTTATGGAGACGGCACCAAGTGACAGCTTACCCTCAGCGAAATCGGCTGCCGCCCTGGCGTGCAGCCTTGCCGAATCGAACACCGGAAATTCTGTATGTTCGGGCCCGATGAGAAGACCAATCTCCGTGCAGCCGAGGATGAGCGCGTCGGCGCCCCGTGCACGACCGCGCGCGATGATGTCAATAAATTCCTGGCGCGACTGATCAGAGATAACTCCGCAGCACAGCTCATCGAAGATGACATCGTGGATCCGGATCCGTTCGTTCTCCGCCGGTATGACAGCTGAAAGGCCAAAGCGCTGCCGCAGGCGATCACAATAGAATGGCTGCTCCATCGTATAGCGCGTCGCGAGCAACAGTGGTCTCTTGAAGGAAGCGGCGAGAAGAGCCGCAGCGGTCACATCGACGATGTGGATGAGTGGCACACCCAGCTCGGCAGCAACAATGTCGGCAATCACATGCATCGTATTGGTGCAGATCAGGATGCAGCTGGCGCCCGCGTCGACCAACTGCCGGGCTATCCTCGTTAGATAAGCAGCGGCTTGCCTCCAATCTCCTGCCTTCTGAAGGGTGACGATATACCCGAAGTCAACCGAGCGTAGCAAGATGTCTGCCGAGGCGAGACCGCCGCGGCGCTGACGGACGATTTCGTTGATTTCCTTGTAATAGATGGCTGTGCTTTCCCAGCTCATCCCTCCGATCAGCCCAATCGTCCGCTGCATTTTGAGATCTCCACTTCATGCGAAGGCGACACAGGCTTACCGCGCCTTCGGCAAATCTCGGCGTCGTTTGGCGCAATCGCTCTGGAAAGTGCAAATCAAAGGCCCTATCTCTGCGATAGCAAAAACTCTTCTCACCCGAGCTCCGAAGCCGGCTGAAAGGACATGGCGTTGGACGATCGCGACCTGAAGATTCTCGACAAGTTGCAGCTCGACGCAGCAATTCCCGTCACAGCGCTCGCCGAATCGACCAATCTTTCGGTGTCCGCCTGTTGGCGGCGCATCAAGCATATGGAGGACAGTGGCCTGATCTGCCGGCGCGTCGCCCTGGTTGACAGACGCAAAGCCAACGTGCCGATGACTGTGTTCATGGGTGTACGCACGTCGCGTCATTCGATGGCGTGGCTCGAGGACTTCCGCCGTGCCATTGCAGACATTCCGGAAATCGTCGAAGCCTATCGCTTGACCGGCGAAACCGATTATCTGCTCCGCCTCGTGGTGCCTGGGGTCGAGGTCTATGACGCGGTCTACAAGAAGCTGATCACCCGCCTGGACTTTGCTGATGTCAGCTCGTTCATTAGCATGGAAGAGCTGAAGTTTACGACCACGGTACCGTTGACCTATGTTTAGGGTGCGCCTCCCGGTGGCTCGGGGCAAAGCCGCCTGGATGCATATGTATATTCTAGAGCCAGCTGGCGCGCATGTTCGACGAGATTGGCGGCGGCGCTGTGTCCCCCATCGATGTTCTCAAAGTAGAAATAAGACTGGCCCAGTGCAGCGAGCTTCGCGGCGGCCTTGCGGCCGTGCGCAGGATGCACGCGATCATCCTTGGTGGAGGTAAAAATGAAAGGCTCCGGGTAGGACTTGCCCGGAACCAGCTTTTGGTAGGGCGAGTAGTCTTCGATCCACTCTCGTTGTTCGGGAATGGCCGGGTCGCCATACTCGGCGGTCCAGGACGCGCCCGCCCCCAACTGGGTGAATCGAAGCATGTCGAACAGCGGCACTCCTATGATCGCCGCGTTGAAAAGCTCGGGGCGCTGGGTTATTGCAGTGCCGACCAGCAGGCCGCCTTGGCTGCCGCCGATCACGCCGAGCCGGCGCGGACTTGTGACTTTCCGACGGATCAGATCGTCGGCGACCGCGATGAAATCATCCCATGTGCTTTGCTTCGTTGCTCCCTGGCCCGCCCGGTGCCATGCTGGACCGAACTCGCCGCCTCCACGCAGATTGGCAACAACATATGCATTGCCCTGTTCGAGCCATAGTCGACCCACAGCTCCCGCATAGGAGGGGAGAAGCGAAACCTGAAACCCGCCATAACCATAGAGAAGCGTCGGGGTCGAGCCGTCAAATCTTGCGCTCCTGGGCCGCACCAGGAAGTACGGAATCCGCGTGCCATCGCGCGAAGTCGCCTCGAGCCGCTCCACGACATGCTTCGATGCGTCGAACGTCGCAGGTGCCATCTTCAAGAGCTCGAGCCGTTTGCTTGCGGCATCAAAGTACCAAAGCGACGTTGGCGTAAGATAGTCGGAGACGGTGAACAGCATTTCGTCCGCTTGCCCGGAAACGGCTGATAGGCTTACGCTCGCATTCTCCGGCAGCGGGACCGGCGTGGCATGCCATTTTCCCTGATCGTACCTGTAGACGAATGCCTTGGTTTGAACGTTATCAAGAATCGTCAGGACCAGGAGATTCCTGGTGCTGCCAAATCCGCGGAGTGCCTGCTGGGAGTTGGGCTGGAAAACGACAGATGGTTTCGCGCGCAGCGGATCTTGCTTCCATTCGGCCAAATCATACGAGATCATCGAGCCGGCCTTGAAGCTGGTATCGCCGGAGCGGATCCAGTCTTCGTTCAGCTTCACAAGCACGCGGCCACTCGCGATGCCGACGATCGAGGCCTTCTTCGGCAGATCGAGCTCGATCGGCCCGGCGGGCCCGAACAGCACATACTGCCGCTCGAAGGCGTTGATCCGACGGGCGACGCCGGTCACATGGATGCGCCGTTCATCAAACACCAATGGCACGATTTCGAAGTCGGTGCGCTGGCCGCGAAAGACCTCGCGCGCCTGATCGAGCGGCTGAGCGCGCTTGAGTTCCTTCAACACGAAAGGATAGCCGGCCTCGGTCGTGGTCCCCTCACCCCAATCACGTGCAACAAGGACAGTGTCACGGTCAATCCATCTGACGCTCTGCTTACCCTCTGGGAGTTCGAATCCACCTGTAACAAAGCTTTTGGCATCACTATCGAACTCGCGTATGGACGCGGCGTCCTTGCCGCCGTCGGAAAGTTTGACGAGGCAGCGGCGCCCGAGGCAGCTGCGGCCCTTATAGACCCAGTTCTTCTTCTCGGCGACAGCGAGCGCGTCAATGTCTAGGATGGTCTCCCATTGGGGATCCTGGCCGCGGTAGCTCTCAAGCGTGGTGCGCCGCCAGATGCCGCGCACATGGTTCTCGTCTTGCCAGAAATTTTCGAGACCTTGCCTTCGCAGCGAAACGTACGGAATCCGGTCTTTTGCCTGGAGGACGGTGAGCGCGTCCTGGTAAAAGCGATCATAGCGAGGATCCGACTGCAGCGAGCCAAGCGTCTTTTCGTTCTCGGCCTGTGCCCAGGCCAATGCGCGCGGCCCCTCGACCTCCTCGAGCCAGAGAAATGGATCGTCGGCCTGCGTCGCACGAGACTGTCCGTCGGGCAGCGCGAATGTAAAACACATTATCGAGAGAAACGCGGCGCGCAGAAGAGACTTTTTCATTGCCTTATCCTCGGACGGGCACGCACAGGGCGAGCCAGCAGGTTCTAGCGACTGGGCGAAAGTAGAGAAATTCGTGTTGCGAGCGTGCACGCGCTGTGTCGCGCCGCCCGCAGCTCGATCTGTGCAAGCAGCATGCCGCCGACAAACAGCAGGTTTCCCCCGCATCGTGCCGCATCACCATGCCAGCTTTCCGACATTGGTTCTGAAGCTGACAATCAGGTGTCCGCCGGGTAACGTTTCGGCATTAGACAGCCTCGCCTGCCCTTTGAGGCCGCCGGCTATCTATTCTAAGCCCCAGCATCTCATCGCGTTGCAACTTGTCGGCCGCAGAGAAGTAGTTGAGGTATTCAACGGCCCTGGCGAGATCGCCTGGAAGTGCGCGAGCGTCAAGCGTTCAAAGAACGGTCAGCATTCGATGGCGATGGGACGACTGCGGGCTCTCGATGTTGAGCTCGCTAGTCACGAACGGGCGCGCTATTGATCAGATCGGATATTCACCAATATCTCCCCCGCGACGATTGCGGGGTCTCCAAGATTGAGGTCATGCAGACTCGCTTGAACGAACTCCAAGACCTTTTGTTCGCTGCATTGGCGCTTTCGCCATCCTTGAATATCATCACAGCGACACCGACGCCTTCACCGCCATCCAGCACAAACGAACCTTGGAGTACTTGCGAATGACCATGTACATTGAAGCACGACGCGTCTCATTTCTATCTTACACATATTAGGTGGACGCTGGACTAGGTCCTAGTTCCATGACCGGGCATGCTGCGGCTTGGATATATAAACGCCAAGCGTGACGGACCTTACATCCACACTGGACTTGCCGGACCTGGGTGCTTGATCTCCTGTGCCGGAAGCGGTCCTCATTGGATTATCCTACGCATCGATCCTGCGTGCGAGCCGCACCGCGCGCGGTAGGCTCATGACGATCACCTTGCTCGCGCCAAAGGGAGCAGCGCTATATGCATCTTCTGCGAGGTAATATCCCAAGTCTTCATTACGGTTCAGACTCAATTGATCCAATAGGTGACGATGGCGGCGAGGTACACGGCAGCCAAGAAGTCTCTCGCAAGTTTGTCGTAGCGAGTTGCAACGCGCCGGAAATCCTTGAGCCGGCAAAAGTAGCCCTCGATAACATTGCGCCCTCTGTAGGCGCGTTTGCTGAAGCTGTGGAGGGGCACTCTGTTAGATTTGTTTGGAATGACGGATTTCGCACCGTGATTGATAGGGCGCTCGGCAATGGTGATGACTACTGGATCTAGTAGCTTTGTTGTTCCCCGGCCGGAGCTAATGGTTAGAGCCGTTTTGACAGACACGCCTCGCGCACCAAAGTGCGCGCCGGGACAGGAGAAACTCGATGCAGTTGATCGCGCCGTGCCGCACCTCTCTTGCGCTGATCCTGTTTGCCTGCGGGTTAATGGAGAGCGCGCGGGCCGTAGTTCCGCCTCCGCCCACCCAGGTCACGACGCTGGCCGGCCAGAAGGGTGGCGCCGGCCAAACACCGGGTATGCCGTCGCCGGGCGAGCAGCATCGCCTGCCGCCGGACTCCAGTACTAGGCACACGCTTGAGCTCCCTGGGCGAACGCTTTCTTTTGTCGCGACCGCCGGCTCCATCCGCCTGTTCGACGACAAGGGCGAGCCGCAGGCCGACATCGCCTATACCTCCTATCAGCTTGACGGCACCGATCGCGGCACGCGCCCGGTAACATTCTTCTTCAATGGCGGACCGGGCTCATCATCGGCCTGGCTGCAGCTTGGCAATGCCGGACCGTGGCGGCTGCCGATCAATGCTGACGAGGTCACGCCATCGACATTTCCGGAGGTGAAGCCAAACGCGCAAACTTGGCTCGATTTCACCGATCTGGTGTTTCTCGACCCCGTAGGCACCGGCTACAGCCGTTTCGTGGCGACCGGCGATGATGTGCGCAAGCGGCTCTATTCCGTTGAGGGCGACGTCAACGCGCTCGCTCTGGTGGTCCGCCGCTGGCTCGAAAAGCATGACCGGCTGTTGTCGCCGAAGTACATCGCGGGTGAAAGCTATGGCGGCATTCGCGGGCCAAAGGTTGTCCGCCAATTGCAGCTGCGGCAGGGCATAGGCGTCAAGGGCCTGATCATGGTCTCGCCACTGTTCGACTACAGTGCCCACAGGAGCTTGCTGCAATACGTCGCAAGGCTGCCAAGCTATGTCGCGACCCGGCGTGAAGCCGAGGGTCCGGTAAACCGAGCCGATCTCGCCGACGTGGAAGCTTATGCACGCGGCGAGTTTCTGGTCGATCTCATCAAAGGCCAGGCCGACAAGGAAGCGACCACGCGTCTGGCCGACAAGTCCGCGGCGCTGACTGGCATCGACCAGGCGGTCAGTCGCAGGCTCGCCGGGCGCTTCGAACTCCCCGAGTTCCGCCGTGAATTCGACCGTAAGAACGGCAAGTTAATCGGCAATTATGACGCCTCGGTGCGTGGCCTCGATCCATATCCTGAGTCCGATTTCCACCTTTCCGGCGATCCCTCGAGCGATACGCTGTTGGCACCTCTGACCAGCGCCACTGTCGATCTGCTTGCTCGCAGGCTTAACTGGCGGCCGGACGGGTCCTATGAGCTCCTTAACGACACGGTCGGGCGGGCCTGGGATTTTGGCCGCAGCCCTCCGGAGTCACTTTCGGAGCTGCGCCAGATCCTGGCGACGGACCGGAACATGAAATTGCTGGTCGCGCACGGCCTGTTTGACCTCGTCACGCCGTATTTCGGATCACAGATCGCGCTCGATCAATTGCCGCCATTTGCCTCCACACCGCGTGTCAAACTCGTCGTCTTTCCGGGCGGCCACATGTTCTATTCACGAGAGGCCTCGCGCCGGGCTTTTCGTGCAGAAGTCGAAGCGATGATGAAGTAATTCAATCACGAGCCTGGTCACAAGCAAGCTCGCGTTCACCCGAACGTACAGCGCTGGCACAGCGCTTGCTGATGCGTCACCAGCTGAATGGCAAAGTGGATGTCTGCGAGCCACGCACGGCGTGCTGTCATTCCAACCCGGGTGACCTGGTGGCTCGTCTGCAGAAGAGCGAGGATGATATACAAAATGATAGTAGCTTTGGCAGCGCTGCCGCAGGCCACCACCGCGCTCACAATCGGTTCCCCGGCTCCTGCGCTCGCGGTTGAGAGTTGGGTGCGCGGACGGCCGCTAGCGAAGTTTGAACCTGGCAGGGTCTACATCGTCGAGTTCTTTGCAACCTGGTGTGGGCCGTGTGCGAAGGCGATGTCAGGCCTGGTGCAGCTACAAGAGAAATACCGGGATCGTGCGGTTGAGGTGGTCGGCGTAGCAGCTGCAGAAAGAGGCCCAACCGCTGATGCGGCTAAAGCGAGGTTGGACAAATGGTTGAACGCAAAGGTCCCCAACCTGAACTACAGGATCGCGCTCAACGATAGTGGAGAAATGAACAAGCTCTGGCTGAAGCCGAGCACCTTTCCCACCATACCTGTCTCTTTTGTGATCGATCGTGACGGTCGAATCGCGATGATAGATCACCCGTCGCGCCTCGATGATCTCTTGCCCAAGATTCTCGAAGGCACGTGGCGCGATAGCAACGAAGCTGAGCTCGAAGAAAGGCGCCGGATCACTCAAAATGAACAGGTTGCGCGCAGATTTGCAATGCAGGACGAACTCACGTCAGCCATGAAGGCCGAGAATTGGGCTGGTGCGCTTTCGATCATCGAGCAGGCTCTTCGTGCAATGCCTGACGACATCACCTTCCGCACGCAACAGGTGGATGTTTTGCTTCATAAAATGCATGATGTTCAAGGGATCTCGGTCATGCGCAAACTGGTTCGGGATGCGATCGACAGAAATTCGGAACTTTGGATGGCGTACGCAATCCGCGAACTCTTTGATCCATCTAAGGATAACTCCGACTTTCCATCGGCCGAGCGCCTCGCTATCGGGAAAGACTTGTCGGAGCGTGTCCTCAAGCTTAACCCTCCCGCCGGTAGCGGTTTGAAAATAAACTCGTATGAGGCGGTCGCTCAGTATTATTACGCAATCGGCAACAAGGAGCGCGCTATCGAATTGGTGGAGCTGTCGCTGAGGTCGCTCGGCATCGAAGTGGACTGGAAGGAGCATGCGGCGTCGCGATTGGTTCAAGCGCTGGCCAACTACAAGAGTGAGAGGGTATGCTATGGTCGATTTTGCGCAAGTCCAGAACAAGCGGTTGCTGAGGCTGATCGGCGGGGGTAGCAGTACCGATGGAGCGCCATGACGCGGGACCATGACGACGCGACGGTCTACCCCTCCCGCCGGCCTTGTCGGAGGCAGATTTCAAATTGCGTCGTTCTGCAATCGACCGAGCGGAAAGTGACTTCCGCTGTGTCTCCCGAGTTGGTCAACACAGGGATTGTCTCGTGCTGCTGAGCCGGAGCTGATTGGACTTCGACGCAGTGAGCTGCTCTCGACGTGACGAAGTATCGTTCCTGTAGCAAATGCTTACGGGAGTTGCACTCCGAAGAAGCCCGATCAAACCGATAATCGATTCTCCGTTACTCAGTAGAACTGCTCATACAGGCTGCAGATCTCCTGTTGGGTCTTGCCTCGACGAACGCAATCTCTGCCTTCTGTGCTTTGCATAGGTCTCGGCGAATCCGGGCGGGAACCATTCGATTATGGGTTGATTTTTGCCAGCAAGCGATCGAGAGCTTCGGGCAACGACGTTGGCAGCCTGCAGTTTCCACGCTCTGCCAGAACCGATGGATCAAGAAGTGAGGGTCCTCGGTGGTTGCATCAGGTGTCGGCAGCTCTTTTTCAATACCCTGCACGCCCGCGTGTCCGATAGCGGCGAGTTGCAGGTGCGGGCTCGCGGTGGCGTCGGCAGTGCGGATTTCACAATTGAACTGGGCCGCTTTGGAAATATCACTCAGATCGGAAACGGGGCAGATCCGAACTGACGCCTCGCGGTCGCGGCAGCCGAGATTATTGAAGGCCTCGCTCCAGCGAAGCTACCTATTGACAGTGGAATGTAGTCCCCAAAGGCATTGCGCCAGCCAAGGTCGGTTCGTGCTGTCGAGCTTACGTGCCCAAGCTGAAGGCTGTTAGTGGTGCGGATGCCGACGGTGGAGAGAGTCGTTTCCATTGTGTCGGTGCGAATATCAAAGGTCGCTCAGCTCCATCCCTTCTCGCTAAAACCATCTGTTTTGCTCCGAACATAGGCGAGATTGGCATGGGGCTCGACCAAGGAATGGTCGCTGACGGGAGCCTTGTAACCCAGCTCTAACGAAGATTTGGAAGGTGCGCGCATCGTAATCGGAGCCAACGTTGTACCTTCGATATTCGCGTCGTACACCTCATGATGGGCGGTAAAAAAAGAGCTGCCGCCCAACAATTGCAAATGACAGATTGTTGCGTCCGACGATATTGCCATCATAGCGGAATGCAAAGCTTGGGTCTGGCTGCCCCCTAGAGTGACCACTCGCATCGGGTGTCATACCGAACGTCAACTTTGTTAGCCGCGGCGCACCGTTCCCATCAACCTGGGCGTAATCTGAACGGACGTGCCCTGACAGCACCGCCCCACGCATCACGTTGATCTGACCCAGACATGTACATCGCCGCATAGTTGCCAGCCAGACGTCCGGTCAGGTTGAACGTGCTGACCAGCGGACCATTGATTTCATCGAGGATTGGGGCCGGTTCATTGCCCGCGGTGTGAATGTACGAGCCACGGTACTCGAGGCGATTCCCTAACGCGTTGTTGCCGAAATCGACGCTTGCGGCGAAGCCATGGTTGCCGACAGCTGCACGTCACCACGTTGGGTGAATGTGTGATTCTTGCCGTAGATGAACATGACGGCGCGCCCATTGGCACCGTCCGCATCGACGCGAGTCCCGGGCAGGATTGCTATTGAATTGTTTCCGCCGTCGACGCGGATGCCGGCGCCCCCGACGCCGCGCGAAAGCAGGTCGGCGCGCTGAACCACCGTATTGTTGCTGCCATACACGTGCAATCCCAGTCCGAGCGTGGCCGTGTTGTCGGTATTCGGAAGGTAGGCGGTACGACCGGCGTTGCGGCTAAAGAAGGGGTTGTCGTTCACCAGATTCTGGCCGCTGCCGTACAGTGAGTGGCCGAAGAAATTGCGCCGATCTGGTGCAGCCAAGGTCTTGATGCGCGGCGAGCTCCGCCTCCATCAGATTGGTGTACTTCCGGTATTTCTGATGGCTCATCAAACCGTTTTTGAGCTCGATATGCGACATGCCCGTCGTCCATCGCAGCGGAATACCTGGCATGGCACCGGCCAGCACTTCGCTCACATTGCCTCCCACCGAAATAGCCTTGATCGCGTCGCAGGTCGAAAACGTCGGCAGCTGGCGGGTTCGGGCATTCTTGGGAACAATAAACCGCCTGCCCCGGCTGAGCCGGCCACGTACAAAAACTCACCACGGCAAAGCCGAAAGCGGATTGCCATTTACTGCAAGGGAATTCGCGGTAAGACGCAAGACGCAGATGCCGAGCGCTTCCTGCTGGTGGGCCGCATCTTCGTGAAACGGAAGCGTACGCGCAGGAAAGCCGTCCTCGTGAAACTGGACTACAGCCGGCGGGCCGAACCGATTTTGACGTCGCCTGTGTATCTCTTCCGATCCAAGCCTGCCGAGTAGTGGCTGCGACCGTGTTTCTCGTTCGCACGCTTCGATTGTCAGCCTTGAGACCAGTGTCAGGAAGTTGACGCGACACACTCTTAGGAAACTCCTGCAGAATATACGAATCAGCTCGGCATGCGGTTTGCTTCGTTCGGGACATCATCACCAATCGTCGTGCGGTGATCTTCGGGGACGGCCCTGGCGCGTGGTTGCCGCGTGTCTGGTCTGCTCCGACATTTGTTGTGCGGCGATACTTAAGGAGCCGGGTCGTGAACTGGGAAGTGCAGGGCAAACTTTGATGCGATCGAGAATTATTTTTTGTGGTGCGACAACAATTGCGCTCGTCGCAAGCAGCGCGGCCAAGCCGGCGGACCTTGAGCCACAACTTAAACTGCCACAGGCGGTGTGGAACTGGTCTGGAGGCTATATTGGCGGGCACGCCGGCGGTGGGTACGGCCGAACCTCCTTCAGCAATCCATACGGTCCATCAATCTATGGCGGCATCGTCGATACCCCGGCATTCCTTGCAGGTGGCCAGATTGGTTACAACTGGCAGAACAACAGCTGGGTGTTTGGCATCGAGCTGGATGCCAGCGGTGCTGTCTCCGAGGGTACAAACACCTGCCTCGCCGCCTCCGGCTTCGTTGTAAGCGCAAACTGCAAGGCAGGTCCGAGCCTCTTTGCCACCGGCACCGGTCGCGTTGGTTACGCCTTTGGCGCGCTCGGGCACACGCTGGCCTATCTCAAGGCAGGCCTAGCCTGGCAAAACAATCGGGGCGATGTCATCAACAACTTTGAAGGCGGCTGGCCACAGCAGAAAACCCACTTCGACTATGGCCGGGTCGGTGGCATCATCGGGCTGGGCGTCGAGCAATCCCTAACGCCTGCATGGTCGGTGAACGTCGAATATGACTATCTGCATTTTGGCGGGCCGAGTGTCGCGACGGGTTCGACAGTGCAGTTTCCTCCGTTTGCGATTCTGCCGGCGAACACAACCAGCCTGTCCAGCAATTATCACATCGGAAAGATTGGCCTGAACTACCACTTTGGTGCGGACCCAGGGGCCGCACAATGGTCCGACGCGCCGCTGTATGCGAAATCAGCCGGCAGCGTACGATCCATTTCCTACGCGCCCGGCTGGTCCTTCGAAGGCGGCTCGCGGCTCTGGCTGAGCCGGGGACGATTCCAATGGGATCACAGCGCATTTCCGTATGGCTGGCCTGAAGACCCCAGCGTACTGGGATCGAGGCTCACCTATCATGGACTGGACGGACTTTCCGGGGAGTTATTCGGCCGTGTTGATAGTCCATGGGGCGTGTTCTTGAAGAGTATCCTTGGCATCGGGCGCTTCAACAAAGGAAAAATAAATAATGAAGATTGGATACCCGAGGATGGATTGTCCTACATCAACAACCTTTCAGGCCAGTCAAACGGAAGATTCACTTATTACACGGCTGACGTCGGTTATGATTTCCTGCGCAGCACCGACTACAAGGTCGGCGGATTTATAGGCTGGACCTATTACGGCCAAAGCTCGGACTCGACCGGATGCATGCAGGTGGCTAACCCGATGGATTCATGTTTGCCACCGGGTGACAACAGGGTCATCGGCGGCGAGGATACTCAATGGAATGCGCCCCGGATCGGCCTGAGCGCCGAAACCATGCTGACCGAGCGTTGGCGTTTGAGCGCCGACGTCGCTTACCTGCCATGGACCGATTTCAAGGGGCGTGACTATCATCTCTTGCGCGACAAGACCACCTTTGACGAGCAACGCGGCAATGGTGGTGGCGGAGTCCAGATTGAGGGCGTGTTGTCCTACTTCCTCACCCAGAACATCAGCGTCGGGGTCGGTGGCCGCTATTGGGCCATGTGGACCAAAAAGGACAGCGACTCTTTGTGCAGCAGCAGCGGCTGCGTCGGTGACCCGCGCATGTTTGCGAAGTATAGTATGGAGCGCTGGGGTACGTTCTTCCAGGCCTCCTATAAGTTCGATTGAAAGGCCCACCAAAGCCAAGCTCCAGATTCCTCTCGAGCCATGCGGAAGGCGGCTCGTGAGTAACGACATCGGCGCCAGAATTGGCGCCGATGCCATTGGTATGGCAGGACCGAGCCTTTATGTAGCACCTACTGCATGGTGGAGATCCATCTTGATCAACAGCATGAGCACGCGAGCGCAACAGCGCCTGCGCTCGGGCCAAAGACCATCGCGACGGACAACGGAATACTCGTCAATCTGTCGATCAACGGCGCGTCATTGCACGAGGAGCTATGGTGGGCTGATCGAGGATCTCCGCAATGTGCTGGATGAGCACGGGCCGATCCTCCTGCGTCGGAAGGCCAGTCGTCAGCGGATAGACGGTGTGAGTCCCGAGCGTTGCGGTGGATGCCCCTAGCATACCACTAGGAGGCCACGCTCCAACTCCGATCCGCGGATCGAGCCGCTAGACTTGTCGCGCTGGCCGTTCTTTGAGGCTGCCGCTGTCCGTTAAGATGAATATCCAACGCGCAAGCGCATCCCGAAAAATACACCATCGGGATCGCCGTCCGGTGGTTCATCCCTGAGATCACGAAAGTCGGATGGGCGACCTCTGTACCGGCAGATCAGCGCGTTCATTAGGATCTCCACGGCGCGTCGACTTCGGCAACGTAAGCTCGCCCGGCAGGCTGGCGGGCCAGCACTTTCAGGACGGTCAGCTGGAAGGAGACTTGCCGCCGATCGACCGTGTGTATGTGTGCAGTTCCCGTGCAGTGGATCAAGGTCAGGAGCGCATCGTCAACAACATGGCGCCGTTAAGCTCAACTATATTGGCTAACCCCAAGCGCCGGCGCCCTGGGATTTGACCTCGCGGCGCCGCATCAAGCCAATGCGGCCTTTGTTTACACCGGCCCTCGAAGGCTCACGGCATCAGCGTAGCAGAAATAGATCTGCAGCCGCAGCGCAGCCGGCAAGTATGTCCATAACGGGCGAACCCGATTGTGCGAGCACCTTCATGAGCCACATGCATCCAGGGGAGCACCAGCCCGTGCATTGTTAGCTGCGACAAGCCGTGCGGCGTGCACGGCGTGTTGGTCACGAACGTACGTTCGGACCGTTCGTGGCCCGCTGGCAGGAATATCTTGCCACGTCCACATTGCGACCGGGCTGGCAACTCCTGTAACTCTGGCGGCAGTGATCGGTCGACGGCTTCAGGAGATGAAGGCTGTCATGAGGTTTGCGAGACAGCCTCATGGCTGGAAGAGACGGTCGAAAGGCCAAACGGTTCGGCGCGAGGTGACAAGGCATCGCCGGACAGGCGCGAGAACACGCTTGCAGAGAGCAGCTGCCGGAGGCGAGTCGGATCAGCCAACCCGAAGATCTTCAGCTGACATCTTGCCCGAACGCCCGGCCTTGGGCTGATAACTAACCCGGGCCCCCTCTTCGAGGGTGGTGTAACCGGCTTTTTCGACGGCACTGATGTGCACGAAGACATCGGGACCTCCGTCCTCAGGCCTGATGAACCCGTAACCTTTGGTCGAATTGAACCACTTCACAATACCCATTGCCACCGCGGCACCTCCATAGTGAACCGTTGTGATCTAGCGAAGAGTCTCCCGGCCATCAAGACCGGCGGCAAGCGACCCAGCGTCGCTTCGCTGGTCACGTGCTCTTTTTTGTCCCGGAGCTCTAGCTGCCGCGGCATTGTGCAAACGACAGAGGGCGCGCTCACGTCGACGACACTTCGCTTCAAGGCTTCAGGATCCGGATGACGTTTTGACCTTCCTTCACTCGTCACGCTAGCGGCTTACAGAAGAGTTGTCAGAGCCTCGAACACGCCGCGCTCATCCGGAGCCGAGCTAGAGCGGAGGGGTTTGATCGACAACAGGGCGGCCGTAAACTCCTTCGCGCAGCCTGGAGCAGGATCATCAATCCGCGCCATGCCTGCATGGAAAGCTGCGTGACATGCTTTCTCAAGCGCGAAGACCCCTCGCAGGGGTGCGCTTTGGCTGTTCGCCTTTGGATGTCATCCGCACGCCGGGCCATGTCGGACGAACAGGGGTCTGCCGAGACAATCCTCAAGGAAGCGCATCTGGCAACTTACCGTCGTCATGTTGTGTTTGGGAAGCCAGGAAACCCGCTCGCCACCGGTGGAGGCTGTTCAAACCGGTAACTTGCGCATCTGAGGAGCTTCATCGCGCCGCCGGCGGCTCGTCAGCTCTCTCGCCTTGGGTTCGATGAAATCAGCTGAGCAACGTGAAGACGTTGAGAAAACCAATGGTCTCGATTTGATCGGCTTCGATCAGCCCGTCCACCGAATTTACTCAGAACAAAGCCGGCTCGATGCATAGGTGAATTCAAGGGCCAGCTGACGGGCGACTTCGATGAGATTGGCCGCGGCGCTGTGTCCCCCATCGATGTTCTCATAGTAGAAGTAAGGCTGGCCCAGCGCGGCGAGCTTCGCGGCAGCCTTGCGGCCGTGCGCTGGATGCACGCGGTCATCCTTGGTGGAGGTAAGAATTAAGGGAACGGGATAGGTCTTGCCCGCCACCAGCTTCTGGTAGGGCGAGTAGCCTTCGATCCACGCACGCTGCTCGGCAATGGCGGGGTCACCGTACTCGCCGATCCAGGAGGCGCCCGCGCCCAGTTTGGTGTATCGAAGCATGTCAAACAGCGGCACCTGGATGATCGCCGCGTTGAAGAGTTCGGGACGTTGGGTGATTGCGGCGCCAACGAGCAGGCCGCCCTGGCTGCCGCCAATTACTCCTAGCCGGCGCGGACTTGTGATCTTCCGGCGGATCAGGTCCTCGGCAACGGCAATGAAATCATCCCACGTCGTCTGCTTCATCGCCCCCTGGGCCGCTTGATGCCATTGCGGGCCAAACTCGCCGCCCCCGCGCAGATTCGCAACGACATAGGCATTGCCCTGTTCGAGCCATAGCCGCCCCACCGGTCCCAGATGCGAGGGGAGAAGCGGAATCTGGAAGCCGCCATAGCCATAGAGAAGCGTCGGGATTGCACCGTCAAACCTTGCGTTCTTCGGTCGCACCAGGAAGTAAGGAATTGACGTGCCATCACGCGAAGTGGCTTCGAGCTGCTCTACGACATGATTGGACGCATCGAAGGCAGTAGGTGTCGTCTTCAATTCCTCAAGACTTTTGGTTTTGGCATCAAAATACCAGACTGACGTTGGTCTGAGATAGCTCGATACGGTGAACATGGCCTGGTCCGCTTCATCGGAGGCGGCTGACAGGCTGACATTTGTATGTTCCGGCAGCGGGATCGGCGTCGCCGACCAAGCTCCCTGATCGTACTTATAAACGAACGCTTTGCTCTGAACGTTGTCAAGCATCGTCAAGATCAACAAATTCTTTGTGGCGCCTAACTCGCTCAGGGCCTGGCGGGGCCCAGGTTGGAAGACAAGCGAGGCTTTGGCGCGCAGCGGATCCTGTTTCCATTGGGCCAGGTCATACGAAATCAGCGATCCGGCGGCGAACCTGATATCCCCGGGCGGCGTCCATTCTTCGTCAAGCTTCACAAGCAGGCGACCACCCACTAGTCCGATCATCGCGGCCTTCTTCGGCAGATTGAGCTTGACGGGCCCATCGGGGCGGAAGACCACATACTCGTACTCGAAAGAGCTGATCACGCGAGTCGCGCCCGTCACATGAATATGACCCTCGCTGTCACGAAGCACGAAGGGATGCGTCTGAACGTCGGTGGGCTCGCCACGAAAGATCTCGCGAGCCTCACTGAGCGGCTGAGCGCGTTTGAGCTCCTTCACGACAAAGGGGTAGCCGGCTTGCGTCAAAGTCCCCTCGCCCCAGTCCCGTGCAACAAGGAGTGTGTGGCCATCGACCCAGCTGACGTGCTGCTTGCCCTCTGGAAGATAAAAGCCGTCCGCAACGAAGGTCTTGGCGGCGCGGTCGAACTCTCGTATGGACGCGGCATCCTTGCCGCCATCGGAAAGACCAATCAGGCAGAGGCGCTCTTCAGGCGGAAGGCAGCGGCTACCTTGAAAGACCCAATTCCTGTTCTCGGCGACGGCCAAGGCGTCCACGTCGAGGATGATCTCCCACTGTGGGTCTTGGCTACGATAGCTCTCGAGCGTGGTGCGCCGCCAGACGCCGCGCACCTGGTTCTCGTCTCGCCAGAAATTCTCCAAACCGCGCCGTTCCAATGAAACATATGCGATCCGATCCTTTGCCTGCAGGATGGAGAGCGCCTGTTCGTAGAAGAGCCGATAGCGAGGATCTGACTGAAGCAGCCCGAGGGTCTTCTCGTTCTCGGCGCGAGCCCAAGCCACTGCGCCTTTTCCTTCGATGTCTTCGAGCCAGAGGAATGGATCATCAGTCACCGCCGCATCCGTTCGCTCCTGTGAAAGCGCCGTGGAGGTGGCGTGGGCAGCCGAAGGCCGCGCGGCGGAGCGGGGTGACGTGTTCATGGACTTTCTCCAGAAGAGGTCGAGCGGCCACGCTCGCGGGCCCTGGCGCGTCAAGCAGAAGCGGCGGAAAGCACACAAGCGCATGACATACCGCGGCTTGCGCTATGTTGCGGACCGTTCACTGCAAGCTGCGTGCCGGCTAAAGAGTCGCAAGTTTCAGCCGTTCGGGGCTGCACAACCATGTCCGGTTGCGGACATTGGTTGCCAAGCGGACAGCACAGCGTGTCGGCGGACCGCCGGCCAGACAGCGTTAGACCTTTCGATCTTCAGTGGCAAAGACCCGGGACGCAGCGATGCTGCTTACCTCCGCATATGAGGTTGTTCCTTCTCGCGGGCGTCACGGGGCAGACTTGTCGACGGGCATCATCACGACAAAGATCATGGCATTGATCAGCAGCCAGATCGACATCAGGCTAAGGGTGGTATGCATGGCAATCCCTGACCCGCGTTGACCGCAGGCATTGCCGAGTTGGACGAGCTTTTTCCTTGCGAAACACACAAGTCACGCCTGTAACTCGGTTCTTTGACTGATTGCAGAAAGGATTGCGCTCGATACGAGGAGAGTAGAAACCGACAAGAAACGCTCTAGGTTGCAACACGTCTTGAGATCGAGCCAACAATCAACAACAGGTACAAGCACCAGATTAGGTTCTTTCGTGCGACAAGATGGCGAAATGAACCTGGGCATCAGCAGCACTTGAGGGAGTTACGGTTCAGCTTAAACGTCCTGAATCTACTCGGCAGGGGACCGACGCACGAGCCGTGGTCCTCATCGAAGCCGTATTACACAAACGAGATCAAGGGCGAGATTTTCGATCGAGAATGCCCGCTGCTGCCGGATCATCCGAGCCGGCTCGAGGCTAGTGCAACCCTCACTGCGAACTGTTCCGTAACGGTGCTGGTGCGGCCCCAGAGGCAAGCGGCGCTTTCCGGGCGGAGCGATCAATGGGCAGCAGCGCACCGACTGGCGTCGCCACCACTCGCATCAGCGTCGTTTACAGATAGCAACATGAAGTTGACTGTATCGCTCCCATTTTCGGTCATGGAACATTCGCATGATGTCTTGACGCAGCTCGTTAACGTTCCCTGTGATCATGCGGGCCTGCGCCGCCCGCAAGAACCGCGTCAGCGCAAAGACCTTGATTGCTCCTTTTTCCTGCTACAGAAGCCTGTCAACCGCCGTGCTATGCTTTTCGCCCGGTCAGTCCTCGCGGGCACCGAGCTCTTGTCCGCGAGGACCATCGCGTGAAGCTGTCGCCGCCGGCAGATCCCAGAGTCTGTCCTGTGTATGCTTCAGTGGGGCCGCTAAAGCCTCAAAGGTCGACTTCACGTCTGCATAGGCAGCCTCCCTCAAAGCGGCATCCGCTGGGTCGATCTCGTTATAGGCGGTGACGGCCTTGTTATAGTTCCGGTACAGCGGCATCTGAGCCACGTTGGTCCAGCCGAGACCGAAATTGAGGCACTGATCAGCCGGAACGGTGATGCGGCTTTTGTCCAGCTCCCGGAGGTAGTCCGCCGACCAGTCGTGGATGGTGTAGGATTCAATCTTGTCCATCATCGACCGCCAGCGCTTGACACGCTCCTCAAGCGGCATGTTAGCCGCCTTCGAAATAGCGTCTGCGATCTCTTCGGGGTGGTTTGGATCCACCAGCAGCGCCTCGTCGTCGTTGAAGTCTTCAGCCGCACCTGCAAACTTCGATAAGACCAGAACGCCAGGATTCTCCGGGTCTTGGGCAGCAACATATTCTTTCGCTACCAGATTCATCCCGTCCCGCAGCGGCGTGACCACACCGACATGTGCCGCGCGGTAAAGACGCGCCAGCGCAGCCTGGCTGAACGAGTCATTCGTGTAGTGGATTGGCCTCCAGTCGTCTGTGCCATGCTCGGCATTGACGTGGTTGATCGCATTCTCCACGTCCTCCTTGTACTTCCGATACTGGTCGACGTCGGCGCGTGAGGGCGGCGCGATCTGCAACAGCGAGATGCTGCCCGGCTCGGCCGCTGAAAGGTGGTTGAATGCTTCGACCCGCTTGTCGATACCTTTCGTGTAGTCGAGCCGGTCTACGCCGATCGCAAACTTGGCGCCCTCGAAGTTTTGCAATAGTGACGAGACTTTTTCCTGCTCGGCGGGCGAAAGGTCTGCCGCAAGATACTCTGCGAACTGCTTGGGATCGATACCGATCGGGAATTTTTGAAGTCGCGTCTGGCCACGCTGCGTGGTCACGACACCATCCTTGCTCTCCAGCCTGAAATAGGTTCGCAGGCAGGCCAGGAAATTGTTCAAATCCCAGTTCGTCTGAAAACCGAGCAGATCGTACTCCAGCATCGACTTCATCAGTTCGCGATGGTTGGGTACGCGCTCTATCATGTCGGGCGTCGGCCATGGCGTGTGCAGAAAAAAGCCGGTCGGCCGCTCGATGCCGAGCCTATGCAGTTCGGCCCCGAGCGGAAGCAAATGATAATCATGCACCCAGAATGCGTCCCGATCCCGCAAGTCGAACGCCGCACGCGCCATAAACTCGTTGATCTTTCGATAGCTGTCATAATCGGAGCCCGAGCTATCATAATCGGCTGTGGAGCCCGACATTTGGTCGGGCAGGGAGTGCAATGCTGGCCATAGCGTCGAATTCGAAAAACCTCGATAATAGCCGGGATAGTCCGCTTCCGGCAGATCGAGCCTCGCCACATCGCCGGCACCGGTCTTCACGAGCGGCAGGGGCTGCTCGGTCCCATCGCCGCGGTTCTCCGAGGAGCCCATCCAGACCGCGCCGGAACGTTCAACAACCGGCTCGAGGCCCGCCGCAAGCCCGCCGGTCTGGGGTTTATTGGGGTCGAACGGCGCAACGCGGTTCGAAATGACGACCAGCTTCATGTCGGGCTTCTGGTTTACCGTATCGAGGCGATCCTCCACCTCGCCCGAGACAACAGCATCGGAAGGACCTGCACCTCCTTGTTGCTCTTGCTCCAACGGTATCTCGTCCAGGTGCTGGTCAAAGGCCGCCTGGCCCGTGGTTTCATCTTGCTGGGTCGGGCCTGGTGTACTGCTGGAATCCAACGTTGCGGTGTCGAGCGTGTCATGGATTCGAAACATCTCGTGACTCCGTTTGACGATGTTTGCGTTCGATGCAATCGCAGATCAGCCCCGAGATATCTCCACTACGCCAGGATGGCCGGTCTACCTTTCCGGAAGCTGACCAGTCGAGCAAAATGGTCGGATTGCTGCATCCATCCAGGACTTCGAGGCGGTCGTGGCGGATGAGGCGACGAGATGTCGGATTAAGGCAAGACGACGTTTGGCTTCATCGATTTGATGAGTGCATTGCCGTCATAGGCGGCGACGCACAATGGGCCTCGACGGTAGGAAGACTTGGGCGCTGTGGCGAGGTCACCGTCCTGATCGGCACCATTTGAATGGCGCCAGCGCGCATTGACGAGTCTATGGAGTAGTCAATCCTCTGGATGTCGCAGATCTTGCTCGCCAACATCGGTCGCCCGCTCCGGCCTGCCGACGGTACGATATAGACGGCCATCATAGGGCTCCTGGCGTGGTCCGCCCGCGGCGCATCAGCGCGCATCCGAATACGAGGTAGAAACCTGCAGAGAAGTCTCTTCTATCAAACTGCCGCGGCTCACCGCCTTGGCTCTGTCAGGTTGTGGCCCTGCGCGGTGATACGATCACCTTTCATGACATGCCCCTGTTCATAGTGTGAGGAGGATACCTCCGATGTGGTCGGCTTAATGCTCTGCCGGCGGCACGAACAATGCGGGCGGCCTACGCGCCAACGAACGAAATTGCAGCTCGAATCTTTGACCAGTTTGGCAGGGGCATGCGTCCTTAATGACTGCATACGAATCGTACCCACCTCGCGGAGAATGCATATGAGCTGTACATTGCGCACCGATTTGTGCGTCGATAGCAGCATCACCGCGCGAAACTCGAGCCGCCGGGGAGAGGGCTTCGCGTCTCCAGCAAGATGGGTTACGAGCAGGCTATAGCCTGTGCCGGTCGCGGCTGACGCGCGCAAAACGAGCCGCGGACAAGGCGCCCTGCGACCAGCTTTGTACCGTAGCGGCCGCAGTTGGTGCATACCCACCATCGCAATCATGATTTCATTTTGCTTGCTTTGGCCCCGAGTCCGGCCCCTGCAAAGTTCACCCGAAATGGACGGAGACGCAGCAAGTACGATCATTCGGGGGACATTAAGCGGGACGGCACAATCGGGCAGTCCAGACGAGCTGAGCAACACGGACGAGCTTGAGCCTCGTCGGGGCAATTCAGCTGCGCAAATGATGTTGACGAACCTGTCGAACGCAAGCGGCCGAAATACGCTCAGCTCCTTCGATCAAGCCGATTGAGAGGCAACATCATTCAAAGAACAAAAGTCGACACGCAGTGCGCGTCATCCAGCAGACCAAATCCAGCTTGGAGCAATGTGCACGGGGAACGCATGCCGTTTTTTAGAGTTGCCCAGCTCCGGAAACAGGGACGACGGGGCACGCGAGTTCCGGCGAGCGACCAACGAAGAATGAGCTGCGGGTCGCAGGGGGCGGAGAACAACATGCACTGCCAGCACCGTTTCGATCTTTGCAAAATGGAGACACTAAAGGAGAAAAAGCTGACCAGCGGCAATCTCCACCTCGCGAGCTTGCGTCAACGGCTAACAGGAACGCCGCTAGCGAAAGCTCTTGCGGATGTTATCGCGCTGGAGGACGAAGTCGACCCAATGGTTTGCCTCTCAGAGGCAAAACGGCGCCTTGGCGCGCGCTCGTCAGCGGGCGAGTAGCTGGCTAACCTCAATCAAGATGCCCGTTTCCGCACGAATTTATCACGCGGCACAGCTCGGTTGCGTTTCGGCTTCGCTTTGGTTCACATCTTTTGTCGAAAACGAAGGCCCGGATCTCTCATCCGAAAGGCCGGCTTTGCGGCTTCGCTCCCTGCTGCGCCGCAAAATGCCGATGGCAAGGCCCCTCATCCCTACTTTGATAGTCGTATGCGACAACGCCCATCCAAGTTGGGCCTTTGTCACGGAAGATTTCCTCGTATTTTTCACCATCGAGGATTTCCTGCGCGGAGGGGGCATCTCGCGGCGAAATTCGTCTCAGGCTGGGAGGTGGTTATGCAGTACGACCGAATAGATGCCCGCATTCTCGAGATCGTGCAAAAGAATAACCGTCTGACTTCAGATGTGATTGGCGAGATGGCCGGGCTTTCTCCTACCGCGTGCCAACGACGGTTGAAGAGACTCCGCTCGGAGGGCATCATCCAGGCCGACGTGTCGGTTGTATCGCCGAGGGCGGTGGGACGACCTATTCAAGTGCTTGCACTGGTGACCTTGGAGCGGGAAAGCGCCGATATCATCGATAGGTTTAAAAAAGCCATCAAATCATCAATCGACGTCGTCCACGGCTTTTACGTCACGGGCGATGCCGACTTCGTCCTGTACATTACCGCGCGGTCCATGGAGGAGTACGAGGAGTTCACGCGGCGCTTCTTCTACGAAAATCGCGACATCAAGGGCTTCAAGAGCATGGTCATATTGGATCGCGTAAAGGTTGGATTTGCTGTTCCGGTTGAGCTTCCCCCAGACGATTGATTGCACGGATGCGGGCAATCGTCTTGCGCCCGCAATCGAGGTGTTGACCTGTCCGTTCCACTCGCCGGTGGCTTCTTGAGATCTCAATCATGCCTAGCGAGAAAGACGCACGTAGCGCCCGGTCATACGGCAATGTCCTGGACGACAAGTGCAAAGGCAAGAATGTCGCGCGTTGAGTCGGAGGAGCCGGCGCCTTCATTCGCTTGGTTGAAAATCGTCGAAGACAGGCCCCTCAACGCGGGATTTGGGCGTCGATGAGTTACTCGTTGCATCAATCAAGATGAAGATGTTGCTATAGTCGTAATCACGTTCTCGTTACGGTCAGCGCGCAGGCGAGCAAAAAGCCTCCTGCCAGGAGAGGGACTATGACCGATCGCGTGCCCGCCGTCCTCCAAGTACTTGACTGCTCTCAAGATAGAGCTCTCAAGCAGCTGCCCGGCACACGACCGGAGCCTCTGCGCTCTCTTCCGGTGCGTCCTGCGAAACGGCCCTTTGTGAAGAACGTAATCTTGGCGCGTCTTCCTATCCAACAGCTTGCGGCAATAGGGGAGTGCCTCGAGCCGGTCGCCTTGAAAGAACGGATGGTCCTGCAAGAGCCAAAAAGGCCGGTCGAGCACGTCTACTTTGTAGAGAGCGGCCTCGTCTCGCTCAGAGTCGTTACCGCGGGCAGTATGCTCGAAACAGCAGTCATAGGCTATCGGGGCGCGGTCGGCACTTCCTTCTTGTGGGGAGGACATTTTTCAACCCATCAATCTGTCGCCGTCTTCCCCGGAAGCGCGCACAGAATTCGCGTCGAGGATCTCCGTCGGATCATGAAGGTGCATCCCGAGATCAAAGACCACCTGTTTGAGTACGTGCAAGCGCTAACATTTCAG
Source organism: Bradyrhizobium genosp. SA-3 (assembly GCF_004212635.1). Classification (GTDB taxonomy): domain Bacteria; phylum Pseudomonadota; class Alphaproteobacteria; order Rhizobiales; family Xanthobacteraceae; genus Bradyrhizobium. Next base: position 40,441 of record NZ_PSRT01000025.1, on the reverse strand, counting down.
TGCGTCCAGACAGGATTGTGCGGGGTTCGGCACCCTCGTGAACAGCGCCTCGCGAGCTGGCTTTGCCTTACTAGTGAAGCTATTGACGCCCGCGTGCTGCCAGTCACCCACGATTACCTTTCCTCGGTGCTGGGACTGCGCCGCGCCGGGGTGACCGAAACCTTGATCCGCTTCGAGGAGCAAGGGCTGATTCGCAAGATGCGGGGCGTCTTGCAGATTGATGAACACAAATTGCTCGAAGAGAAAGCATGCTGTTGCTACAAGCTCGTCTCGGCCGCCTATGCCTCCTCATCAGTCCGCACTCTCGGCGAAGAACAGGCGAGCTAGCAACTCGCGACTGGCGTTCTGCGTCCTCTCGGTTCTTGTGCGCGAAGTTGAGGCAATTCCCCCCCCCGAGAAAGGCCACAACCTCACGAATCAATCGTTGCCCTTGCGCCGTGTAGCTGGCGGTGGGTAACCGATCGCCGGTGATTCCCGGGTTGGTCAGCTTGCGGTTGTCGCAACGCTGACGCGTCGTCGTTCAGCCGCGAGATGCGGTCCGGCGATTAGCGGGCCACGCTGGACAACCGGACCCGCGTTCTGCTCGAGCAGGATCGCTGGATGGGCGCAACGAAGCCGGAAAGCTACTGGGCGCGACATCCACACTTCGCTCCAAAAAAGCGCTGCGGTTAGAACATTCACTTCCCCCCATGTGCATGCACCTTCCGGGGCCCGAGCTCATTCGAAAGCACCCGGCGCACCCACGACGGAGAGGCGGCCTCGGGTGCAGCCCAAACTGGGGAAGCGGTAGCCGCGTCCAAGCGTCCAACGCCTTCGGCAGACATAGGACTGACCTCGCGAGCCTCCAGAGAGGCGACTTTTCGACTACCGCAGAGATCGGGTGTGGCGCGCACACATGGCAAGAGTGTTTGGCTTTCTTCCGATTGGACACGGGCAGCGCGGGACCGGATCAGCGGATTGAGAGGGTGATTGTTCTCCATGCGTAAAAACGGACGGCCAGCTCCTGCTCTGGACCGACACTCCGCATGACCATCTCATTGGTTGCGAAGCTGACCTTGGCGAGCGCCGGGCCGGACCACCCGTCATCTGCAGCCAGCGCCAGTCGTTTCGATCGTCAGAGACCGTGAACGGGACGCAGCGCTGCACCGCTGGCCAGCCTGATGCTTACCTCCGAAATAGACGGGTAAGCTTCTTTCCGCCGAGCGGCGCGCACGGCCGCAGATTCAACGCGTGCACCGTCCTTTGAGCAGAATTCCGGCTTCACACAACGCTTCATATGATGCGACGTTTACCTCTCGATCGACCACGGTAACAAGCCACGGGTGTTGCGGAAAGTCATTGAACACTGTGCGAGGGAGCGCAGCGCGACACGATCATCGTTCGTCTGCCACCCCGTTTGCGCCGACGAGGATGCGGGACGGCGGCATCGTGAAGGACGCGAGTGACGGCAGTGGATCAGGAACGAGCGTGCCGTCACCCCACCTGGCATACCAGCAGCTATCGTGATCCGAAGAACAGACGCTTGCCCGACCGCGTGTCCTCGGGGCGGCCACTCTCCATCTCGCGACAGCGTTGCCGTCTTTATCAACTATGCGCCGAAGGTGAACATCTTCGCTTCCGAAATCAAATGAAGACCTGCAAACAGCCGGAGTGGTGAGGACGTATTTAAGCCCTTAAGCATCCACCGCATCATCTGGCCCCAAATCAACAGCGACACCCCGCAAGCACACACACGGTACTTTTCGCCGTTGGCGCGCTCGGGCAGCGCATCCTCGCGAAACCCCTCTTCTCTTCTCAGAACTGATAGGAGAACTCCGTTCCCGTTTGAGCTATTCCTTCCAGGTTGATGAATACTTGCCACCCAGCGAAGGCTACAGCCGATTGGCGGCCAATAGCCAAGCTTTGAAGTCGTTGATGCTGGTTCTCGAATGCCGTGATGTGAGTAGCACGAAAAGTCAACAATCGCTTTACGATCGCGAGCCGGAGCCTCACCGAAGGGACATGCTCATTCAGGTCCTCGATTCCTCTTCAAGTGACTGTGCTCCGCCGATCGTGTTTGTCGGCAGAAATCGGGCCGGTAACTGGGTTGCCCGTGAACAACGGGGCGCGTTTGGCGGGCTTTTTACCAACCGCGCTGAAGCTCTGAAATACGCTCTCTTCAAGAACGGACGCCATCCAGAGAGCATCATCGAAGTGACGCGTGAGATCGAGCTCGATATTCCAAGCCCGTGAACTGCAGAACATTTAGGATGTGACCGTTGTTCTGCACCTGCTGCCCTGTCGAAGCCGGGGCACTCGTTAATCGTCGCAGCCGATTTCTTGAGCGTGCTCACTTCAAGCATTCAATTAGGCAGCCCAGAGGCTTTCCGGGCAGATTCTGCCGGACGACAATCATCGGCCAATCATTGCCTCCGCTCGATGAGCGTTACATCGTTATGCACCTGAACATGAGCCGTCCTGACTCGTTCCGCGCGACGACATAAGAGGAGAACTCAAAGGACGCGCCATCGACTGTCCATCTGGAACAGTTTCACTACGCAAGCATAAGGCCAAAGAACTCGTCGGTTTCATTGCATCGCGCTATCTTGAGGCGGAACGCGTTCGCGGGCTTAACGCCATCTCATCCGCAGCGATACGTTCCATTGATGCGTCACCTACCAATTCTCGCAATTGATCACAACGTTGACACTGAGATCCGACCGGCCGTCGAGCTTTCAAGAGCGTTACACGCCAATGATCTCACCTCGCCTAGTGGTCCGCGGCGCCCCGCAGTGACGATCGGCGACGAAATAGAAGCACGCCCTGTTCATCGTAACAACGCCTGTATTATGGCTATACAGCTGCGGGCGCGCAATTCGCTTCGCATTCCGCCGGAGCAACCCACAGTCGCCCCTTACATTTCGCTCTGCATCAGCGGCAACGGAACCGCGGCCGTTACTCAATAAGACGCAGACGCCGCGCCTTGACGACGCACTGGGTACGGCTGGTCGTTTCCAGCTTTCGCATCGCATTCTTGACGTGAAAGTTGACGGTGTTCTCGCTTACTTTCAGGATGACTCCGATGGCCCAGGATGACTTCCCCTCCTCGACCCATCGCAAACACTGTTTTTGCCGTTTCGACAGCACAACCTCTTGCACATCCGCCATGAGTTTCTCCTGGAGCTGAGAGGACGTGGCATGAGATCAGCAAATGCCGTACCAGTCAGTAGCACCGCAAACTCTCGCAGCAGGACAAGATCTTGGGAGATTGCCGGTTCACTTCTCCGGAGACTGCCATCCAACTGCAGCCATATCGACGGGATTGCGACATATGTCGAAAACGCAACAGCAGTATTTACGACAACCGTAGCAGTCGATATTTGCTCAACATCTGTGTGAGCTGGATATCACCCTTGGCCAGGCGTTCCTCCTGCAAGGGTGAATGCTCTGTGAAGGGCCGTAGCACCCGGCTGGCGAGCCGAGATCCTTCATTTGCACCAAAGCTTTCCTTTCCAAGGTGTCGGCTCCGACCCACCCATCACAACAGCCCCGCGTTCGGCGCCATGCTATGGCGATAATGCAAGCTTTTACGTCCCAATCAACTACCAACGCTGGTCATTGATCGGCATCACAACAAAAAGGTATGAGCAGTGCGGTTTGCGCCAATGGAAGGCCGGCCTTCAGGACTTCTGTATGAAGGATCAATCACAACCCAATCGGCCCAACGCAGGTCATCAATGCACTCGGCCGTCGCCTGTCGAAATACTTCGCACCCAGGTCTGCTCGAATGGTGAGCTCTCGTTTCTGATGGAAGCGCATGACGGCCTGTCCGCTACAATCGCCCAGCGCTCGGGATTCAAGGGGCTCTGGGCGTCCGGTCTGTCGATTGCCTGTTCTCTAGGTTACCGCGACGCGAACGAAGCCTCGTGGAGCCAGCTTGTCGACGCCGTTGAGCGGATCGTGGATTCAAGCCAACTTCCGGTCCTTGTCGACGGAGATGGCGGCTTCGGGAACTTCAACAATGCCCGCCTGCTGGCTCGCAAGCTCCGTGAGCGGGGCGCCGCGGGTGTTGCACTGGAAGACAGCTGTTTTCCGAAGATGAACTCGTTTGTTGGGGATCGGCACCCCCTCGCCGATATCGACGAATTCTCGGGCCGCCTCCGGGCAGTGAAGGATACGGTCGCGGACGACTTGGTTCTGGTGGCAAGGATCGAGGCGTTGATCGCTGGGTATGAGATGGACGAAGCACTTTTGCGCGCTCACGCCTACGCCGACGCGGGAGCCGATGCGATCCTCATTCATTCGCGAAGGAGCACCGCGGACGAAATCCTTTCGTTCGCGCGCGCCTGGCAGAGCACATTGCCCGTCGTGATCGTTCCGACGAAATACTACCGAACGCCGATCTCTGTATACCGTAAAGCCCGCATCTCAACGGTGATCTGGGCCAACCACTCCATGCGAGCGGCAATAGCGGCAATGCGGCAAGTCTGCCGTCGCATCATCGCTGAGGAAAACACCGCGAGCGTTGAGCCGAATATTGCTACTCTCGACGAAGTCTTCGAACTTTTGAAGTACGACGAACTCGCCCGTGCGGAAGCGTTATATCTGCGGCCCGACGCTGAATTGCGCAAATAGGGTTTCGTCGACACAGGAGCATATTCGTTGCCGAAGACCTACCGTCCTGGACTTCCTGCTAGCTGGCCAGGTGCGACTTCAATCTCAAATGGCTTTCGTTGTACTGAGATGTCCTTAGATGGCGTAGCACGCCTCACTCGGCCGAATTACGCATTTTGCCATCTGGGCAGCAGCTCGAGGTACCGGATCCATGGCCTCCCTGCTCTTTGGAAAAGGACCGACGAGCACCATTTGTCTGCCTTCACGCTTGAGGTTCATTTTCAAGGCTCCGGCAAGCTTGATTTCGCTTCAGCAAGCATACGCTGCGGCGAAGACACTCGTAGGTGTTTCACCTTAGCGGAGCGACGAAAAGGAACTAAATGGTGATCGATGCTCCCAAGAACGCCGTTATTCTCGCCGCTGGCTGCGGCTCTCGCCTGCGTCCTCTGACAGATCTGAGGCCGAAGCCGCTCATCGAGGTCAATGGCACTTCGATTCTTCACAACGCTCTGCGCAATCTGGAAACTGTCGGCGTGGAAGAGGTGACGATCGTCGTGGGTTACCGCAAAGACGCCATTCAGTATGCCTGCGGCAGCCGCTTTGGCGGGCTCAGAATCAAATATGTCGAGTCGACTGTTTTTGACCGCACCGGAAGCGCCTATTCTTTGTGGCTGGCGCGCGACGCGCTTCTCTCCGGAGACTGCTTTCTTCTCGAGGGCGACGTCTTTTTCGAAGAGGATGCATTGCGATACTTGATTGTGTGCCGTGGGACTGACGTGGCCGCAGTCCCTCCCTTCGATGATTCCATGGAAGGATCAGCCGTTCTGTTGTCGCAGAACGGCTCCATCTCAGGCTTTCGAATGAAGCAAACGGCGTCAAATCTTGTTGCGGATGGCCCAAAGCTATTCAAGACGATGAACCTATTACGTCTCTCGGCGCCGACACTCAAGGCAACGATCGTTCCGGCGCTGGACGATATCATCGCTGCCGGGGCTAGGCAGACCTACACCGAAGAACTTTTGGGTTATCTGATAGAAAGACGAGGTTTACAGCTCGCAGCGGCGCGATGCGATGGCCTCAGCTGGTACGAAATTGATAATGCTGAGGATTTGCAAATTGCCGAGCGCATTTTCAGGAACCGAAGGAACGCCTACACGCCGACACGTGATTTGCAGACTAGGTGAGAGTCCAATGCTAAAATACCTTTGGGATCCTGCGAACGCCATAACAATCACAGGTCTCCTCTTTTCCTCCACCAGCCTATTTCTTGCTCTCTCTGAGCGCCTCGAGCTATCTGTGGCAGTAGCGCTTTGGGCTGTTCTATCGGATCACCTCGATGGGTTTGTGGCAGGTCGTACGAAGGGTCGCGATCCAGATGTTGCAAAGATGGGAGCGAGCCTCGACGGGTTTGCGGATATTGTCTATGGAGCCGTTCTGCCTGCGGTAATTGTGGTACAAGTCAGCCAAGCCTCGCCGCTCGCCCTTGCGACCGCAACCATGCTACTGGTCGCTGGTGCAGTAAGGCTTAGCTACTTTGCGAACTTTGGCCGGTCGTGCGATGAGTGCTTCTTAGGCGTTCCCTTGTCTTACGACGTGCCGTTCCTGGCGCTCTTATTTCTTCTTAAACCTCTCATTCCTACTGAAGCATTTTCTGACGTCGTGAGCATTGGCTTCTTGCTGCTCGCTATGGCGCATGTTGCGCCTGTTCGTGTGCCACCACTCAGCGCAACAATGTATGCGGCAATAAGCATCTTCGCAGTCGCATCATCGGCGGCTTTGGCCAGTCGGTCCCTTTGATTGCGGATGGAAGTATGATCCAGCGAGTGAGCTGCTGCTTGTTGCAGGCTTCCCTACCATGCAGGTCACGTGATGGCGTGTAGTCTCGCCAATTGCAATGTGCGCGCACCAGTCATATTGCCGGGCACATTTTTTCACGCGAATCGGCGCAGACCGATGGTCGTTCGCCGTGAGCTAATCGAGAGGACGCGATCGTTCTGGAATTTTCGTCGGCCCTGAAACGTTTCAGCTGGTCTCACTCATGAACAGCACTGCACAAATCAACGTACCGCTTAGGTCGGATGACGTCTCTGACCTCGTCAACCGATTCCCCGGCGGCTATTGGAAGTATGACATCAAGGACTTCGTCCTTCTGGTGAATCCATATTTTCCGCCGCAAGCGTTCCTTGACGAACTTAAGGACGCTCTACCGCGGCTTATCACCTGCTATCCCTCTCCTAATGTGCAGATGCTTCAGCTTCTTGCGGATGCGGTGAAGATTCCGGCGCATAATCTTGTCATTTGCAATGGCGTGGCTGAACTGATTCCCATCCTTCTTGGTCGACTGGGTATGAGGATTGCGGTCCCGGTCCCAACCTTCAATCCCTATGAAACCACCGCCTTGCCCGGGCAGTTGTCGCGCTTTATCCTGCCACCGCCAGATTTTGAACTCGATGTGCACTGCTATGCAGCGTTTGCGCGTGCAAATGGTGTCGACGGCGCGGTCGTGATATCGCCGAATAATCCAACTTCGCGGATCGTTCCCTATGCGGATTTGCTATATCTCGCTTCCGCGCTTCGAGCTCAACAGCAACTCCTATTGATCGATGAGTCATTCATCGAGTTTAGTGAAGTCGGACGAAGTGCGAGCCTGGAAAATCACTTGCTCGAATTTCCCAATGTGATCGTTCTCAAAAGCCTCGGAAAGATTTACGGGACATGCGGTTTGCGGATCGGGTATGCGGCATCGGCAAATGCACAGACGATAAACGAAATTAGAGCTGCCCTGCCCACGTGGAATGTCAACACGTTTGCGGAGTTTTTTCTAAGCAAGCTTCCTCACCTGGCGCACGCGGCGAAGCAGAGTTGGATGAGGGTAGGCAGCGACAGGGACAAATTGTACGCAGACCTACGCAGCATCGACGGCATGAGAGTTCTGAAGCCGGATGCAAATTTCGTGTTCTGCGAACTCCCGCCCCATTTTCCGGATGGGGACGTGATCGCCTCAAAACTTTTAAAAGATAGACGGATATTGATCAGGCACAATGGCGGCAAGACGCTTCAGAATGGCAAACGATTCTTGCGCATCGCAAGCCGCACTGAAGACGACAATAGGCTTTTGGTGGAAGCACTGAGAGTCATTTCTGATTAGCGCAACCGCCCCCGGTACCGAGCCTTCGAATTCGACGGGACAGCTCTCCTAGACTTTCTTTGGCACCGCACGAAAGGCACAGGCCACGGCTCCGCCGGCGCGGGCCAAGCAAACTCCATTACGCTGATCTTCTATTTGGTCGGTCGAGCGGAATTAAAGAAGATCAAGGCGCTGCGCAATCACATCGCGGTTCTCGACGCGCGGTCGGCGACCACAATCCTCCGGCGCGGATCGACTATGTACAGCACGGTGGCTGTTCTTCAAGCCTACCTAATCTGGTATGTTTTGGAGACCCTGAACCAGTCGCTGAACCTGCGAAGACATCGCTGGTAACCAAGAAACCTGCGGATGCAGCCTCCTGAGTGCTTCCGCGATCTCGGAAATGAGTGCGTTGTAGTCGTCAGAGAGCTTGTCCGGGGAACTCTGCCTTTGCTTTTTCTTCGGTGGACTGTCGGTCATCATCCAGTCCGCTGCAGCGAGAATGAACTCGGTTTCTCCAGGGTTGCTCAAGAGAAGGGGCTGTGCCGGCGTCATTCGGCGGCTTGCGCTTCACGCAACGTTATGATCCGTCGCCATCCGCGATCGCAGACAACCCTATCCGCAACAAGGCCAATGGTTGGGAACAGGTCGACCAGAAGGGTAGCCACGTTCAGTTCAAGCATCCAACTAAGTCGGGCCGCGTCACGGTCCCCCATCCTAAGAGGGATATCCCGATCGGAACGATCAAGAGCATCGAGAAGCAAGCCGATTTGAAGTTGAAATGACAGCGTATAGAGAGGGCCATCGGCCCACCCAAAGGAGGGGAGCTTTCATGCGACACTACATTGCCCTGATCCATAACGACGCAGACAGCGATTACGGCGTTTCTTTTCCTGATCTTCCCGGCGTGATCACCGCTGGTATGGATCTGGACGATGCGCGCGCTATGGCCGCTGAAGCCTTGGCCCTTCATCTACAGGGACTGGCGGAGGATGGCGAAGCCGTACCTGAACCCTCCTCTCTCGAGGAGATCATGGCGAACGCCGAGAATAGAAACCGCGTTGCCGTGCTCATTCTAGCACCTGCGGAAGAGGTAAAGAGTGTGCGCTTCCCGCCGACGTTTTGAGCGAGATCGACCACTATGCCGAACAGCACGGCTTCACTCGATCCGGTTTTCTTGCGCAAGCCGCGAAGAAAGCGATGGCTGCCTGACTAGAGCTGCATCCGATCAAGCTGTACCGTCTCCGAGCGCCGCAAGCTGTTGCGGCTGAAGTCACACGACAATAAGCGTCCCCGGTAGGGAGTGGGCCTCGCTTTAGGACTTATAGGAAGCAGAGGACCTGCAACATCGTCGAGACGTTAGACACCCGACCTTTCTGGAAGTGGAAGATCCGGTTCGCCTTCGCCGACGGACAGGGTTTCGCGGGATGCGATCACGCGCGACACTGAGGTGAGCGAGGCAACGCTAGCGTCGACAATCTTCCGGGCACAGTCCATGCAATATCTATCCCAACTGCGCCCCGCCCGCACGTTAAGCCGTTGATCACCCCGCTTAATCTCGTGACGCGCGTTCGCCTGACATTTGTGAGCGCGCAGCGCGGCGTCGATTTCGATCCTGATGACGAGCGAACGAAGCTTACCCACCGAACACCTCCGCGACGGCTCGGGCGACGATTCCGTCAAGGTCATCTTCAATTCGGTCGAGTTCGTCGCGCGAGAACTCATGCCGCTGACGAGAGCTACGGCCAACCAGCGCATTCGCCTGGCGGTCAATCGCAGATTTCAGAACAACGTAGTTGCTGAGGCCTCGGCGACTGCGGTCCAGCGTTCGCCCCTCGGGGTTGATTTGTCTCTCGGCTAGGACACGTCCGGTTGCGGTCGTAATCCGAGCGTCCAATTCACTTCGAGCTGCCTGACGCTGACGCTGACGGGTTACCGGGACGGGCTGTAGCTCCTGCATGGCGTCCCGGACCTGATCTGGAGAGTATCCCCGTCCTTGAAGCACGTGGAGCGCCTCGATCGCGGCTTGGTCGTGCAGAAGTGGGATCTCCTGGAGATGCACACCGGTCTGCCCGCGGACTTCCAGGCCTTCCCGGATGTCCCGGGCCGCCGGCTCGATTTCGAGCTCGTCACCAACCCCGAAATCCAACCCCTCGATCGGCAATAGTTGGTCAAAAAATTCTTGGTCGGCTTGGGAGTACCGCTGAAAGTCTTCCCAACGGCGGGCGACGTTTCCACCCGCGTGAAATACGACCACGCCACGGTTGCGCAAGCTCGCGGGATTGTTCTGGTCGGTCACCCGCATAATGCGTCCGACGAATTGCACGAACGGCGAGAGATTGCCGAACACGCTGAAGACCGCGGCAACTGCAAGTTTCGGATGGTCGAAGCCCTCTCCGAGCTTTCGGACTTGGACAATAACGTCGAGTTGATCTGCCTCCAGCCGTTGCATGACGCGCTCGTTCGCGGTGCCCTCTTCGCGAGAGTGGACATAGTCGGCGCGGCGGTTGCGTGCCCGATAGGCTCCTACGATCTGGTGGCAATGATCGAAGTTAAGCGCAGAAGCGATGATCTTCAAAGCCGGGTCACCGCTCTCGGTGCGAAGACGATCCAGTTCCCGGATGGAAGCATCCACGATCGTATTTAGCGTCTCGGTAGATGTGACGATGCTGCGTCGGAAGTCTGCATCTTCCTCACCCAACCGACGGACCTCGTCGAGATCGACTTCTATCTCTTGCCCGTCCTCGTTGCGCACATAGCGGAGCGTGCGTGGATTGAGCACTACTGCCTTCAGGCGCTTCACGTATCCGGCTTGGATTGCGGAGGCGATCGGGTATGAGTACAGTATGCGACCGGCCATCAACTCGCCGTCGGCCCTTAGCGGCGTCGCGGAGAAGTTCACGATCTTCGCGGCTGGAAATTTCTCCTTAAGCGTCGTCCACGTTGCTGCGACGTTGTGATGTCCTTCATCGAACAAGACAACGTCGAAGAAGTCACCGGGGAGATCCTGGAGCCAGCGGTTGTAAGTTCCCTGGAGTTGCTGGATATTCGTGACCACGATTTCGGCTTCATCTAAGTCGGACCGGTTCACAGTCGTGCCACGGATTTCAACGGGCTCGGGGTATGGCTGCCCATTCAGGACGCCTCTAGCCGAGTAAAAATGGCTGTTTCCGGAAGGATCAACGTCTCGGAGCAACTGTTTCGCAATCGCGACGTTTGGCGCCACGACCAGCGTGCGGGCCGAGCGAAACGCGAAGGGCGTGATGGCAATCGTCCCAGACTTGCCGCAGCCGACTGGCAGAACGATTCCCACTTCACGTTCGTCTGTGATTTCCTGGGCGAAGTCCGCGAGGTGTCGGTAGGCCTCGCGCTGCGGCTCGCGGAGTTGCTGATTGCCGTTGATGTTCGGCGTGCGGTTCTGAAATGGTGAGGGCATAGGACTCTTGACACATACTAACCCAACTTGCCCTCCGGCCTTGCAGAGCGCAGAAGGCCGGGGTCCACTGTTGGACTTTCGGATTATTAGTTAGGAACGACGATCTCGCAGCCTTGAGCCGCGCGCATCATTTCCTGCTTAATGCAGATCCACCAGGCGCCGAACTGCTTCCGGTCGGGTAGAGCGGATTTTTGCTTGGCGAGGCGGGGCTCATTTTTACCCCGCCACGGCAGCTGCGAACTAGGCTAGGCGCCCGCAATGTTCGCAGCGCGGCCGCCCTCCGGTGCCGGAGGCGAGATATTGCCGTTCGATGTTATTGCCCTCGGTACACTTGTCGTTGTCGTGATAGACGTTTCGCGCATTGGGCTTCTTTGAATGAAATGGTGAAACTTTCGTCATAAATCGGGCCTTCCCAATGGATGGTATTTATTCGCACAGGATAGCAAACATGTGGGTTTGATTTGATGCAGTGACCCTGGGGTCAGCGCATAAATTTCGCGCTCCATCGAATTTTTCGACGAATTCCACCATCGATCACCGATCGAGATACGCTACGCGACTACCCCCTTGATGAGGTTTGCGGATCGACGCTCATTTATGTCAGGTTGCTGGGACGAGCTACGACGTCAGCAGAATCAAGATAGACGGCCTCGCCGACCTGCACACGACGAAGGTGCTGCCGGTATGCGCCGCTGCTGGTCTCGTATATCTTCGCAATCGTACTAGGCAGGTCCTCTCCATCATGGATAAAGACCTCTGCGAGGGCACGACCGGTCATCGTTGCCGGCCGCGAGAGGCCCAGAAGACCGAGCACTGTCGGCGCAAAATCGCAAATACTCGAGGGCACTTGTGAGGCGAAGTCGCCTTTGATCAGCGGTCCCGCCAAAATGCCGACCGACGACATCTCCTTGGCATGCAACCCGCCGTGCACTCCGAAGCCGACAGGCCCATCCGCACTCCAAGTGCGGCCGCTAAGGCCAAATGGATCGAGTCTGTCATCCGACCGGAACGAGAACAGGATGTCCGCCGATCGGGCATGGTCGGCGAACACCAAATGGCGGGCAAAGCTGCCCGGTGCAATGCCATCGACCGCGCCACCCCCGGTGAACACCGGTCCACACCAGGGCCTTTCGATCATCGCCCCGACCGCGCGGCGGATAACGGTTTCCGATGGCTCGGTGAGGTAAATTGCTCCGACCTGCCCAGGTATGACGATGGCATCGATCCCGGCGGCCGGTGTCGGGCCGCAGCGCATCCCCGCAGCCTCAAGCGTCTCGAATAGATCGGCCCTCGCATGTACCGTCACGTGTCCATGATCGGAGGCGGCGATCAGGTGCACGCCTTGGGACAAGCCCTCAGCCTCCCACCAATCGAGCACGCGGCCAAACTGCCGATCGACAAAGCTGATTGCTTCAAGCGTCTTTGGCGCGCCGGTCCCACAATCGTGCGAGGAGATATCGGGCTCGCCGAAGGAGAGGATTGCGACGTCGGGCCGAAGCCGAGGCCAGATTACGTCGAGAAACGCTGAAGTCAGAAAGGCTTGAGAGGCGAGATCTGGGGTGCCCGTGGGCGGGGGCGCCGGCGTCGGCCCCAGCAGAGTCTCCACTTCTCTGAGCATCTCGGCCGAGGTCGCGATGCAAGGGAAGTGACCGGAGAGCGTCACTTGGCCGAACTTTCGAGCCTTATGGTTCAGCAGGCGCGTTGCCCCCGCCGAGTTGGAAGCCAGGACCACGAAGGTCCTGCCGTTCGCCGCTAGGATCTCGCCAAGTGACGGCACACCTAGTAGATGGCCGCCGCTCGCGGCATCAAGATCCTCGATCATGCGCGCGTCACTCGTGTCGACGGAGCGCGGAACCGGCGACTGCTGGTCAAGATATGAGTTTCCAACGATGCCGTGGCGATCCGGCGTCGCGCCCGTCACGAGGCTCGTGAGCGCTATTCGTGTTTCGCTGGGATAGACGGTGCGCTGCCGGGCCAGCACCGCACCGCGGCGCTGAAGCCTGACCAGATTCGGCGTTAGTGATGGCTTGACGAGATCGGGTCGAAGCCCGTCGAACAGCACGATGAGAACCCGATTCCGGTGCGGTCGTTCGAACATGATCGTAAAGCTTTCGTCTAGCTGGGAGGTAGCGGATCGGGAGCGCCCAGGACTTGGCTGACGCACCAGCGCCATCGACTTGGAGCGGACGCTGATCGCTCACGCTAGCGCAATGCGGGTACGGAGCTCCCGGCTATGCTGACCAACGCCCGGCCGGCGTGTCGACCGGTCCCGAGCCGGGATGAGCGGCTCGCGAGCGCCAGCAGCTCTCCTCGGCCGTAGTCTGGGCCGAGTTGGATTGGACAGTGGCTGCAGTGTCAGCAGTTTGGTCTGAGCATGGTCGCCTGATGCAGGTCTCCGGGCGCAGCGCAAAGCCTCGGAATTTATCACAGGCCTTGAGGGCAGCCCAACCGCGGCGGGACGTTAGGCAGGACATCGAACAAGCCTAGGGTCGCCTTGGCGTCGCAAGCAAGATTGGCAAATGCCGCGTCCAAGCAAACCTGCTCGCCGCCGTAGCCGATCCTGATCTGGTCGCCATCGCGATTGAGCCAGGAATCGCGGTTGATGTGGGTCCTTTCGCGTGGCGGCTTGATCCAGCGATTGCGATCCATCTCGTGTGGTTGGGAGGAATTCCGCAGCTGTGGAGCTTGCACACACCGGTCGGCGTGTTGAAAATTGATATGCCTGACTAACAGTGATCGCATCGACGCCCGGTGCGCGCCGCTGGGCCGCACGATTTGCGGGCTTTGTTCTCGAAGGGAGGGACCCGTTGAGCCATTCTGCCAAGAGTGACAAGTTTGAAAGCCTGCAAGTCGTCAAAGGACACTTTGAGGATTCCTACTCGCTCTCAAACGAGCTAACCACTTTGGTTATCGTTTTTTGAAATGAAATGATCGAAGAATACGATGCTAGTTGCTATTTCTTCTTACCTATCTTTGCAGTCGCGCCATGAAGCGCAACGTTCAATTTTTCAGCCAGTCTTGCGTTCGACCCGGTCGCATCGGCACCGGCAAGCATGCTGGCGTATCGTCGCCGTTTGGCAGCAGTGATGCTGCGCGCGCATCAGTGAACGCGGCTTGTCAAGTGGCGGAACCGCAGGACGAGGAGCGCCGCATAGATGGTGGTTCCGATCGACAAGCCAATCCATATACCAATGGCGCCTAAACCGACCCTCAGGCCGAGCCAATAGCTGAGGGAAAAGCCGATCAGCCACCAAGCAATGGCCGCAAACAGAAGCGGCACCCGCGTGTCCTTCAGTCCGCGCAGGCCGCCTGCCGCAATGCACTGGGCGGCGTCAGTGACAAAGAGCGTTGCGCCGACGATGAGGAGCTTTGCAGCGAGACCAATCGTTGCTTCGGAATCGCGCGCCGCTCTGCCCACGAACAGCTCGACGATCTCAAAACGCGCGGCGATCAGCGCGAGGGTTAGCATTGCAGCTATGACAATACCGATCAACATCGCGGCCAGATTTGCCCGCTTGACGCCTGCACTGTCGTTGCGGCCGGCTGCATGGCCAACGCGCACGGCTGCGGCCGTGGCAACGCCGACATAAATCATGAACAGGATCGCGGCGATCTGAACAACGATCTGATGAGCGACCAGTGCACTGGTGCTGATCAAGCCGGCCAGCAGCGACGTGGCCCAAAATAGTCCCGACTCGATCAATGACGCGATGGAGATCGGCGTTCCAATTGCGATGAGCTGCCGCATTGCGCGCCAATCGAAACGCCAGAGTTGCGCAAGCACATGGTAATCACGGAACGGTAGGCGCAGGGCAGCGAACCACAAACCGGCCAAAAACATCCCGCAGTTCACCAGCGTGGTCGCAAGCCCCGCCCCGAACAGCTCCAGCCGGGGCAGCCCAAGCTTCCCATAGATCAGCATATATACCAGCAAGGCATTGAGGGGGATGGCTGACAGCGTAATCCAGAAGACAGGCTGTGGCCGATTGACCGCCCCCATGAAACTGCGGATAGCCAAAAACGCCAGTGCCGGAGCCGCGCTGAAGGCTAATCCGAACAGGTATTGCTGGGCAAGCCGCGCCACATCTGGGGCCTGGCCTAACGCAAGCAATATTTGCTCTGCTCGCAGCGCCACAGCAATGATCGGGAACGACAGGATCAGGGCCGTCCATAAGCCCATGCGCAGCGCACGCCGTACCGCCGCTCGATTATTCGCCCCAAACGCCTGCGCTGCCAAAGGCGCGATGGCACTTAGTAGCCCCACGCCGAAGGTGATGCTGATGAGATAGAAACGGCTTGCCAGCGCTGCCGCGGCGAGCGCCTCAGTGCTGAGGCGCCCGATGAAGGCAAGATCAGTCGTTATCATTGCGATCTGCCCAACCTGCGTCAGCACCATTGGCCACGCCAGTTTCGCGGTTTCGCTGAGCTCGACAACGAAACGATGCATGGTCGTGCGGCCAGTCACTTTTCGCGAGATAGATACCGGCCTTGTCTCGGCTATCTTGTCCATAATCATGCCGCCCTTGGCATCGGCGAGCGACGTGCCGCCTCATTCACGGGCCGGTTCCTGACCGGAATTCGCGGTCAGCCCGCGATGCAGGCTCACAGGCAGCCTCCTGCGGCCGCACGTTTAGAGGCGAAAACGGACCACGGCTTGGACGCTGGGCTTCGACCAGCGCGGTCTCGATTTTCGCATGCGATAACCAAGGAGAGGCTGCAGATGCCGCCGCAGACTTGGCCAATCGCCGCAATCGCGCAACGGTGACGGCGCGCATCGGGCTCGAGCGAGGTCGATCACAGAGGCAAATTCATACGCGAGCCACTGCGTTGATGCGAAGATTGGAGGACCCGAACTCGGACCCGATCCACGCCATGAACTGAGGCCCATCATCCCGTAAGCCATCTGCACTCCTGAGCAATGATGAGATTCTACCCTTCAAAGCCCATGCCAACTGCGACAGCTTGATTACAGATGCTTGCTCATCCAAGCGGCCTCTCGCGGGATCGGCAGCATGTCGCAAATACGACAATCGGCATTGCACGCTCGAGCCCCTGAGGGCGGCGATGCGACCACACGATGAGTGGCGATTTCATCGGTTATGAAGATCTGGGGTTATGATCTGACGCGATGATTCGTCACGAGCTCTGTACACTCGCGCCTGCTCGCGACTGAATCAGAACCGGCCCCACAGGTCCCTCCCATGGACCGCCGGAGAGATCTCCAAGCCCTTCCGCCCGTCTTGACCAGGAAGACTATTTCCAGCACACATTAACGCGTCAGTCGTGTTCGCCTCCACAAGTGATCACCATCGTCTGGAATCCGTGATCGCGATCGCCTCGATCGCTGATCACCATTCCTGGAATACGCAGATGGTTCATGAGCGCGAGCGAACGCGCTAATCCTGAATTGTATGAACTGTTCCGGCACTGGCTCGTGCAATGGCGTCATGTTTGCGCAGCAGGCTGCCTCCCATCGTGGGGCGTCACCGAGTTTGGCAAGCGGATCACGGAACGGCAGGCAAAGGGGCTTGCGAGGCGGCGGGTCCTTCTTCTGCCGGCATGCCACACGGCCCAAGCGCCCCGGAAAAGCTCTAGCCGCTCAGACAAAAAGCTGGGTTGACAAGGTCGACGACTAGAGAGGCGATTCTCCCGGGAGAGGGCAGCCACGGCATTCACTTTTTGCATATTTCAACGATTATTGAATTTGCCGCCGATGCCACCCGGCACGATCATGTGGATGTGCGGATGGTGGGTCATCGCCGAACCCGAGGTATGCAGCAGCGCGGTGATGCGGATACGTGCGCCGAGAGGCTCGGGATTTGCAACGATGATCGTCATCGCCTCGGAAGCCGCGTGGAACAGCAGGCCATAAGTGCCGATCGCACCCGATAATCGGCAACACTAGCGAACCTGAACCCGCGGTAAGCGCGCCGCAGGCAAGCGGACGATGATCTTGCTGTCCGTGATGTCGACGACTTCCTTGCGCTTTCTCCCGTCATCGTACCGCAATTCGAACGTCACTCCCGATGCAGATGGGGCAAACGGCTCTGGCGTAAGGCTGATCCACCCTTCCCCCAAGTTCAGAATGATCGGTGCATCCCCCCGGAATCGGGCGTCAAGCAGCACCAAGTCCAATCGGAGAGACTGGAGCCGCAGGTTGAGCCGTCGCCGCACGCCATCACGTGGCCAGATACGCAGGGTGTGAGCGAACGTCTCCATGATGCCACCGGAACAAACCTGCCCAAAGATGGGATCGTCGGCAACAATCGTCGCAGCAGCGCGGACCGCTCCACAAAATCCCAGGTCGATCTCGCACGAGTAATACCACGCTCCACGGTGATGCGGCTGACCGAGCCATGTGGTCCCGCTCGGCGCCGGCTCGAAGCCGCCACCGGCCGCGCCGCCGTTCTCCTCGTCCTGATACCAATAGCCATAACCGGCCGACGCAGGGCCGCTGTTCAGCAAAGCCCACGCGCTGAGTTGTGACGCATAGCCGAGACGAAGGAGCGGATGCGGGTCGTCTGCATCGTTCAGCGCATGATCAAGCAGCGCCCAGCCGCCCATCTGCGCCATGTAAGTCAGCGTATAGGCGTCGCCCGCAGTCCCGCGATAATCGCTGCCGAGGTAGTAATAAGCAGGTTCTAGCCAGCCACGGCAGAACAGATTTGCAGCGATCTGACGCTCCGCGAAGGCACGGGCTGCCGCCTTCGAAACCCCCATGGCGACAGGGTCGTCAAGGGCCGAGCGCGCCAGTGCCTGCGTTGATTCGAAGGCTGTGGAATCGAACGGATATTCCGATCTGAACAGGTCCGCCTTCGGATCGACGAAGGCGCGCACCTTACGCGCCCAGTGCGCCTCCAACGTCGCCGCCTCGCGCATCAAGCCCGCGGTCGTGAGCGCCGAAACCAGTTCGGGGATCACACATTCGTTGTAGAAGCCGGTGCAGTAGGCAGACCACATCACCACCCGCATCGGCACCGTGAACATGGCCAGCGCCGTACCGTAGGCGCGTACCAAATAATCTCGTGCGCTCTGGCGGGTGGGTATCGCGGGATGGTCACGCGCGATGCGGTGCATGGCCAAATACATCGCGAAGATATGCGGATAGTCATAAGGCCGCCAGATATGCAGGCGGCCCTTTGGGCCGGGATCGCTGCTTTCCCGGTTCTGCTTCCAATCGGGTATGCCGTAGAGGCCGTAGGCGTATGCCTCCTGTGTGGTACGTTGCAGCCCGCCCCAGACGAACGTATCGATATACCGGTCCAGCGCCGCCACTTCCGCCGCATCAGGATGCTCGGCATTCTTGGTTGCGAGGTAAGCGGGCTTGCTCAGCCCGGGATCGTCGCACGTCACCTCGTAGATGCGCCAGCCCTTGATCTGGTCGTAATTGTCAGGGCCAAGCAGGACCTGCGTCTCCATGTTCCACTCGCCAAACAAACCGTCGTACCATTTGGACGGGTTACGGTGCTGCCGCTTCACGATGAAGGCTGCGCGCTTCTTCATCATCGTCTCGACGGGCTCGGTCGCGAAGAATTCAAGAAAGGTCTGGCGCGCACCCGGCTGGTGCAGGGTCAGCCGGTTCTCGCCCAATCGCGAAAACCGGACCCGCCACAGTCGCCTGCCAGCCCGATCCGGCAACCGTTGCACCACCGTGTCGCCGGTAAATTCCGCTTCGATCCGCTCCACCGGAATGGAGGACGCGAGCGCGATGTCGACATGCAGGTCGTTGGGAACCGTCATGCCCGGCATTACTTCCACGTCCACTAGACCTGCGTCCGCGATAGCCCTGCGCGCCGCCTCATAGTCGGCAACCCACTGGAAGCGGAGACGGTAACGCCGTTCCTCGGCCGGCGACAGGGACAAGAAATGGGTCGGCTGTCGCCAGCGAGTCCCTCCCGCCACTGCCTCGCCGGCGGCCGCCCCGCCCAAGATGTAGGCGCACCACGTCCCACTGGCTTCGGCCGAATCCTTGTGGACATCCCAATATTCCAGTGACGTGTCCGCTTCCGGTAAGAGCATGAGGAAGGGACCGGTGCTGTTGCCGCGAATCCAGAAGATGTGCGATCCATGCCCCGAGACGAAGCTGTGCTTCAAAACAGCCACCGACACCGGTTGCCCTGCCGGAAATTCCGTGTTCATCGGCATGGGCAAATAGAGGTCGCCAACCTCCACGCTCGCCATGCCGTCGTTCCGCAGCATGATCTCCCACGTCAATCCAGCCTCGTCGACTGCGAGGCGGGTCGTGAGAAGGACGCCGGCATCGCGGGCTGCAAGTTCAAGGGCCGCGCTATGAATCGGCTTCGTTGCATCAACGCCGGTTCGAAGCGTATGCCACTCGGATCCGGCACGCCGAACTCTAGCGTGAGCTGTCCCCAGCACGGCTCCAGGCCGGACATAATCCGTGTCATACGTATCGTTACGATAACGCAACGAGGTAATGCCGTCTTGTGTGCACCCAACGACGAAGGGAGAGTCGACCGCCTTCAACACCATGGCAACCTTGCGCTGCGGCCGATTGGGTGTAGGCACCGTAACGCCCCCGAACAACGCGCTAGCCAAGAAGCTACTGCCCAACAGCATCGTACGACGCGTATACGTCCAGACTTTGGACATGCCTTTGGTCTTCGTCATCAGCCGTATCCGGTATTGCCCATCCGGATGATCAAGGCATGCCGTTTCGCGCCGTAAACGTCAACGCGACAAAGCGACAGGCCCGCAATAGCTAGATGCGGAGTGAATTGACGTCGCCAGAGGGCAAAATGACCTCTAGAAGGCGCTGAAGAAGAATTTGGCAAGGGCAACTAGCCGGCCTTGGGTAGCGCCGGTATTGTTGTGCTTTCATTGAATCTTTGCGTGCGCATGTGAGCTTTCAGCTGTCCATACTGAAGATACTTGCCGGGCGATCGGACGGCCGAGCCAGTCTTGAGCTCGTCAAGCAGCACTTGGCCATCTTTTTACACAAGCGGGCCCGAGTGGCCGCCGCGCATGAAGCGCATCGAAAGATCCACCGAGAGGTGGGATACTGGACCATCACTGAGGAGGGACGGAATTTGCTTGACGCCCTCGAGAAGCTCGATCGATGTGTGACACAAAGCCACCCCGAGGCACAGGCCGAGGAGCCAGCTGGCGATGAGCGACCGCCATTGCCGGCTGCTCCACCACGACCAATCGCCCGCAGGAAACGTCCTCGGCGAAAACGATTGTGGACGCGTGAGGGGCGCTCATCGTGAGATGTACCTATCGCGTGGACATCCTTATTGGTCAGGCACCCCTTCGATGAGATCGCGGACGTTCAGTTTGGAGATATGCAATGGCAATGGGGACCCGTGAAGTGGTTCAACGCGGCCAAGGGTTACGGCTTCATCCAGCCCGAAGACGGAGGAGCTGACGTCTTCGTTCACATCAGCGCGGTCGAGAAGGCCGGCTACACCAATCTCGCGGAAGGCCTCCGGGTCAGCTATGAGCTGATGGCAGATCGTTCGTCACGCCGGTTACGATCGTTCGGGCAAGATGAGCGCCGAAAATCTGCGCATCAGCCGATCGACTTGCCCTGAGGAACCTGCCGGGTTCTTTAGTGTTCTGAAGTCGCTTCTGGCTTGCGCGGGAAGCATCGACACGGCTTCAGCACATTCCCCGGTGCCGCTGCGGGCGTTTCCCGTCCGACGAACGATCAGCGCTGTCGTCCGCATCGGAGCGCCGTGCAAGGCGCCTATCGGGATCGCATTCTCAAACAGACATTGCAGCGAGGGAACGCGACAAATCTCTCGGCTGCTTCAACGCGCGAGCACTGGATCCGCTCGTTCACTTCGTTGCACGAGCGAAGATCGATCTCACCATAGAGGCAGATCGGTAGCTCGATTGTTGTTGAAGCGCCGGTCCCTTCACGTAGCGCCAAGTCTGGTATACGACAGTCGCGTCGTCGGGCGGCGTCTCTTCCTCGATAAAGCGAGCACGTGTAATGCAGTCCGCGCGAGCCAAGCGAGACGCACGCTCCGCTGCCCCTTAGATTTAAGTGGACGCCCGGCATAGTCTTAAAACTACGGCGAAATCGAAAACTCATCTGTAAATCGGTCGCAAAGTGAGTTTGCTTCTTATCGCGCATAGATCGAACGCCTTCATGTGCGGCAAGACAGGAGACTGCAGATCAAAGCCGCCCGGACCGGGAAGCTCAAGCCGCTCAGTCCGCAACATAAGGGATCTCCGACCGTTTGATCGTCAAACGCATACGATGCGTGGTCAACAGGGCTTCCATTGCGATCGTTTGCTGTCACCCCAACGCGGGCCCGATGATGACTTCTTCGATGCCGCAATTATTGGGATGCAGAGCGGCATTGTTGATGACGACTTCGTCAAACTGACAAGCCCGGTAAGGAAAAAGGCCGGCTGGTGAAACATGCGTCTTCAGGCCCGCAGGTCGCTTGCGGTCGACTTCGCCCAGGAGATCGCGAATGTCTCGAACATTGATCTTCGTCAGGACTGAACCTCCAGAGAATGGGCGGCGCTGGGCCATGCGCCAGCACGCGGTGACAGGAATGAGCCGATCCACCTCAGTGTCCTCAATTTGTGCCTTGAGGATCCTGATCTCGGCCTTCCCACCGGAGAGAGCATAGCAATCGGGCGATCCCCACTCGGGCCGCGGGCCCAGTGGATTGCCGCTCCAATTAAGTCCTTGAGTTTCGTTCCAGTACGCCCCCTGATCCGTTTTCAATCAACATTCAATAGGTGGGGCCTGCAATCCATATACTGGCGCACTCGATCTCCCAAGTGCGTTCGGTGTCTCACCGATCAGATTGAGGCCTTTATCTGCGCAAAAGGACCGGCGTGCCCCCTCTGACCAAAAGCTGCCCATAATGTAGGAGGCCCTCAGCGGGCATGCCGAAGGCCTCCTTAGAGGTTAACGTGGATCCATAGAGCCTTTTCTTTTCTCCTTATCGTTGGGGTTTGGCAGAGACTCACCAGTTGCGCTGAGCTCGGAGCAGCAGTGTCAGCGTGTTCTGGTCCTTTAACGCGTAGGTCGCAGCTGGTTTGGCCACACCCGAAAGCAGCGGTAATGTTACCGTGCTTCCGCTCGCGTATTTTTGGTCGAGCATGGTGTAAGCGAGATCGGCCGTAAAGGTCAGATTCTTGATCGGGGTCCAGCGCGTGACGAGGCCAACAACCCCGTAATTGAAATCGGGATTACAGCCAGCCATGCCGCTCGAAAGCGTAAGTCCCGCAACGAACGCACCGCAGATATAGCCCTTGGCAGTGCTTCCATGCCAAACGGCGGCCCACGCGCCATAAACGGCCGTATTCCACTGTGGATCCCAGTTATGGGTGTAGCCACCACGGAAGCCGTAGGTCGTGGTCAACTCCTGACCGGCGCCCGCAACGAACACAGAGTCGGACAAACCGGCCAGGCCGACGCTCTGGTAACCGCTAGCCAGGCCCGTACTGCCGTACATCGCGTAGGTGGTCGCCATGAGGTCGTTAAAGTTGTAGCGGGTCGCACCATTCGTATACGCGGCGGACAAGTTGATTGTGTCACCTATCCCGGTCGGGATGTTTTTGAGTGATAAGGCCAACTGAGCAGCCCAGCCCCATTTGTCGCCTGGATGGCCGGTGGTTTCGTCAACACCGTAATAGGCCGCATGGTTATCATGCGCAGCAAGTGACGCCTGAACGAGGCCCCAGGCCTGATCGATGCGGGCCATCGCGATAAGGTCAGGCGAGCGCGAAGCGCCGATGTCGTTGGTGCCGTAGGCCCCCGTCGCGAGGCCGGCAGCCGTGGCGCCGCTCACGTTCCAGATGTTGGTTGTACCATAAACGACTTGATCCTGGGCCGAAAGCGAAGCTGTGATGCCTTGGCCGAAGTCGGCAGTATAGGTCAACTGGTTCACGCCGGTGACCCAGCCGCCGCCACCGGGTAGATCGTCATATTCGTTCGCCGGATAGTTGGTCCAAGGCGCGGAGAACTGCGAGACCGCCTTTCCCACGGTAAAGCCGGCGAACTGGATAAACGCGGAGTAGACGCCGAGCGATCCCTGTGCGATCGCTCCACTGCCCTGTCCTCCGGACACAGCAGCGTTATAGATGGTTGCGCCTCCACCCTCGCCTGTACCGGCACCGATATAGCCACCCGAGGTCCAGCTGAACACGCCTTGGAAGAAGGTGCGAACCGCGCCGTACTCGGTCGCAGTGCGCGTGTCGATACTCAAGCCCTCCCGCGACCGCCAGGTATAGGAATTGCTCAGGCGATTTCGAGCTCCCGCAACACCATTAGCTGCGGGGTCAAAGTCGCTGTTGCTGTTCAACACCACGTCCGCGCGCAGATAACCACCCAGCTTGATGCACGTGTCCGTGCCGGGAATGTAGTAGAAGCCGGCGCCATATATAGCGCAGACCCTCACGTACTCGATCGCTTTGGACTTGGCGGGAAGATCGGCTGCTTGTGCAGCTTCCAACGCGAATAAGCTTGCCGCGGAGGTCAGTACAAGCCGTTTGATCGTTTGATGTGGATAGCTAAATCTTGAGAATGTCATTGCCCGATCCTCTTGGTCAGAACTTGTGCGGGCGAGGCTGTATCGTCGTCACGCAAACCTTCGGTGACAGACATCAAATCGTGCGATGGGACGTTCTGATTTAATGATGGCATTCCAAGTAAGACGCGACGGGCTCTAAAAAACGGCGCAACATCGATCGCGGGTCGATGCCAAAGTGACCCAAGAAGCTCCGTCGAGAGCTTGGCGGAGTTTTCTGGCTCCTCCTGCTGCATGTTCGTGATGCAGCACCTCAGCGGATAGAATGTGGGCACACTGCATTTGCAGCTAAACTCTGCCGCCTCTGTCGCGTTTGCGCTCCAAGCCGGGGTGGCTTGGTCAGAACTAAGGTTGCGGCCGCACTATGGGGTTGGTCTGGAGCTCTATTGCTGCCGGTCGCGCTGAATGCCAAAGGAACGACCTTGAAGCAGAGTCGATCGTCGATCAGGTGACTCAGAGTGAGCGTCGTAGGTGGCGGTCACCGGAAATCGGCTCACCAAAAACAGGCGGAAAGTCCGTAAAGCTCGACTCTTTCTGCAAGCCGACTTCCGGCCAGTAATGAGCTTGAGGCAGGCAGGTACTCGGCCAGCTCGGCAAACGCGACCTTTTGGTCGTTGAGTAGCCAGGTCCAAACTCCGGCGTAGACTCAGTCAAACATGCACCCGCGAGACCCGATATGAATTCACGCCCACGAGCACCGATCGTAAGTCGCGCCACAAGCCTAGTGTCCTGGCTCGGGTCAACTTCCCGATCCCGCGGCCAGCGCGTTCCGTGTCCTCTTTCTCGTTTCGCGACCAGAGAGAGAAGCTCCGCCATTGACTCGGATTCACGATCAGGAATCCAAAGGTGATGCTCGCGCGGAGCGCCTCAGCGCCAGCTGCAGATATTATCCTTGAGCTCATCATCAAGCCCGCATGTAGCAAGACAGCAGACGATGACCTGTTCTGAAGTTTCGCCTTCACGCCCAAGATGATGGTGCGCGTGTACGTCACCGCATGATTAGCTCATGCAGCCGATTGATGATATCGCCACGCTCGCGGACGCTGGCACACAGCTTGATGTCTCGACCAGCAATAGCTCACATGCCCCGCTGGTCCATCAAACCCAGCCGCTCGGGCCTCCCTGCGGATGCTGGCTCCGGGCAACGAAGCGCCCTTCTTTATTCGAATGCGGCGGCCGCGGGATCGGTGCAGCTAGTCGAGAGGCAGGATGTCGCGGAGCTGACCGATCGACAGCAGGGTTCTGGAGGCCTCACGATAATGTCTTGTCGATCCGGTCGCGCAGCCAATCGCCGACGAGCGAAATTGACAAAGTCGTGAGCGAGATGACGAGCGAAGGGAACACAAGGATCCAGGGAGCACGGGTCAGATAGTCACGACCGTAGCCGACCATATTGCCAAGCGACGTAAGCGGCGGCTGCACTCCAAGTCCAAGAAAGCTAAGACCGCTCTCGAGCAGAATGATGTCCGGAAACGCGAGCGTCATGGTGACGATCAAGGTCGACGCGATGTTCGGCATGATGTGACGCAGGTAGACGCGCCATGGCCTTGCGCCAAGCTGGCGTACGGCGATCACATAGGCTTGCTCGTTGGAACTCATCGCGAGCGCGCGGGTGACGCGGGCGTAGCGTTCCCATCCGTGCAGACCAATGAGCCCCACGAAGAGGAGCAGAGAGTTGCCGAAGAAGGCAAGCACCGCGAGTGCCAAAACGAGAAACGGCATGCTTGCCTGGAAATCAACACAACCGAGGATGACCTGCTCTACCCAGCCGCGGAAGTGAGCGGCCAAAATGCCAAGCGTGATGCCAAGGACGGCGCCGATCAACGTCGCCCCGAAGGCAATAAGTAGGCTCATGCGGATCGATATAGCCAGGCGCGACAGCACGTCCCGGCCGAGCTCATCCGAACCGAAGGGATGCGCGATGGTTCCGCCGAGGCCAAGAGGTGCAGCAAGGCGATGATGAAGGTCGAGGGCTGCATAGTCATAAGGGGCGAGGCGATCAGCAAAGATTGCGACAAGAAGCATGAGGCCCAGCCAGACAACCGCTATTCCGATCGCGCGGTCGCGCCACCACCACAGCCTGCGCATCCTCGAAGACGGCAGAACTTTTTCTGCGGAAATGCTCGACAATTATCGCCTCCCAGAGCGCAAGTCGCGCAAACGTGGATCGAGCATGCCATAGAGCAGATCGATCGTGACATTGGTGGTAATCATGGCGGCGGCTACGACGAGCATGATGCACTGGACGACAGCCAAATCACGACTCGCAACTGAGACGACGAGGAGGCTGCCAATGCCTGGCCACGAAAAAACGCTTTCGACGAGCACCGTTCCCGCGATGAGATTGCCAACCATGAAGCCGACGATGGTCAGCACCGCTATTGCCGCGTTCGGCAGAGCGTGGCCGGTCACGACGCGGGGCCAAGGCACACCCTTGGCGCTGGCGGCACGAATATAGGGCTGCCCAAGTACCTCGAGCATGGCGCTGCGGCTGAAACGCGCCAAAACGGCCGCGCCGCCCAGACCAAGCGTGATGACAGGCAGCACCAAATGCTGCCAACCGCCGGCGCCGCCCGAGGGCAACCAGGGAAGCTCCACTGCGAAAGCCAGTACGAACACGAGGCCAAGCACGAAAGATGGCACGGTGAAGCCCACGACCGAGACCATCATCACCAATCGATCCGCGATGCTATCTCGTTTGAGAGCCGCGTAGATGCCGGCCGGAATGCCGATCAACAGATTGAGGATCAGCGCCGGCGCAGTCAGCATCAGCGTGACAGGAATGCGCTCGGCGACGACGGCGATCGCGGAACGGCCATCACGCATCGATTGGCCGAGATCTCCATGAACGACCGCAAAGAGGTATCTGGCGTATTGCTCCCAGAGCGGCGCATCGAGCCCCCAGCCCTTTCGGAAGGCCTCGACCGCTTCCGCCGGGGTTTCCGGCGACAGCAACGCGCGGGCGGGATCGCCAGAGGCGCGCAGCACCACGAATG
Source organism: Bradyrhizobium genosp. SA-3 (assembly GCF_004212635.1). Taxonomy (GTDB): domain Bacteria; phylum Pseudomonadota; class Alphaproteobacteria; order Rhizobiales; family Xanthobacteraceae; genus Bradyrhizobium. Next base: position 13,771 of record NZ_PSRT01000025.1, on the reverse strand, counting down.
CGAATGTGACCACAACTCCGATGGTCAGCAACGCGCGCGCCACGCGGACCGCTATGAAGCGAGCCATCATGCCTCCTTGTTGAGTTCGCCACCATGATCGCCGATCAGATGGCAGGCGACGCGGCGCCCGTCAGGAGCGGATCTGAGCTCTGGGGCAAAGCGCGCGCAAAGTGGAAGCGCTACCGGGCAGCGAGGATGGAATGCGCAGCCGCCCGGTCGCGCAGCCGGATCGGGCGGATCTCCTTGCAGGATCGTGCGCGACCGATGTCTCCCCGGCCTGGGCACCGCGGAAACGAGCGCCCGCGAGTAAGGATGCAAAGGATCCAGAAGAACCGCCTCACAGGCGCCTTCCTCGACGATGGCGCCGAGATACATCACAGCAATCCTATCGCTGATCAGCCGGACTACTCGCAAATCATGGCTGATGAAGATCATCGCCATGTGCCGCCGCTCCTGCAGGTCGCGTAGAAGATTGATCACTTGCGCCTGGATCGAGACGTCGAGCGCCGATACTGGCTCGTCGCAGACAATGAGATCTGGATCGGTCGCAAGTGCACGAGCCAGGACGGCACGCTGGCGCTGGCCGCCTGAAAGCTCGTGCGGATAGCGCCTGAGGTGATCGGTCCTGAGCCCCACATCCGCGAGTAGCGCATTGACCCGCCCCTCTCGTTTCGACTTGCTGCCGAGCCGATGAATGTCCAGCGGCTCAGCCAGTTGGGCGCCGATCGTCAGGCGCGGATCGAGCGCAGCTAGCGGATCCTGAAACACCATTTGGATTCGCATCCTGAGCCGGCGCCATCGAATATCGCCCATAGCAGGCAAAGCTTCTCCGCCGAAGGTCACCGTGCCGGCATCCGGCCGGTCCAAGCCGATCAGGAGCCGGCCCGTAGTGGACTTACCGCAGCCGGATTCGCCAACCAGTCCGAGCGTTTCGCCGCGGGCCAGCCGCAGAGAGAGCCCATTGACCGCGTGGACCATCGCTGGACGGTGGAAAAGGCCCTGTCGCAAGCGATAACGGCGGACAAGCCCATCGGCTTGGAGGATCGGCGGAGCACTCGCGGTCATGCAGCCACGACCTCGCCCGCGGGCGGTTCGCTCGTGACATGCAAGCAGGCAGCCCTGTGTCTGATGTCGCCATCGAGCGAGGCGAGCTCAATCGCCCATTCACTGCAGCGTCCGATCCGACGATCGCAACGAGGGGAGAAAGGACAGCCTGGCGGAGATTCGGCTGCGTTTGGCACGACACCCGGAATGGCGAAGAGGCGTTGCCGCGGCGCATCCAGACTTGGAAGAGCTGCAATAAGCCCTCGCGTATATGGATGAGCGGAATGCTCAAAAAGACGGTAGGCCGGCAATTCTTCGACGATGTGCCCCCCGTAAAGGACCATGACGCGTTCACAGATCTCGCTGACGACGCCGAGATCATGCGAGATCAGGACCAGCGCCATGCCTGTCTCGCGCTGGATCTGCCGCAGAAGCTCAAGGATCTGCGCTTGAATAGTGACATCCAAGGCGGTGGTAGGTTCGTCAGCGATCAAGATGTCGGGCTGCCCTGCAAGAGCCATGGCGATCATGACGCGCTGGTTCTGCCCGCCGGATAATTCGTGGGGATAGGCGCCCAGGCGGCGCGCTGCATCGGGGATGCCGACCTGGTCGAGTAGACGTCGCGCTTCGGCAAGCGCCGTGCGGCGGTCCGTGCCGCGATGGAGCCGCAGGGCTTCAGAGATCTGATCGCCCACCGTGCGCACAGGATTAAGCGCGCTCGCCGGGTCCTGGAAGATCATGGCGATCTGCCCGCCGCGCACCTTGTCGAGGCGAGAGGCTGGCGCATGGAGCAGCTCCTCTCCGGCCAGGCGTACGCTGCCCGTTATTTTAGCGCGCTTCGTCAACAGTCCGAGCGCAGCAAGCCATGTCACTGATTTGCCGCAGCCGCTTTCGCCGACCATGCCCAGCGACTCGCCACGCCGTAGAGTGAGATCGATTCCGCGCAGCGTCGGCACACCGTCGAACGCCACACGCAAACCTGCGATCTGAAGAAGCGCCTCCATGCGAGGTCCCTGCCCTTCCCGCGTCATAGGGATCGCATCAGGTCGGTTGGAACGCCGCCCTTGCCGCGGCAGGAGAGAAACGATGCTACAGCGGCATCCTCGGGTGGCAACTCCGCCGACATTCGGCGATCAGCGGCAAGCGTGCCTACCCAGCGGGACAATTGCGCGACAGGTGCGCGCGCGGGCCTGGAACTGCTGGCATCGACAACGTCTGCAAAGGAGCACGAATGCTCTCCAAATGAGATCGTACCATGTGCCTCGGAATGGTCGATGTTCGTGCAGCTTTCAAACATGGGCCGGGCACCCCCAACAGTCTTGACCTCGCATCCGATCTCGAGGCGCTCCGTCACTTGCCGGCGCGCTGTCAGATCGTCGGCGCAGTTCGGAGCCAGGCTTTGATGAATGCGGCGCAGCGTCCGCGCCTCCCAGGCGGCGCGGCGCTCCCGTCGGATCGTCCGCGAGACTTTGAACAGGATTGCGAGGTCGCCAGCGGCAAGGTTGTCGTCAAACCAGGTCATCGCCAAGACCCTCTGGCCGAGGGCTAGCTCCAAGGGGGGATTGCTATCGCACAATGGTCGATTCAAGGTGTGCGTCATCGCGATCAGGTCCGGATCAGAGCTCTGTTGAACGGGCCGAAATTGAGGTCGAGCGTTAGCCCCGGCAGCCACGGCACGTCGCGACGCTTGCCATAGAACTGGCCCGACACGTGCAGGATCACGCAAGGCGGATCGATCTCGTTGATGATCTCGAGCATGCGACGGATGATCGGCCGGCGCTGTTCGCCCTGGACGGTGTCCTGGAGCTTTGCGCCGAGCGCGAAATATTCCTCGTTCCTCCAGATTCCAATTGACTTTGGCAGGGTGCCGCTCGGACCGTATTCACGCCAGGGATGGCCGAGATGATCCAGAAAGAGGGCCGTATTGGACGTATCAAAGATGGCACGCACCGGCTGGCGCTGAATTTGCGCGAAGTTTTCCATCATCTGAAGTTTGACGTTCAGGCCAACCGCACGCCACATCTCGATCATGGTCTGCGCGCCAGAGACCTGATTGGGGTAGTAGTTGTTGAGCAGACGATAGGTGATCTGCTCTCCCTTGTAGCCCGCTTCGGCCAGCAGCTCCTTGGCTTTGCCCGGATCATAGGCAAGCGAGGGGAACTCGTGGATGTAGCCTTCGCCGTAGCTCGGCAACTGGTAACCGTTCGGAATCGGGAGCCGGTCCTCCCACAAGCTCCGCACGATCAGCTTGCGGTCGAGCGCAAGGCTCATCGCACGGCGAACACGCGCATCCTTCAGAAGGGGATCGGTCTGATCAAAGACGAGCGAGCGGATATTCTGCACGGCACCACCCACGACCTCGAGATCAGCACGCTTCTGGATGCCCGCAAACTGGTCCGGCGGAATGTCAGTGGCAATGTCGAGCTCGCTGGCGAGCAGGCCGTTCACGCGCGCGGAAAGTTCGGGAATGATGCGGTATTCGATGCCATCGAACGGCGGCCGCCCGCCCCAATACGCATCGTGGGCGGTCAACGAGACACGAATATCCAGCTTGTGATCGACCAGCTTGTAGGGACCGCTTCCGACAGGGGCTGTGGTCCAGCGCTCCCACGAGCCCGCCGCCACGAAGGCGCGCTGGCTGACGATCTCCGATCCCCAAGCGGCCAGACGCTGCTCGAGGAGCGCGTCACCGCCCTTTGCATGCACAATGACGGTATAAGGATCGACAATTTCGACCTTCTCGAGCCGATCAAGCGACTGAAGCGCCTCGGACATTCCGCTGCGTCCGGGTCCCAGCAGGTGGTCAGGACCAAGGCTAAAGGCAACATCTTCGGCCGTCAAAGGCGTTCCGTCATGGAAAGCCACTCCCTTGCGCAAGAACAGCCGCAACGACTGCGCATTGATCCGCTCCCAACGCTCAGCCAAGCTGGGCCGGAGCGCCATGTCGTGGGCGTGGTCGAAGGTGATCAGCGTATCGAAAAGCTGCGGCATGATCCGGCGAATGGCAGTATCGGTCGCGATGGCTGGATCGAAGGATCGCGGAAATCCGGACATGCCGACCCGAAGGCGCCGACGCGTCAATGTCTTCGGCTCGCCCTCCGCAGCGCCGGCGCCTGTGCTGGCTAACACGCTTGCGGCAACGGCGCCTGCGATGGCTTGCCGTCGCGTCAGATCAATACGGGTCATCACCGCCTCCGGTTCACTTCCATTGATACGAATGCCACAACCGTGAATTCTTAAGATCGGCACGGACTTTGGCGGACCACCGAAATTTGGGCGCTTGTGTCATTCAGGCATATTCGCGATTGTGCGCGACCTTAAAAACCTGAACTGCTACGGCAGGATGACGTTCATCGAATAAGTCGATGTAAGCTTGCGAACATGCGATGGTCGGCGCTCCTGGCGCAGGCTGATGAAGAGGAAGAGCTGAGACGCAAAGCACTGCGCGAGCGCCCAGCAGAGCCGCACGAAGAAGCGAGACAGTTATCGTAATCTTCGATGATTTTATCCAAAGCCGCGATCACCCGGTTAGTTTGGTCGTCCGCGTTCGGATAGATCCCATGAAACCGCTCATTCGAACTCGTAGGATATTGTGTCTTGTCTCTCGTTTCAGAACGGCTCAAGGTCGTCCGTCCCTCTCAAACCAAAGTCATGACGGCTCGCGCCGCCGAGCTGCGCGATCAGGGCGCCGATGTGATTACGCTCAGCCAGGGCGAGCCGGATTTCGGCACGCCGTCCGCTATCTGTGAAGCTGGCATCCGGGCAATCCGCGACGGGCAGACGAAATACACGGCGATCGCCGGAATCAAGCCACTGCGGGAAGCAATTCGCGAGAGCCTGCGTCGCGATCATGGGCTCGACTACGGTATTGACCAGATCACGGTGGGCTGCGGCGCCAAGCAGGTTGTGTTCAACGTATTATTCGCCAGCCTCGATGCGGGCGACGAGGTTGTGATCCCGACGCCGTGCTGGGTCTCCTATCCCGACATGGTGGCCCTGGCCGGCGGCAAGCCGGTGCTCGTTGCCTGCGATGAACTCCATGGCTTCAAGCTGCGCTCCGAGGCGTTGGAGAAGGCGATCACGCCGCGCACCAAATGGTTGATGTTGAATTCGCCATGCAATCCGACCGGTGCGGTCTACAGCCGAAGTGATTTGCTCGCGCTTGCCGCGGTGTTGCGCGAGCATGCCCAAGTGCACGTGCTATCCGATGACATCTATGAAAAGCTCACCTATGACGCCGACTTCGCAACGATGGCCGCAGTCGCGCCGGACCTCTACGAGCGCACCTTAACAGTCAACGGCGTATCCAAGGCAGACGCAATGACGGGCTGGCGCGTCGGTTACGGTGCAGGACCTCTGGCGCTGATCAAGGCCATGAATCTCATCCAGGGCCAGACCTCCTCGCACACCAGCTCGATTTCTCAATATGCCGCGCTCGAGGCACTGTCAGGAAGGCGGGACCATATCAAAGAGTTCGCGCGCGCGTTTTCGGAGCGCCGCGACCTTGTCGCCGCCAATCAGGCCAAGGGGCTTTCCTACCGTGTGCCGGACGGCGCTCTTTATGTTTTCCCCTCCTGCGCGGGTGTCATCGGCAGGCGCACGCCGGACGGCAGGGTGATCGAAAGCGACACCGACTTTGCCATGTATTTGCTTGATGCTTTCGCCGTGGCTGTCGTGCCGGGCAGCGGCTTCATGGCATCGCCCTATATCCGGATTTCCTATGCTTCCTCGCTCGAGGAGCTCACCCAAGCTTGCGACCGTATCATTGCCGCCTGCGCGACCCTGTCCTGAAAGATCTTCTGATGTCCCCTGCCAAAAGCCTGCGCGCCGGCATGGCCGAGACTGGCCTGGTCCACATCATGGCCGCCCACAGCCCGTTTTCAGCGATTCTCGCGGAAGAAGCCGGATTTGACGGACTGTGGGCGCCCGGCTTCGAGCTGTCAGCGCTTTATGGGCTGCCGGACATGAGCCTGATTTCGATGACACAGCATCTCGACATGCTGCGGGCGATCGCCGGACGCACGAGGCTGCCGATCGTCGCCGATATCGATACGGGCTACGGCAATGCGATCAACGTCATCCACGCTATCAGGGAATATGAGCGGGCCGGCGCCAGCGCCGTTGTCATCGAGGACAAGACTTTTCCAAAAGTGACGAGCCTTGTTGCCGACGGCCGTCAGGACCTGTTGCGCATTGAAGAATTCCAGTGAAAGATCGAGGCTGCCATCACAGCAAGATCGGATCCGGATTTCCTCGTCATCGCCCGCACCGAAGCTTTGATCGCCAGCCTCGGCGAAGCGGAGGCCTTGCATCGGGCGCACGCTTATGCGGAGGCTGGCGCGGACATGATCCTGATCCATTCGAAAAGGAAGACTCCTTGCGAAATCGAAAGCTTTTCGCGCGCCTGGACCGGATCGGTGCCGCTGGTGATCGTACCAAACGCCTACCCTGACCTCGACGCCAAGCGGGTCAAAACTTTGGGCAATGTTTGCATGATGATCTATGGCAATTACGGCATCCGTGCTGCTGCAACCGCCATGCAGGAGACTTTCCGCCGGATCATCGCTGACGGCGGCGTCCAGAACGTCCACAAGGATATTGTACCGGTAGAGGAAATCTTGAGACTCCAGCGAATGGACGAGGTTAAGGCAGCTGAAACGCGCTTTCTGCGCTGAAGGCCAACTCTAACCTTGCCCGAACGGCTGTCGCTGCAATCTCGATGGTTTGCGCCGGCTCATTCATCGGGGCTGCAACTCCATTTCGTTGAATGGAGGACCATCGGCTCCCTTTCAGTCAGCATCTTGCCTTTGGCTCGAGGCCATTCGCGCAAATGGGGCAGCGGAATCGAACGGCGGCCGAGCCAGCCGAAAGGCTGAGCTCCGGTCAGCGCCACAAAACCTGCGCCGCCGCAAATTGATAGACGGTCGACATACCAGCGCTTGGGCGGCACGGCCCAGCAGCGTCGGGAACAGCGATTCGGTGACACGCATCGAATAATTCGATCGAAAACCTCCAATTTGGTGATGTTTTTAGGTCGGTTATAGCCAGTGGTTTGATGACCATCGAAATGGCTGCCTACGCGCATGAGAGCTCGTGCGCTTGTGGCTTACAATGTGCGCCGGATCCGCGTCCAGCGCGGTATTCCGCAAGAGCAATTGGCCTATGATGCAGGTGTTGATCGCTCCTATATGAGCGGACTTGAGCGCCAACAGGCGAACCCGACAATCGATCTTCTCGATCGCCTTGCCGAGACGCTCGGCGTAGCTGTATCCGAGCTGTTTGTTCGGCCATCCAAGGGTGCGCCGCCACTCGCTACCTTACCTAAAGGTCGCAAGCCGAAGCCGGCACGCCGCAAAAGGACCTAGCCCCCTGACAGCACCGAGCTGTTGACGCAGATCTTGTGCGGTACTGGACCAAGTATCAATGCGCTCCCACGCGGATTTTGTGCGCAACCCAGCGTTGATACGCGGCAATCCCGCTATGGACATCGAATGATGTGATGGATGTTCATTCTGGCGCCGGAGCAGACAATGGCGGCTCAAGACGATGAAGTTCCTTTAAATGCCATCCGTGCTTTTGTGACCGTCGCACGCGAAGGCAGCGTCACGCGCGCGGCCACCACTTTGGGAACAACGCAGAGTTCGGTCAGCCGGTATTTGTCCGTCCTGCGGGACTATCTGGGTGCGGACCTCATCGAGCGGCGTGGGCGGCGCAGTGATCTGACCGAGTTCGGAAGGCTATTCGCAAACGCAGTCTCTGAACCTCTCGAAACGGTCGGCTTCACCGCGAAGAGAATGCGACGGCGTGCGGGCGCAGGAACCAATCGGATTGTCGTCCGCACGTCACTATCGACATTTGCTTTCTCTTTTCTGATTCCAAATCTGCAGGCGTTTTCTTCTGAAGCGGGCGGCGTTATCGTGGACGTCGTGAGCTCGCTCTCGCCGCCGACATCTTCGGATGATTTCGATATTTTGATTACACGCGACCTTTCCGTCATCGAACCCGCCGACAGTTGGGAGATCTACAATGAGGAGCTGGTATGCGTCGGCCCGCCAAATCTGGTCGCGGGCAGAGAGCTCTCGATCGTTCGCTCAACCCCGATACTGAACATCACATCACGTCCCGACATCCTGCCGACATGGCTGAGGGCCATGAACCTGTCCTCAAACGACATACGAGCGGGCGCGCGCTATGATCACAATTATCTTGCTCTGCCGGCCGTCATGACAGGAAAATGCCTTCTTGTCGCACCAGAAATCATCGTCAGTGATCTGGTGCGAGGGGGCGCTTTGCAAATCATTCCCGGCTCACGCACTCCAAGTGGCATGCAATATCGCGCCTATGCCGTGGATCGCAGCGAGGATCCCGAGATCGCTCGTTCTTTTTGCCGATGGGTGGCTCGTCTTTGCAAGAAGGCAGCACTTGCGCAGGCTGCCTGACGCCCAGCAGGCGCCCCTCAATCCGGTACAGCGGCAGATCGATGCATTGCCCGCTATTCAAGTCGACAGCACTCAACTTGAGAAAACCATCCGAGCAGAGTCGTCAAACCCTTACGAAGATAGCGCCTCTCTGTTGCAGCAATCCAGACGCCAAAGAGTGAGAGATCGGAACGCAAAGATCTCATCCTATCCGCGATCGTGCATGCCAAAAGAATTGGCTGCACGGAACGGGGGCATGCCATTGATCGCCCAAGAGCTCATGAACTGTCATTCCTGCGTCTGCCCTTGTGGAGCAATGCGCGGCAGCGAAGGCGCATGAGGCGCCGCCCCAGCTTAACAAGTCGAATGGTTCGGCTGCGCAGGTCGTCTGTTTTCCAGCCCCGCTCGGCAATACGATGGCTTCCAAACAGGCCTTGGGCGATTTGGCGATAGCTATTTCCTTCCTGCCATCCATCCAGTGCGCGCAGCGCGAGGATCAGCCGACGCTGCTTCAAAGCCGGCAAAGCAAGAGGGGGCGTTCCGAGCGGCCGATGCTCAAGCGCGAGCCAAAATCGACGTGCGGCCCCCAAGCGAAGCTCGAAATTCGCATCGAGCGGCAGATCGATGACGACAGCAGATCCGCTCGCCGGAAACTTGCTTAGCCAAAGGCGATGCTTCGCGCCGCCGAGCGGCACGATTGCATGCCATCCGTCCGGCGCGCGACGAAGCTCGCTACCGGGCAGATTGGCGACGTCGAGCTGATAGCTCTTCGGCGCCATACAGTTGACCGCCCGCACAGGCAGTACGGTCGACAACACCTCGGGTGCCCAGAAAACTGCTTGCTTGTCGAAAGTCTTTTGCGGATCAGCTGGAAAACGAGAGCCCCCACTTCCGCCGGAACTGGCCCGCCGCTGCGCTTGAAAGTTCGCGGCGAGATAACCGCCTATAATCCTCTTGGTAGGCGCGATCTCGGCGCAGCCACTCCCAGGCCAGGTCGGCCGCTTCTGCGCTCTTGAGGCCGCTGTATGCTTCCTCAGATCTCCAGTCAGTGTCCGGCATCGAACCATTTCCCCGCATGATCTTCACACGCGGTGAACTGCAGCCGATGATTGTGGCGCTTTACGGTTGCGTGCGTGCCGCGTACTCGCCTTGCATGCACTGAATCGATGCAATGATCATGTATTACGATTGCTAGGAATTGCGCCGATCCCGATCCGCCGTGTTCATTCCTTTGGCCAACCGCCGCGCAGCAGATCACGATAGCCGTGGCCCGCTAGCCACTTGGCCCGAGCCAGATGACTTTCGAAGGTGCGTCGCGCACGATCCGGTTCAAGGGACGTGTCAAGCCCAAGCACAATGCGCGCGATTTCGTGCCAATCTGCCTTGTCAGCGTCGGCATCGAGAAGTCGCATGTAGGTGATAGCGTGCTCCTTGTCATATGACGTGAGCTCGTGCGCGCTCGGCGCCAAATTTGCGATCTTCGGATCGGCCGGCACTGCCTGAAACTCCTACCAAGCTGAAAAATCTATCGAAATCGGAGCAACGATAACTAACTTGGAGCCATTTTGGTACCGCTCGAATCGTCGCGGTCCCAAGCTCTTTTTCGCCGAACGTCGGAACTGCGAGCGCATACCACAATGACCGGGTGACTCCATTCTGGGACATTTGCTCTTCCATCGGCGCTGGATCTGCTCGCAGTCCATACCGGTGACTGATCGCAGATTTGCCACACAGCTTAGGCTGTTCTTGCTCTTCACCCTACCGGGAACGGAATGGAGGCCGGTCGTTTGCCCGCGCGCTGGTGAACGGCCGCGGCCTAAAGGCAGCCAAGTGGAAAGAATTCGTTCACCTTTCGAGCTCCAGCTGAACGGTTGTCCTATTACGGCGCCCGGAAAAAGCCGAAGTACCTCTGGGGCCATTTTGCTCTCCCGCCAGTAGCGAGCTGTCGCGCCGTGAGCCCGCTTGTGATGGATCGACGGCATTCAAACACGACAAACTCCACGACATCTGCGTCTCACCGTGACCTGCTTCCTAGAAGCAACAGTGCTAGGACAGCCAAATGCTTGGGTGTGAGCTTATCGTAATAGTCTGGCTATAACCAGTGGTTTCATAATCGTCATAATGGCTGGCTTTGCGCATGAACGCTCGTGCGCTTGTGGCCTGGAATGTGCGCCGGATCCGCGTAGAGCGCGGCATCCCGCAAGAGCAATTGGCCTATGATGCCGGGATCGACCGCTCATATATGGGGCGCATTGAGCAGAAGAAAGAGAACCCGACCATTGATCTCCTGGACCGTATCGCCGCGACTTTGGGTATTCACTTGTCCGAATTGTTCGCTGAGCCGACCAAGGGTGCGACACCTCCCAAACCGATGTCTGGAGGACGCAAGCCGGCACGCCAGTGCCGGAATAAGACGTAATTAGTCCAGAGAGCCATGCTTGTAGCTAACGACGGGAGCAGACGAGCCGGAGCGGGCTCACGTGCCCGCTTCGAATCTGCGGCGGCGATTCCGACCTCCGGCTCCAGCCGATACCGCATCAGCACGGTTCCGCTTAAACAGCGCCCAGCGCGATTTGCTCCAAGTAGCCAGAAGCATGGCTTACGCTGCTCGCGTAAACTGATTGGGTGGCCGCTTGAGCCCGAGGTTTTCTCTAAGAGTCCGCCCGGAGCTTCCCGACCTAAACTTGCCGCGTCGGCGCAATTCAGGAACGACGAGCTCCACAACAAAACCGGCTCGAGAGGCTCTGACCACCACCTCGTTCTGAATGACCGCACCTTTCTCCTTACCTTGTCACAAATTCCCCTCACACACGCGTCCGCCGTCCCGTTCGCTGCGACGGGCATTGGCTTGTGAAACGTAATGTCGCGTTCGCGCGTCAACAACCATGACGCGATTGAGGTCAATGACTCCGGGGCGTGCGCCCCAAACGCAGACGGAAGCAAACGTCGGGATCACCTTTAATGGCTTCGAAGTTGCAAATGCTTCGTTGACAAATTGTAGCTCCTCCTCCTTCAAAGGATCTGAGCCCATGCCCACTCCAAGCGCATAGAGCATTACCTCCCTGTCACTCCAGGAAAAGGGAGCTCCACAGGTCCTTAAGTTCAGTGCAGCGGGATAGTCGAGCGGCATCCGAGCCTTTCTACAGTTGAGACCAGGCCGCGCCGCCGGAGGCTCAACTTGAATGCGCTTCGTGGGGCGGCGAGCGTACCGCACTCGCTCCGAGCCCGTGGGCTGGAGCGCGTGCGGTAGATCTCATTGTTCGGGCAGATCATCAAACCAGCAGGCTGTCGCGACGTGCGGTCGGGAAAAGATCTTCCCGATCTTCTCGGGAACTTTATTCTGGTGGTATCGCATATACACACGGCCATCCTGTCCTAAGTCCAATATCTCTATTTTTCCTGTGTAATGGGACATGATGTATTTAAAGGTCTTCTCGATCCCGCTCAGACGTTGGTTGATGCCGCGTACAATCTCTAGTCCGCGCCGCAGTGCGACTTGGAAGTGCGATGCACCCTTCACCGGCCTCGCTTGAAATAAGTAGTAAGGTCGCACTCCGATTTCGTGGCATTTGGCGAACGTCGCGGCCAATATCTCGGGATCATCGTTGACTTTGGCGAGAAGCACGGACTGATTAAGGAATTGCACGCCCTGTGCTCGCAAAGCGCGAACTTTGTGCTCCGCGTCGCATGAGATCTCACCTACGTGATCGAAATGCGTGACGATGATTGGGGCTTTACCCGCCTTGTGGATACGCCGGAATAACGCCGGTAGAGCGGAATCTTCAAACCGCCTTGGCTCATAGGCCAGCATTTTTGTGCCAAATCTGATCGAATTCAAATGATTTATTGGCAGCAGGTGGTCAACGATCTTGTTCAGCTTGGCGGTGCTGAGCACGAACGGGTCACCTCCGGAAAGGAGTACGTTCGTCATCTCAGGATGGCGCGTAATATATTGCGCGGCCTGATCGAAGTCCGGTGCGATTTCATCCGATACCTTGCCCACAATGCGCTTGCGAAAGCAGTAACGGCAATATGAACCGCAGCGTTCCGTCACCAGCAATAAACCGGTCTGGGCGTACTTGTGCTGGAGTCCCGGCACGACCGTGTTGTCGTGCTCGCCGCTCGTATCCAAGGTGCCTGGGCTCTCGAACTCCTTGACTGAGGGCTCGACAATGTACTTCAGCTGATTGTAGTAACCGCTTTTTATGATCTGTTCGCGATAAAACTTTGTGACATGATAAGGCGTGATGTTGTTGACTTGCAGTTCACTCTTGCTAACGACCCGAGTTTCTTCAATGAACTTCAACACGTGTGCTCTGCAATCCAGCGGATTGGCTGTGGTTTCCATTGCGCACCTCGTCTGCCCTTATGAGTGCGTTTGATTCAATGCGATCTTTCTCGTCTACAATACAGCATCAACAGTGGATCGATACCTACCTAGTGTGGTGAGGACTATCGGACTCGAGAGTTGAGAAAAGGCGCACTGGTACTCGCCAGATGGCGGCGCGCCGAGGATAGCGGCGCGATGCGATCCTAAGTCGCAGCCATTAGAGCGTGTTGAGATCGAATTGGATCGCAAGGGATACTCAAATCAGGCGAACCGTGATTCATGCTACAGGCGGGGAGGAGCTGCGGGGATGGCGCATGGGGAGGATCTTCCGATCTGGGTGATCAAAGCCATGGTTGAGGCCAATCTTTCGCCGAACGAGGCGGCACGGATTTCCGGGTCGGGATCGCGAGCGCGATCCATTGGGTGAGGGGTTTGAGGAAACGCGCCGCACAGCAGCTTTGCGGGATTAGCTCCTGGAACTGCGGCGTAGGGAGGACGATCTGACCCTCGATGCGAGCCGAGTGTATCTGCTTCGCACGCATAGCGTGTAAGCCAACAAGTCGACGCTGTCGCGGTTTTTCGTCGCCGAGCAGATCAGCTTCAAATAAACGGTGAGGGCCAGCGAACAGGATCGCCCCGAACTCGCTGAGCGCTGGGACGCGTGCGAAGAACTTTTGTCGCGGGTTGATTTTCCTCGATGAGACTCGACGAACCGTGATGGCGACGCCTGGTGCCCAGCACCGATAGGCAGGAGCCGGCTTGTATTGTACCCGGCTCTCACACGAGAATGGCACCGCCTGCTCGCGCGTTCTCAACAACTCTTATGGACAAGAAAAGAAGCAGATGCACGCGCCGGTTAGCCGGTCCTGGCGGGTTAAGCTCAAAGACCCGGTTCCGCTCGATATTGCCGGGCCGCAACTTAGTCTCGGACCGCCAGCGTCTTACGAAAACCGGACGTGCGGACACTGTTAGGCAGCCT
>NZ_PSRT01000024.1 GCF_004212635.1 Bradyrhizobium genosp. SA-3 | reverse complement strand
ATCGCCATCGTCACCACGCCGCAGCCCAATGACCATCTCGACTACGAAACGCTGGTGGTCGAGCCGGTCTTCCTAATCGGTCCGCCGCGCGATCCTAGGCTCAAGCGTGGCCGGCTGACGCGCAAGGAGGTCAACGATCTGCCGGCCGCTGTCGTGCCACTCAGCCGCAACCCGTTCCCGCCAGACGTACCGTTCTCCTTGCGGGTCGAGAGAAGCACGCCGTTGAAACAGATCGTGGGCTCGGGGCTTGGCTACGGGCTGTTGCCGTTCTCGGGGATTCACCAGGAAGTGGCGGCAGGCACGCTGTCGGCGGCTCTCTTGCCATGGATGCGCGCCGACCGCGTCCTCGCCCTGCCGCGCGGCCGGCCCGTTAGCCGCGCCACCCGCGAAGTCGTTGCAGCTTTAAAGGAGGCCTGCAGCAATCTTATCGACGACGGCAAGATCCTGACGATGCCGACGCGCGCGAGATCCCGCTAAACCAAACCTATTCCTTCATGCCAGTTCGGATAGGCGCCCTACGCGTATTCGGGCCTCAGCTTCAATGAGCGAATGACGAACCCGAAAGCAAGCTGTGAACAATGTAGATGATTGCCGGCTAAACTGATGCCCTTCATGACAGTGACCGCTACCAGTCACGCCACCTGGCAGTGCGTCTCGATCGAGCCGGGGATCGTCGACCTAGACGTCGTGTTGCTGCCGATGCTGATCGGCCGAGACGACCGCGGACGCAGCTCCTTGTTGAGCGATCGCAGCATGATGGGCGAGTTTGGCTTCACGGACCGCTTTATCTGTTGGAGAAAGACCGGCCGTGAGATAGCGCACATCGCCCGGCGAGCCGCCCCCATCGATCGTACGAAATCGTAGAAAATCGTGAGCTAGCGAACAAAATCGGGCAATGGCGGAGAGAGTGGGATTCGAACCCACGATTTTCAACCATTCCACTTCGCAGAGGACTGAAAGCTGCTGAGTAGGCGCTCGCCTGACTCCTCGCCGAGTGCTTTCTGATTTATTTTTGCGAGCTAATGCCGTCCGTCACGGCGCGAGCGCGAAAGGCCAAAGACCTGCTCAAGGAAGGCAAAGACCCGAGCACCGAGAAGCAGCTCGACAAGCACAGGCGGGCGGCCGCACGGCCTTTCGAGCAATGGCCCGACGAGTGCTCGCGAAGAAGAAGGCGAAGAACGTCGCGGTGCGCTACCCCAAGACCATTGAGGTGCTCGAGTTGCGCGTCGGCTACATCGAGGGTCGCTTCGGCGAGCTGTGCAGGCAGGACATCAAGAAGGGCTAGTGTCGATTGGTAGCGAACCGATTTTCGACACCCATCCAGAGTTTCCCTTGACCTGACCTAATTGCACTTAAGCAAACGCGACATGCGCGCAAGACCGTGAGAACGACAGTCCCGTCGTCGTGCGGAACCGCAACGCACCGGCGTACGAGATCGCTGCGCGCGATCGTACTGAATAAGTCCCAGAAGTAACGATATTGGCCCGCCTACCCGGTCGATTCATTGCGCCGGCTGCTCCTCTTCGTTATGCGCGCGAAGCAACTCGAGCAGGCGCTTGCGCATGATCATGCCGGGTCAGTCGGAGGGCATATGCATCTCGATCTTGCGGCCCATGTCGACGATGGCCTCCGGACCCTCCACGCCCCGCGTAGCATGTAAATTGCATAAATTCTGGGCTAAAGGGACGGCTCATGAACCTCATCAGTCTCGATATCCGCATGCTTCGGTCGCTGATCTCGGTCGTCGAGACCGGCAGCATCACCGAGACGGCGCGCGCCTTGGCCGGACCCAGCCGGCGATAACCCTGCAATTACAGCGGCTGGAGGAATTGACCGGCAAGCAACTCTTCCTGCATGGCGGACGCCGTCTAACTCTGACCGAGGACGGTACGACGGTCCTCACCTATGCCAAGTCCATCCTCCGGTTGCATGACGAGTTGATTTCGCAACTGGCGTCGCAGGAGATCGAAGGCCAGGTCGTGCTCGGTACGCCGGATCTGTATGCGGCGTTCATGCTGCCCTCTATCCTCAGCGTGTTCCGCAAATCCTTTCCGCGCATCCAGGTCGAGCTCAACTGCGCACTGTCCACGCCGCTCGTCGGCCTCGTCAAGCGCGGCGACGTCGATATCGCGCTGGTGACCCGCATGAACGATTTCACCGGCGGCCAGGTGGTGCGGCGCGAGCAGCTGGTCTGGATGACCGGCGAACAATCCTCAGCGCATCAGGAACGTCCAATCCCGCTCGCGCTGCTGCCGCCCGGCAACATCTACCGCGACTACGCGATCGATACGCTTGAGCGCGCAAACCTGCGCTGGCGCGTTGCTTGCGTCAGCGAAAGCGTCGGCGGCTTGCAGGCGGCCGCCTTCGCCGGCATGGCCGTGACCGTGCTTGGTCGCAGCGCGCTGGTACCGGCCATGCGGGAGATCAATCTCAATGAAGGGCTGCCGCCGCTGCCGCAGGTCGAACTTTTGCTTTACAAGTCAAGCGGCGCCACCTCGAAGGCCGCGACCGCGCTGCACGACTATCTCGCGCACTATCTGCGCCTCGACGAAGAACTCAGCGGCCGCGGCGCGCCGATCGAGCTGGGCTAGGTCCACAAAAACTCGAAAACAACCCCATGCACAGTAGAACGTCGTTGTTCGCAAAGGGGTTTTCGCGCGCCACTTTGCGGAAAACCGCTGCGCCCGATTCCGGATCATGCTTGAGAGATTTGACACGTCGGCCAAAACACCGGCACTATTGCATCATGGCCGCTTCACCCCTTGGCGTGTCCTCCACTCACCCCACGTAACGCGAGCTGCGGCCAGAACTTCGCCCAGGGCTGCGCCTGCTCGAACGCCGCGGCGATGCGGAAGATCGTCGGCTCGTCGAGCCAGGGCGCGATGATCTGAAGTCCTATCGGCATTCCATCACGATCGAAGCCGCAGGGCAGCGTCGCCGCCGGAAGGCCGGCGAGATTGATCGGCCAGGTAAAGGGCGACCAGCCGAGATGCGGATCGACCTTGCTGCCATCGATCGTGCCGACGCCGATCTGGCCGGCCTCGAATGCGGTGACCGCGACGGTCGGCGTCACCAACGCTTCGACACGCTCGAACAATCTGACGAACGCACCGCGCGCCTGACCACGACGGTAACTCGCCTCGATATAGTCCGTTCCGGTGTAGTGGCGGCCGGCGCTGACGACATCGCGATAGTCCGCCTCGGAGCTGGCGAGATCGGCCGGCGTCTTGGTTGCGACCGCTGCCGCCTGTTCGATGAACGCGATCGGCTTCAGCGTATGCTCCAGGATGCCGGGATCGAGACCTGGGCCGTTCATGGTGACCTGCGCGCCGCAGGAATCGAGAATGGCGAGCGCCTTGCCAAATGCCGCACAAACGTCCGGGCTGACGGCGGCGTAGCCGAGATCGGCGCTGGCTCCGATACGAATGCCATCCAAGCGCCCTGCGTTCGTATTGAAGCGGCGCGCGGACACGGGAAGGCTCGCGGCATCGCGCTTATCGTAGCCGGCGATGATTTCCAGCGTGAGCGCGGCGTCCGAGACCGTTCGCGTGATCGGCCCGGTATGCGCAAGCGAGGCCCAGGACGGCGGCGAGAAACCGGGTGAGCGCGGCACGAGGCCGAACGTCGGTTTCAACCCGAACACACCGCAGAAGGACGACGGCACACGGATCGAGCCGACGCCATCAGTGCCGATCGCGATCGGGCCGCAGCCGGCCGCAACGCCCGCTGCCGCGCCGCCGCTCGACCCGCCGCTGGTGCGACCTGGGTTCCAGGGATTGCGCGTGATGCCGGTGACCGGGCTGTCGGCCGTCAGCTTGTAGCCGGACTCGCAGGTCGTCGTCTTGCAGGTGATGATCGCGCCTGATGCCTTCAGCGCCGAGACCACGGCCGCATCGGCCTCGGGTACAAAGCTCTTGTTCATCGGCGAACCGGCATAGGCCGGCACACCCGCGACGAAGACGAGATCCTTGATCGTGACGGGCACGCCGGCGAGCGGTCCCTTGGCTTCACCCGCGCGCATCTCCCTGGTGAGACGGTCGGCCTCCGCCCTCGCCTGTTCGTACATCGGCGTCACCACCGCATTGCAGGTCTCGTTCGTCGCTTGAAGGGCTGCAATCGTATCATCGACGACATCACGCGGCGTGAACGCCTTGCGCCGGTAGCCGGCCATGATCTCGGTTGCAGAAAGCGCGCCAAGGCCAGTCGGCGCCGGCGGGAAGGCCGTTCGGCCGGAACCATCAGTCATCATCAACCCTAACGAGCTAGCTGAGCGCCGCGTCGACGGCGCGCTTGGCCATCACCGTGACGAGATGCGCACGGTAATCGGCTTCGGCATGGATGTCGGAGGTGAGGCCGTCGGTGTCGATCTTGATGGCCGCGATCGCGGACGGATCGAAGTTTTGCGACAGCGCCGCTTCCATCGGCGGCACCCGAAACACACCCGCTCCTGCACCTGTCACGGCGACGCGGACGCCATCGGCAAACTTCGCAACGAACACGCCGACCAGCGCATAGCGCGACGCTGGCGCCTTGAACTTTGCGTAACCTGCCTTGAGCGGTACCGGGAAGCGGATCGCCGTGATGATCTCGCCAGCTTCAAGCGCGGTCTCGAACAGGCCGAGGAAGAACTTGTCGGCCACGATCTCGCGGGTGCTGGTGACGATGGTAGCGCCGAGACCGAGCACGCCGGCCGGATAGTCGGCAGCCGGATCATTGTTCGCGACCGAGCCGCCAATGGTACCGCGGCTGCGCACGGCGGGATCGCCGATCATCGCGGCCAGCGCTGCGAGCCCCGGGATTTTGGTCTGCACCAGCTTCGAAGCTGCGACCACCGCATGCGGCGTCATTGCGCCGATGGTGATGGTCGCTCCGTCGTCGGTGATACCCTTGAGGGACCCAAGCTTCGAGAGATCGACCAGCGCTGGCGGATTGGCCAGCCGCTGCTTCAGGGTCGGGATCAGTGTCATGCCGCCGGCGACGAGCTTGCTGTCCTCGATCGAAGTCAAGAGCTTGGCCGCATCGGGAATCTGGTCGGGCTGGTGGTAAGCAAATGGCTTCATTGTTGTGCTCCCTATTCCGCAGCAACCGGCAGCGACGCGTTTTGCAGCAGGCGCCAGATCCGGTTCGGCGTCGCCGGCATGTCGACATGGGTGACACCGAGATGCGACAGCGCATCGACCACCGCATTGATGACGGCAGCCGGCGAGCCGATGGTGCCGACCTCGCCGCAGCCCTTCACGCCCATCGGCGTGTGCGTGCAGAGCGTCGAATGCGTCGCGACCTTCATCATTGGCATGTGGTCGGCACGCGGCATGCAATAGTCCATCAGCGAGCCCGACAGCAGCTGGCCGGAACTCTCGTCATAGACTGCGTTCTCGAACAGCGCCTGGCCGACACCCTGGACGATGCCGCCATGCAGCTGGCCCTCGACGATCATCGGATTGATGACCGTGCCGACGTCGTCGACAGCGGTGTAATTGACCAGCGTCACCGTGCCCGTCTCCGGGTCGACCTCGACCTCGGCAATATGGCAGCCGCCAGGATAGGTGAAGTTGACGGGGTCGTAATAGGCCTGCTCCTCCAGTCCCGGCTCCAGCACTTCGAGCGGATAATTGTGCGGCACGTAGGCGGCGCCCGCGATCTCTTCGAACGTCTTCATGCGATCCGTGCCGGCGACGGAGAATTTGCCGCTCTCGAACTGAATGTCCACTTCGGCCGCCTCGAGCAGGTGGGATGCGATCTTCTTGCCCTTGGCGATCACCTTGTCGGTCGCCTTCGACAGCGCGGCACCGCCGACCACCAGGGAACGCGAGCCATAGGTGCCCATGCCGAATTGCACGCGATCGGTATCGCCGAACACGATGTCGACGTTCTCGAAGGACACGCCGAGCTTGTCCGAAACGATCTGCGCAAACGTCGTCTCATGGCCTTGGCCATGATTGTGCGTGCCGATCATGACCGTCACCTGACCGGTCGGATGCACGCGCACCGTGGCGCTTTCATAGAGTCCACCGCGCGCGCCGAGCCTGCCTGCGAAACGCGACGGCGCCAGACCGCACGCCTCGACATAGGTGGAGTAGCCGAGCCCGCGGAATTTGCCCTTGCTCGCGGAGGCCGCCTTGCGCACGCCGAAGCTCTTGACGTCGGCTGCGACCAACGCACCGTCGAGGCAGCCCATGGGATCGCCGGAATCGTACTGCACCAGCACTGGCGTCTGATACGGATAGGCCTCCTTCTGGATCATGTTGCGGCGGCGGATCTCGACGCGGTCGATGCCCATCTCGGCGGCCGCAACGTCGACGATGCGTTCCAGAACGAAGGTCGCCTCGGGCCGGCCCGCACCGCGATAGGCGTCAACGGGCACCGTGTTGGTGAAGACCACCTTCACATTGCAGTAGATCGCCGGCGTGGTGTAGACGCCGCCGAGCAGAGGCCCGTAGAGATTGGTCGGGATGTTCGGCCCGAAGGTCGAGAGATAGCCACCCATATTGGCGAGCGTATTGACGCGGAAGGCCAGGAATTTTCCGGTCTCGTCGAGCGCAAGCTCGGCCTCGGTCACGTGATCGCGGCCATGGCGGTCGGAGACGTAGCCCTCCGAGCGGCTCGCGACCCATTTGATCGACCGCATCACGCGCTTGGCAGCCCAGGTGATCACGGCTTCTTCGCCGTAGTGGAATTGCTTGACGCCAAAGCCGCCACCGACATCAGGCGCGACCACGCGCAGCTTGTGCTGCGGGATGTTCAGCACCAGCGCGCCCATCAGGAAGCGCACGACGTGCGGGAACTGGCTGGTGGTCCACAGTGTGAAGCGGTCGGTGCCCGGCTCGTACTCCGCGATCGCCGCGCGCGGCTCCATCGGATTGCCGATCAGGCGATTGTTGACGAGGCTCAGCTTTGCGACATGCGCGGCCTTGCGGAACGCCGACTCCACCGCAGCCTTGTCGCCGAGCTCCCAGTCGCAACAGATGTTATTCGGCACATCGTCGAACAGTTGCGGTGCGTCCGGCCTGACAGCTTCCAGCACGCCGACCACGGAAGGCAGCACGTCGTAATCGATGTTCAGCAACTCGGCTCCGGCATTGGCCTGCTCCGGCGTCTCGGCGATGACGAAGGCCACTATGTCGCCGACGAAGCGCACCTTGCCCTGCGCCAGCATCGGGAATGGCGGCTCCTTCATCGGCACGCCCTTGGCGTCCGAGATGCCCCAGCCGCAGGGCAGCGAACCCAAGCCATCGGCCTTGACGTCGTCGCCGGCTAGAACCGCGATGACGCCGGGCGATGCGAGCGCCGCGCTCTTGTCGATGCTGCGCAACACCGCATGGCCATGCGGTGAGCGGACGAACACGCCGGCTGTCATGCCGGGGCGTTTGATGTCGGAGACGTAATTGCCGCGGCCGGTGAGGAAGCGCTGATCTTCCTTGCGCTTCGGTGCAGCGCCGATGCCGATCACATTGCCCATGGTCACTCTCCCTTGGCGGCGTTCATGGCGGCGGCGCCGGCCATGACCGAGACGACGATGTTCTGGTAGCCGGTGCAGCGACAGATATTGCCTTCGAGGCCGTGACGGACATCGGCCTCCGTCAGGTCCGGCTTCTCGGTGGCAAGCGCGACCGCGGTCATCAGCATGCCCGGCGTGCAGAAGCCGCATTGCAGGCCGTGATGCTCGCGAAACGCCTCCTGCATGGGATGCATCTGGTTCGAACCAGGGGCGCCTTGCAGCCCCTCGATAGTGAGCAGCGTCGCGCCGTCGAGCACGGGCGCCAGCAGCGTGCAGCTCTTCACCGGCAGGCCGTTGAGGTGCACGACGCAGGCGCCGCACTGGCTGGTGTCGCAGCCGATATGGGTGCCGGTGAGATTGAGCTGCTCGCGCAGCAGCTCGGCGACGAGCGTCGCTGGTTCGACGTCCACGGTGGTGGCCGGCCGTTGAGTGTGAAGGATATCTGCACGATCATACTCCCTGTGCGCGACGGGTCTTTAGGCGAGTGGCAGTGCGCTGCCGGTGGCCCATGTAGCCATCACGACATCGCCGACGGTGAAGGGATCCGCGAAGAAGGTTTTTTCCGGCACGTAGGCGACGAACTCGTCATCTGGCACGGTGTCGAGCATGACCTTGACGAAGTAGCCCTGGTATTCGACCGCGAGCACCCGGCTTGGCAGTGACGTGGTGCAGCCCGGCGGGAGGTCCCTGCCCGGCCTGACCAGCGCGACATCGTCGCGACGCACCGCAATATCGACCTTGTCGCCGACGCTGACCGAGGATCGCGCCTGAAGCGGCACTTCGATACCGGACGGCGCAGCCTGCGCCAGCACAAAACTCGCACCGTTGACCTTCTCGACCCGGCCCGACAGCACGTTCTGGCCGCCCATGAACTCGGCAACGTAACGATCGTGCGGATGGGCGTAGACGTCCCGCGCAGCGCCCGCCTGCTTGATCTTACCCTGCTCCATCACCACGACGAGATCCGCGAGCGCGATCGCCTCGAGCTGGGTGTGGGTGACGTGGATGAAGGTGATGCCGAGCTCCTGCTGCATCCGCCTGAGTTCCTGGCGCATCTGGACGCGGAGCTGCTCGTCGAGCGCGGACAGCGGCTCATCGAGCAGCAGCACCCGCGGCTCGGTGATCGCAGCACGCGCCAGGGCCACGCGTTGCTGCTGACCACCGGAGAGCTGCGCCGGCAGGCGGTCGGCGAACTGCGTCAGCCGCACCTTCTCGATCATGGCGTCGGCCGCGCGCAGACGATCGGCCTTCGACTGACCGCGGACGCGGAGCGCAAACGCGATGTTCTCGCGCACGGTCAGATGCGGGAACAGCGCGTAGGACTGGAACATCATCGCGGTACGGCGCTGCACCGGCGCAAGCCCGACGACGTTCTGGCCGCCGATCACGATCTCACCCGCGGTCGGGTCTTCGTGACCTGCGATCATGCGGAGGATCGTGGTCTTGCCGCAGCCGGACGGGCCGATGAAGCAACAATAGGCACCGTCGGCGATCCTGAGATTGACACCGTCGACCGCGTAGGTCGCGCTGTCAAAACTCTTGCAGACGCCTGCCAGTTCGATATCGCCACGATCGCTCTTCATTCTTAGCTCAACCCTTGGCCTGACTGCCGCGCTTCTTCTGGATCTGCACGATGGTGCCGAGGCTTGCGCCGATGACGATGAAGGACACGATGGTGGTGACCGTGCCGAGCGCATAAAGCGAGGGCGAAGTGACATTCAGCGTCATGCTCCAGATTTCCAGCGGCAGCGTATTCAGCGAACCCGCGGCCTGGAGGCTGCGCGCAAACTCGTCATAGGACAGCGTGAAGCCGAACAGCGCGACCGCAACGAGGCCGGGCGCCAGCACCGGGATCATCACCAGCCAGATCGACTGCCATCGGCTGGCGCCGAGATCGTAGGCCGCTTCCTCCCAGACACGGTTGAAGCGCGACATCACCGCAAACATCACGAGCACGCCGAACGGCAGGGTCCAGGAGAGCTGCGCGCCGAGCGCGGAAGTGTACCAGCTCGCATTCAGTCCGAGCGCCTGGAACAGCAGACCCGTGCCGAGACCAAGCACGAGGCCGGGAGCAACCAGGCTGCCGATCATCATGTAGAAGACAAAGGTGTCGCCGCGAAAGCGCTTGCGGAAGCCAAGCCCGGCAAGGAACGACACCACAACCGTGATGATCGTGACGATGACCGCGAGCTTGATCGAGCGATCGAACGAGCCCTTGACGTCGCCGGTCCGCACCTGCGTGAAGAGATCGACGAACCAGTGCAGCGAGTGCCCCTTCATCGGGAACACGAGGCCGCCGCGGATGTCCTGGAACGACAGGATGTAGATGCAGAACATCGGGCCGTAGAGCGCAACCACATAAAGCGAGAACAGCGTTGCCAGCACGTAGAAGGTCCAGGGCCGACCGCCCTTGCTCGGCGCAATTGCCTTGGTCGTCGCGGGCGCCACCGTCTCGGGCATGTCGGCGAGAACCGCGCTCATCGCGTGATCTCCTGCCGGATATCGACGGTGCGCAGGATCAGCGAGACGATCGCGACCAGCACCAGCGTCAGCAGCACGGCGCTTGCGGCCGCAGTCGGATATTGCAGCACGCCGACGTCCTCGTAGAAGGCACTGACAACGGAGGCCGAGCCGCCGCCGGACATCACCTTCACCACGAAGAAATCGCCCATCACGATCGAAACCACGAAGATGGTCCCGAGCGCAATGCCGCTCTTGGACATCGGCACCACGATCAGGCGCATGATGTCGAAGCGGCTGGCGCCGGCGTCGATCGCGGCTTCGATCAGCTTCTTGTCGATGCGCGCCATGGAATTGAAGATCGGCACGATCATGAAGATCGTGAGCTGATGGACATAGGCGATGACGACCGCGAGATCCGAGAACAGCAACACCTCAAGCGGCTGATGGATCACACCCATCGCCAGCAGCGCCTGGTTGATCAGGCCTTCCTTGCCGAGCAGCGGGATCCAGGAAATCATCCGGATGATGTTCGAGGTCCAGAATGGCACCGTGCACAGCAGGAACAGACCGATCGCGAACAACTGGTTGCGGACGTGGAAGACGAGGAAATAGGCGACGAAGAAACCAATGATCAGCGTGAAGACCCAGGTCAGCACGGTGAACTTGATGGTCGCCAGATAGAGCTTCAGCGTCAACGCCGAGTGCAGCACTTCGACATAGCTTGCGAGCGTGAAGCCCGGTGTCAGCCCGCCAAAGCCATCCGTGGCAAAAAAGCTCGCAGCCAGCACGACCAGGATCGGCGCCACAAAGAACGGCACGAGCACCAGGACCAGCGGCGACACGTAGAGCCAG
The DNA here is from genome assembly GCF_004212635.1 of Bradyrhizobium genosp. SA-3. GTDB lineage: Bacteria > Pseudomonadota > Alphaproteobacteria > Rhizobiales > Xanthobacteraceae > Bradyrhizobium. The sequence goes on along the minus strand of NZ_PSRT01000024.1, from coordinate 61,868 downwards.
CCGGCGAGATTGGCGCGTGATGGACTCGAACTTGGCTGCATATCAGCAATTGCCTCGAAGTCGGTCTTCTCGCACCGGCGCGTGACGGCGCCGGTGCTTCGTGACATCAGGGAAAGCAGGTTTCAGGCCACCTTGAAGTCATTCCAGCGCTTGTTCATGTAGGCTGCCTCGTCCATCAGCGTGTTCCAGCACGAGATGTTCTTGACGCGGTCGATGAACGAGCCGCCGTCACGCTTGGTGCCGGCCTTCTCCATCGCCACGCCATAGGGATCGTTGACCACCTCAGGCGCGGGCTGGCCCTCGTACCAGAACGCCCATTCGGCCGGCGTCAGGAACTTCTTCGCGGTCGACGGCACCGGGCTGTAATAGCCGTAGCGTGCGACGAAACCGCCCTGCCAACCCGAGAGATACCAGTTGAGGTATTCGTAGGCGGCATCGAGCTTCTTGCCGGAGAGATGCTTCATCAGGCCCATGCCGTTGCACCAGCCGCGATAGCCTTCCTTGCCGTTCTTGACGTTCACAGGCGCGTAAACGCAGGGGATCTCCTTGACGCGCACCGCGGCGACTGCCGGCGACCACATCGACTGGATCACCACTTCGCCCGCAGCCATCAGCTGCACCGACTGGTCGAAGGTGGTCCAGGTCGCGCGGAACTGGCCCTGCTTCTTCAGCTCGATCAGCTTGTTGCAGGTGAAGTCGATCTCCTCCTTGGTCATGTTGCCCTTGTTGCCGTACTTGATCAGCCCGGCACTTTCGAAGCAGAGCGCGGCATCCATGATGCCGATCGCGGGCACGTCGAGGATCGCGGCCTTGCCCTTGAATTTCGGATCGATCAGGTCCTTCCACTCGGTCACTTCGTGGCCGACGAGATCGGGGCGATAACCGATGGAGTCGGCGTTGTAGACCTGCGGCAGGAAGGTCGCCCATTCGGTGACGCCGTCGTGCAGATCGGTCGCGTCGGGCTTCGAGATGTACATCGCCTCGTAAGGCGAGATGCCCTGGCGCGGGATCTTGTGGCCGTCGATCTCGCCCTTGGTGAAGATCGGCAGGATGTTATCGAACTCCTTGATCTTCTTGACCTCGATGCCTTGGATCACGCTGCGCTTGGCGGCGAGCTTGGCCTGCCAGCCCTCGAGATCGGCGATGTCGACCGTATTAGGCTGGCTTATGAAGCGGTTGATCGCGGCGGAGGTGTCGAGGTTCTGCATCGTCACCTTGAAGCCGAGATCCTTGGCAGCCTGGTCGCCGATCGCCTTCACCACGGAATAGGAAACGCCGACATGGCGCAGCTCGATGTCCTTAATCTCCTGCGCCCAGATGGTCGGGAATCCGCGGATCGCGTCCGATCCTGCGGCTGCGCCCGCAATTGCGGCCGCTCCCTTCAACAGCGTGCGCCGGCTCAGCTTTTTCGTCGACTTGACGTTCGTTTTGGCCTCCATTCCCGCCGGATCGGAAGTGAACGTCCCCTTAGTCCCATCAGACATGGCAACCCTCGTTGGTTACTATGAACGCTCGCACCGATCGCCATTGATCGGCTGCTTATGTGATCAGTTGCGCGTGAGGCTATGGGCGGGATCTCGCGAAGTAAAATTGGAAGTAAAAATTTGCGACATAAGCGCGACTAATGACTCCGTTTTCTGCATTTCCTTTCAGCACCCGGGTTAGGAACGCAGCAGGGCATGCATACGGCCGCTAGGCACGCAAGTTCGGCACCTCTTGGGCTTCGGCGAAAGCTTGAAACGTCAGACCTGGGTCCGCATTACGCCACGAGCTGACGGCTCCGTGGCTCCCATCGCAGCGCCGATGCCTATCGGCGCGAGGACCTTAGGAGTCAACAACGTCCCATCGACTGGCAGCCAAGCAATCATGGTCAGCAAGTCCCGCGAATGACACACAAGGTTTGCCCTTACAGCTAGACAAGGGGTCCACTGCGTCCTGGCGAAAACCCGCATGCCCTGATCGTTCGCTTGGACGACGGCTAGAACTGCACGCCGCGCGTCAATGCGCCATCGACAACGAGGTTCGTCCCGGTGATGAAGCTCGCCGCGCGGCTGGCGAGAAACACCACTGCGTTGGCCATCTCCTGCGGCGTGCCCATCCGTCCCGTTGGATTGAGCGCCAGCGCGGTCTTGTAGAGCTCGGGATTGTTGTCCTTGATCATGTTCCAGACCCCGCCCTCGAAATAGGTATTGCCCGGCGAGACCGAGTTGGCGCGGATATTTTTCCGGCAAGCTGGTGGGCAAGGCCCTGGGTATAGTGGATGATCGCCGCCTTGAAGGTGCCGTAGGGACCGGCTGCGCAGGGCCGCGTCTCCTGCATTTTGTTGAGAGGCTGATCGAAGCGGCGACCTCGAGGTACCGCCTACCGTTGATGCGTGTCCCGGTCGGGTGAGCGCCAGCCCTATCAACTAAACACCGAGATCGCAAAATCAGGCGGGCAGAAGCGAAGCAGGCGAACCAATGTGTGGAATAGCTTCGACCAGCTCGCGCGTGTAATCAGTCTGCGGATTGGTAAACAGAGCGAGGCTCTCGCCCTGCTCGACGATGCCGCCGGCGCGCAGCACGATGGTACGGCTGCACATCATGCGCACCACGTTGAGGTCGTGACTAACGAACAAAAAGGCGAGATTGTCCTCGCGCCGAAGCCGGTCGAGCAGCTGCAGCACCACGGCCTGCACCGAGACATCGAGCGCCGCGGTGGGCTCGTCGAGCACCAACAAACGCGGCCGGCACGCAATGGCGCGGGCAATGCCGATACGTGCCTTCTGGCCACCCGACAATTGATGCGGGAAGCGTGACAACAACTCTCGCGGCAGGCCGACGCGGTCGGCGCACTCCTCGACCCGGGAACGCAGCGCGTCGCCGGGGCGCAGGCCGGTGAGCCGCAGCAGCGGATGGGCAATGCAGTCGAACGCGGTAAAGCGCGGATTGAGGCTCTCATGCGGATCCTGAAAGACGATCTGGATTTCCTTGCGTAGCGGCGAGCGATGAAAATCGCGCGCCGGCAGCGTTGCGATCGAATAGCCGTCAAACAGGATATCGCCCTCGCTCGGATCGATCAGCCGGCAGATCATGCGCGCGGTGGTGCTCTTGCCCGAGCCGGACTCACCGACCAGGCCGACGCTCTCGCCCGCCGCCATGGTCATCGAGAAATCAGCCACTGCGGCAGCGCCATCGTCGAAACGTTTGACGATGTGCTGCACGTCGAGCAGCGGCGGTGTGCCCGGCGCGGGCGTCGGCCGCTCCTTCACCTCGACAACCGACAGAGCTCCGTCAGCCGGCACGAGGTCGCCGACACGCGATGTCGCGGTCGGCGATGACGCCACCAGTCGCTTGGTATAGGCGTGCTGCGGCGCCCGAAACAATGTCTGTGGCGCGCCCTCTTCCACGAGCCGCCCCTGCTCCATCACCACCACGCGTCGGCAATAGTGTGCCGCGAGACCAAGGTCGTGGGTAATGAGGATTGTCGTCATGTCGCGCTCGGCGACGACGCGCGCCAAAAGGTCCATTACCACCTTCTGTGTCGTAACATCGAGGCCGGTGGTCGGCTCGTCGGCAATCAGAAGCGATGGATTGCAGGAGATCGCGATCGCGATCATCACGCGCTGGCACATGCCGCCGGAGAGCTCGTGCGGATAGGCGTCCAGCCGTCGCTCCGGATCGCGGATCTGCACCGCGTGCAACAGCTTCAGCGCCTCGGCCCGCGCCTCCTGTCTCGAAAGCCGCCTATGCGAAAGGATGGCATCGGCGATCTGGGCACCGACGGCGCGGATCGGATTGAGCGCGGCGCGCGGATTCTGGAAAATCATCGCCATGTTGGCGCCGTGCAAGTTGGGGAGCTCCGCCCCCGACGCGCGCGTGATGTCCTGGCCCTTGAACTTGACACGACCGGCCGTGATGCGGCCCGCTTTGTCGAGCAGGCCCGTGACCGCGAATCCGGTCACGGATTTGCCGGACCCGCTCTCGCCGACAAGGCCGAGCATTTCACCCGGCTGCAGCGACAGCGAGACGCCCCGCAGCGCCTCGACGAGCCCGCGTCGGGTCGAGAACGTCACGCCGAGATTATCGATTTCGAGCAGTGGCGACATCATGTGCGCATGCGCGGATCGAGGATATCGCGCAACCCATCGCCGAGAAGGTTGAAGCAGAGCACGGCCAGCATCAGGGCCAGACCCGGAAACGACACCAGCCACCAGCGGCCCGTCGAAATGAAGCGCGCGCCCTCGGCGACCATGATGCCCCACTCCGGCGTCGGCGGCTTGACGCCCAGGCCGATGAAGGAGAGGCCCGCGGCATTGAGGATCGCCCAGCCGAGATTGAGCGACATCTGCACTGCCATCGCCGGCAGCACGTTGGGTAGCAAGAAGCGCAGCACGACGGAGACATGCCCGTCGCCGCAGGAACGCGCCGCCTCGACCCAACCGAGATTGCGGCGGATGTTTACCTCCGCGCGAGCGAAGCGGATGTAGAACGGCAGATTGATGATCGCGGTCGCGATGACGATATTCTCGACCCGGTTGCCGAGCGCGGCGACCATGGCCATGGCGAGCACGAACAGCGGAAAGGCCATCAGCACGTCCACGAACCGGCCGATCGCACGATCGAGCTTGCCGCCGACATAGCCGCAGAGCGAGCCGATCACCGCGCCGATCACGAAGGACACACTGACGGCTGTCACGGCAATGGCGAGATCGAGCCGCGTGGCGACGATCAATCGGCTGAAGACATCGCGGCCGAGCTGGTCGGTGCCGGCCCAGTGTAGTGCGCTCGGCGGCTGGAGTGCGCGCGGCACGTCCGAAGCGACGGGATCATAGGGCACCAGCATGGGGCCGAAGATCGCGATCAGCGCCAGCAATATCGCCCCCGCAGCGGCGGTCGCGGTGACGAGATTGCCGCGCAGCACCCACACGGCGTGACGCAGCCCCGACGATGTTTCTGTCAGGCTCATGCGACCGTCGCCCTGGGATCGGCGATGCCGTAGAGCACATCGACCAGGAGATTGACCACGACGAAGATGCTGGCCATCAGCAGCACAAAGCCCTGCACCGGCGCATAGTCGGAGACCAAAAGCGCATCGAGCGCGTAGGACGCAACGCCCGGCCAGGAGAACACTTTCTCGACCAGCACATTGGCACCGAGCATGGTCGAGAATACGATGCCGGCGATGGTGATCACGGGCAGGATTGCATTCCGCAGCGCATAGGTCACCACGATCTGCCAGCGCGACAGGCCGATCGAGCGCGCGGTACGCACGAAATCGCTGCCGAGCGACACCAGCATCGAGGCGCGGGTGATGCGGGCGAGCGGCGCGATCACGAACAGCGCCATCGTGAAGGCAGGCAGCATCAACTGACGTGCCGCGGCCCACCAGCCCTCGAAGTCACCCGCGAGCAGGAAATCCACCATCAGGAAGCCGGTGCGCGCCGGCGGCACCGAGGCGAAGACGTCGATCCGTCCCGTCGGATCGGGGGCAAGGCCCAGCAGATAGTAGAACACATAGATCAGCAGCAGTCCGGAGACGAAGGTCGGCACGCAGACACCGAGCGAGCAGAACAGCCGTACGCCGTGATCGATCAGCGAGTTCGGCCGCAGCGCGGCCAGCACGCCGAGCGGCACCGCCGCGATCAGCGCGATCACGAGCGCTGTCAGCGTGAGCTCGAGCGAGGCCGGCAACCGCTGCCGCAGGTCCTTGGCGACCGGCTGCCCCGTCATCATGGACCGACCGAGATTGCCGCGGCCGACATCGTAGAGATAGATGCCGAGCTGCTCCGGCAACGACCGGTCCAACCCGAGCTGCTTGCGGATGACCTCGATCTCCTCCTTGCCGGCACTGGGACCGGAGGCAAAGAACACGGCGGGATCGCCTGGCAACACCCGCATCAGGAGGAAGGTGAAGACCAGCACGCCGAACAGCGCCGGCAGCGACGACAGAAACCGCCGCCCAGCCCGGATCAAAGTTGCAACGATCGTGCCCATGGTCTCCGCCGCGCTCTCAGCTCCGCTGCTATTTGCGGCTCAGGTTACGATAATCCACCTGGCGGGTGAATTGGTAGACATAACCGTCGAGATTGGCGGCCATCACCGCGTCCTGCGCCGGCTGCCAGAGCGGGACCTGGAACATTTGCTCGAAATGGATGGCGTTGAGCTCCTTGCCTTCCGCCTCGTACTTCGCCTTGTCCGGCTCGAAGCGCGCCGCCTGCGCAATCTTCTCCAACTCGGCATTGTCCGTGGAGGAATAGTTCCAGCGCTGATTGCCGGTGTAGAAGTTGCGGTAGAAATAATCGGTCGACGGCAGCCAGGCGACGATGCCTTCGGTGAAGAACGGCAGCTTCTTCTCATTGATCGAGGTCGACATCTGCGCATCGGGCAGCTTCTGGATATCGACCTTGATACCGATCTTCTCCAGCGATTCCTTGACCAGGGCAGCCATCGGCTCGGCGGTCGCGGCCTGACCGACGTTGAAGCTGAAGGTTGTGGCAAAACCTTCGGGCACGCCGGCCTCCTTCAGATAAGCCCGCGCCTTCTCCAGATCGAGCTTGACCGGCTGCGGAATCGGATAGCCGCCGCTCGGTGGCTTGCCGTCGGCCCAGCTAGCACCGAACAGCGGCGCACCACGGCCGAACAGCGCCGCCTTGAACATGTCATCATAGGGTAGCGCCGCAGCGACCGCCCGGCGGACGTTGACGTTGTCGAACGGTGGGATCTTGTTGTTCATCGAGATGAAGGTCACCGCATTGTATTGCGGCGTCGAAATCACCTTCAGCTTGCCTTTGGCTTCCAGCGCCTGCACGTCGCTGGCCTGCAGGTCGATCACGAGGTCGGCGTCGCCGCGCTCGACCAGATTGGCGCGCGTCGCCGGCTCCGGTACCGACTGGATGATCAGCCGCTTGAAGGACGCCGGCTTGTCCGACGAGCCTCGATTCCAGGCCTCGTTGCGCTTTGCGATCGCCTGCTCGCCCGGCTTGAAGGTTTCGACGATATAGGCGCCGCTGCCCGCCTCGTTCTCCTTCAGCCAGCTCAGCGCCCAGGGATCCTCAGGCGTCGCATGCGACTTGGCGAGCTTGGAATTGATGATGATGGGGTAGACGGTCGCAAGGTTCGGCAGCGCCAGCTTGTCGGGCCGCGGCAACGTCACTTCGAAGGTCAGGGGATCGATCACCTTGAACTGGTCGGCGCTGGTCATCGAGCCCGTCAGCAATTGCGCCTTGCCGAGCACCGGCGCGGTGACGCAGCGGTCGAGCGACCATTTCACGTCGTCTGCAGTGACCGGCGAGCCGTCATGGAACTTGGCGTCGGGGCGGAGCTTGAAGGTGAGCTTCAAGCCATCGGGGCTGACGCTGAATGACTCCGCGAGCTCGCCATTGATGGTATCGAGATCAAACACCCATTTGCCGTTGAGCTGCTTGCGGCCGAACGACACCAGACGGTCATAGCTGCTCATGCTGAGCGCGAAGGCCTCGCGCGTCGTGCCGGGGATGTTGGGATCGAGCGTGTTGACCGTTGCCGCCGTCACGTAGCGCAAGGTCTCAGCGCGGCTCTGCGCATGGGCCGCGGGCGCAATCAATGTCACCGAAAGAAGAACGGCGGATGCCGAAATCAGATGCCTGGAAATCACGGGGTACATCGCCTCTGTCCTTTGTTAGGCCGCGCACGCCCGAAATGGCAGCAAATCATGTGCCAGAAACGGGCAGTTTGGCATGCTTCTTCGTCGCAGCGGAATGCATCGGCAGGAGCTCGTTTGCGTTCCGTCATCACGCGTCCCCCGCCGCAGTCGCCGGCGTGCGCCGGATCACAGCCTGGGGTACATCATAGGCCTGGAATGCGACCCAGTGCTTGTCGATATCGGCGCGGAACAGGCCGCGCGTGAGGCCGTGGACCAGCTTCGGCACCGCCGTCGTCATCGCATTGATCGAGGAGCCGGACGGGCCAAAGCTCATGGTCGAGGCGATGGCGAACAGGTGGATGTCGCAGATCCACGGCGTTCGCCCAGCCGCGCGCTCGCAGAAGGCATAGTCGTCCGACAGATAAGGAAAGGCGCCAAGGCGCGGGCTCTGTTCCGGCGGCGGCGGCGTGTAGCAGTCGGCCCAGCGCGCGATGTTATCGGCGCAACGCTTCAGTTCGGGGCGACCGGCGAAATCCATCATGACGCCGGTGGTGCAGATAACGAAATCGACGGCGATCTCACCACGTGGCGTGCGCAGCAGCACGCTGTCAACGGTCTCCCGCGCGCCCTCGACAGGTGCGCCCTCGTGCAGATGGAATGTCGCATGTTGGGCGCAGCGATCATAGGTGGCTTGCGGAAATCCCTCGCGCAGCTCGAGGATCGCACGCATGAAGCGCCAGCGCCAGGAATCGTCGAGCTCGGAGAAATGCCTGAGGAAGCCGCGGAAGGTCAGCCATCGATAGGGCTGAACCAGCTGGATCGCAGCGCGCCGGCATAGCAAATGCACGGCGCCCGCACCTGCCTCGAGTGCCATCGCTGCGTTATCGAAGGCCGAGGCGCCTGCACCAATCACCGCGACTCGCTTGCCGCGTAGCGCGGTGAAATCTGTCGGCGCCGCGCAGGTGACGCATCGCGACGCCGGCAGATGCTGCAACGGTTCGGGAATGCCCCAGTCGCCCATGCCTTCCTGTCCCGTCGCGAGCACGATCTTGCGGGCGTAAAGCGTCTCCTCGCCGCGAGCAGTCTTCACTGTCGCCTGCAGCAGGCCGTTTACCGCGGGTGCGATATCGGTAACCTCGCAGCCATTGCGCACCGGCAAATCAAGCACCTTGCGATACCACAACAAATAAGCCGCCCAATATTCGCGCGGGATCAGACCAAGATCGCGCCAACTCTCCATTCCGAACTTGGCCTCATGCCAGGCCTGATAGGTCAGGCTCGGCAGATCGAGATCGGGTCCGGTGTAATCCTTCGGACTGCGCAGGGTCGGCATCCGTGCATAGGTCAGCCAGGGGCCTTCGCAGTCCTCATCCGCCTTGTCGAGCACGAGGATGTTGGTGACCTGTGAGCGCCGCAGGCCGAAAGCCGTCGCCAGACCCGATTGACCGGCCCCAACAATGAGCACATCCAGGGCGCGGCTGCCATCGGGAGCAGTCATCGGCGCCAGCCAGGGCATGCTCGGATGCGCCGTCTTGGCAAGATCGGCGCGGACCTGAACCGCGAGTGCTGCAAGACCATCGCTCATGCCGCGAGCCACCCGCCATCGACTGGAAGCACCGTACCGGTGACGAAGGAGGAATCGTCACCGGCGAGATAGAGCGCGGCCGCGGCCACTTCGTCGGCGCTGCCGAATCGCTTCATGGCGTGGCGCTGCCGCGAGGCTTCGCGCACCGGCTCGGGATCGGCATGGCGCGCAAAACTGCGGCGCAGCAGCGGCGTGTCGATCGCGCCGGGCGCCAACGCGTTGACACGGATGCCATCGGTGGCGAAATCGACCGCCATGGTGCGGGTCAGGCTGACGATGGCTCCCTTGGCAGCAATATAGGCGCTGTTGCCCTTGCCGCCGGCGATCGCCAGCTGCGACGCCAGCGTGACGATGGCGCCCTTGCCTTGCCGCTGCATGATCGGCACGGCCGCCCGCGCCCACAACCAGGTGCCGCCGACATTGGCGCGGAATACCGCGTCCCAATCCGCTAGCGAGGTCGTGATCACGGTGCCGCCGCAGGAGAAGCCGGCAGACGTCATCAGCACGTCGAGCCTGCCGCGGCTTGTTGCGACACTTTCGACGGTGGCGCTCGCAAAATCGGCGTCACCGACATCACCGACATGGACGCTGCCGCTGCCACCCTGTTCGCGAAGCATGGCCAGCGTTTCGGCCGCACCGTCAGCATCGCGATCGACCAGCGCAACGAAGGCGCCTTCGCGGGCGAACAGAACCGCGCTGGCCCGGCCGATCTCGGACCCGCCGCCGGTGATGATGGCCACCCTGCCCGCCAGCTTCATCTTAGGCGCCTCCCCGATCATGATCATGCAACCAGCGCCGCATCTGCTCTGCGGACTCCTCGCAGCCATATTTGGCGCGCCATCCGAATTCGTCGGCCATACGCTGTACCGATAGCGGCGCCCGGGTCAGGCCGTGCACCCTCACGGTTGGTGTCTCGCCGGAGACAGCCAGGCGGCAAACGAAACCGCCGTCCGGGTCAGCAAAAGCCTTGCCCCAGGCCTCGGCGGTGAAGGTTACGCCGCTCGAGATATTGTAGAGCATGTGGCGGGGCTGGGCGGCATCGAGCAGCACGCCGACGGCGTCGGCGACGTCGGCTGCATAGACCCAGTCCCGTGCGCCGGGCTCGCTGAGCAACGCCGGCGCGCCCCGCCGCGCGCAATCCACGATCAGCGCTTGCGGCGACGGCGTGTCGCGGACACCGCCGGCACGCTCGTGCGGGCCGAACACGCCCGAGAGCCGGACGCTGATCAGATCGGCCTGCCAGAGCTCGGAGAGCCGCGCCACCACGCGCTCGGAGGCGAATTTCGTGATCGCATACAGCGATTGCGGATCGCAGGGCGTCGTCTCTTCGAGCAGCGGATAATGCCGGCCGCTCGCGCCATAGCTTGCGGCGGACGACAGGTTGATCACACGCCGCACGTTTGCTTTGCTCGCAGCGGTCAGGATCGGCACCTGCGCCAGCAGATTGACGGCCAGGATGCGCTCCGGCTCGGCGGCATCGCGCGCTGCGCCTGCCGTGATCGCGGCGCCCAGCACCACGGCATCGCATGCCGCCCCGACTGCGGCCTCAACCGCGCTGCGGTCGGTCACGTCCCCTCGCAGCACACGCAAGCGTTCACCGTAAGGCGCAAAGGCGCAGCGCGCCTCCGCCCGCAATTCGGCCTGATCGAACAGCGTGACCTCATGGCCGCGGGCCAGCAGCAACTCCGCGATATTGAGCCCGACAAAACCTGCGCCGCCGAAGATCACGACGTTCATCGCGCTGACCGCTCACAATAGCTTGGCGCCAAAATTCTGCTCCGGGCTCATGTCCGGGACCAATCGACCGGTCGGCTTCGCCGCCTCGCCGCCGCTGCGGGCAAGGAAGCGGCCGGAGCCCGGTGACGCCTTCAGTTTGCCGCTCTCGACGATGACGCGGCGCGCGAGACCACCGTCACCGGCCAGCCCTGCAGCGAACGGCCGGCGAACGGCGTGTAGCCGGCCAGATCATGCATCATCGCGTCGGTGACGGTAACACGGCGGTCGGGATCCCAGATCGCGATATCGGCGTCAGCGCCGACGGCGATCGAGCCCTTGCGCGGATGCAGATTGTAGATCTTGGCCGGCGCGGTCGCAGTCAGCTCGACGAATTTCTCCAAGCCGAGCCGCCCCTTCGAAACCATCGCGTCGAACAGCAGCGGCAGCCGCATCTCGAGGCCCGGCAGGCCGTTGGCCACCTGCTTGAAGTTCGGGTTCGGCCCGGCGCGCAGCTTGCCGGTCTCGTCGAAGCGATACGGCGCATGATCGGAGGAGATGGTTTGCAAGTCACCGAGCGACAACGCCTTCCACAGCGCCTCCTGGTCGTCCTTGCGGCGCGGTGGCGGGCTGCACATCCATTTGGCACCCTCCGCGCCCGGCTTGTCGAGATCGTCGGCGGTGAGGAACAGATATTGCGGGCAGGTCTCGGCAAACACTTTCAACCCCTGCCCGCGGGCATCGCGGATCGTCTGCGCGCCCTCGGCGGTCGAGACATGGAAGATCATGATCGGCTGGTCGACCAGCGCCGCCATGCCGATCAGGCGATTGAACGCCTCGGCTTCCGAAAAGCGTGCATGGCTGATCGCGTGATATTTCGGATGAGTGTAGCCGCGCGCCAACAGCCGCTTCACCATCCAGGAGATGACGCCGTGGTTCTCGGCGTGGGCGCAGAGCATCGCGCCGCCCTCGCGCGCGGCAACGAGAATGTCGAGCAGCGGCTCGTCGTCGATCTTCAGTCGGTCATAGGTCATGAAGATCTTGATCGAGCCATGGCCCTGACGGATCAGCAGCGGAAGGTCGCGCTCCAGCGTTTCCTTGGTCGGATCGGCGACGATCATGTGAAAGGCGTAGTCGATCACCGCACCCTTGCGCGCCAGCGCGTGATATTCCTCCAGCACCTGCCCCAATTGCATGCCGACATGCTGCGCGGCAAAGGAGATGACCGAGGTCGTGCCGCCGAAGGCCGCCGACGTCGTGGCACTCTCGAAGGTGTCGGCATTCATGATGCCGGCAGCAGACAACTGCTCGATATGACAATGGCTGTCGACGCCGCCGGGCAGCACGAGCTTACCGCGCGCGTCGATCTCGCGCTTGGCCGGACCGAGCCCGCGCCCGACCGCGACGATGGCCTCGCCTGCGATCGCCACATCGGCCTCAAACACGTCGGTGGTCGTGGCGACGCGCCCACCGCGGATGATCAGGTCATAGGCGGGTTCGGTCATGACGGTGTCTCCTTGCGTAACTTTCGAAATTCATCGGCGCCTGTTTTCGTCGCGGCGCGCCCTTGCGCCCTGCGCATGACCGCTTCATGCTGTCCATGGCATAGTGATTGCCTCTGTTTCGCACCGTCAACACCGCCCAAACAGGAACCTCCCATGCCCCGACCGCGCATCATGGTCATCAACCCGAACTCCAACCGCGTGGTCACCGCCGGCCTTGCCGAGGCGTTGAAGCCGCTGTCCTTTGCCGACGGTCCAGAGATCGTGTGCGAGACCTTGGCCGAAGGACCCTACGGCATCGAAAGCCAGGCCGACGCCGAAAGCGTGGTGATGCCGCTGCGGCGCACCGTCGCCGGCGACAACGAGTCGGCGGCCTTCGTGATCGCCTGCTACAGCGATCCCGGCCTGCATGTTTGCCGCGAGTCCACCACGCGGCCGGTGCTGGGAATTGCCGAATGCGGCGTGCTGACTGCACTGGCCCGCGCCGAGACTTTTGGCGTGATCGCGATCGCGCAGCGCTCGATCCGCCGGCACATGCGCTATCTGCGCCAGATGGGCCTGATGGATCGGCTGGCCGGCGAGCGCCCGCTCGACATGAGTGTGGCGGAAACCGCATCGGGCGAAGGCACGCTCGCGAAGATGATCACGGTCGGCCGCGCCCTGAAAGAAGAAGAAGGTGCCGGCGCCATCGTGATGGGCTGCGCGGGCATGGCGCGTCATCGCAAGCCGCTCGAGGACGCGCTCGGCATTCCCGTGATCGATCCGACCCAGGCCGCCGTCACCATGGCGCTCGGCGCCGTGCAATTCGGCGCGTCGTGAGGCGGTGATTGGCGGGCTAGCGTGCCTCACGCGCCCGCCTCGCCTGCCAATCGTCGTAGCTCTCGCGGTCCATCGCGAACATGTCGCGCTGGGTCGAATAGAGATTGCCGAACAGCCGTCCGATGGGCTGAAAGGTCGCCATGTCCACATACATCCGCGCCGGATCGAGCAGACCTTCGCGGGCATGCAGATGCAGGACCTCGCCGACCAGCAACTCGCGGCCTGGACCAAATGCGAGCGAGACCTGCCGCCGGCATTCGAGCGCAAAGGGCGCCGCAGCCAGCCGCGGCACCTTGATCTCGGCACTGGCCTCCGTCGTCAGACCCACGGCTGCGACCTCGCTCTCGCCGGAGGGGAAGTCCACCGCGCAGTCGTTCATCGCTTTCGCCAGCGCCTCGTCCACCATATGCACGACGAATTCGCCGGTGCGGTGAATGTTGCGCGTGGTGTCCTTGAACCGGCCGTCAGGATGATGCTGCAAGCCGAGCACGATCAACGGCGGGTCCTCGGAGAACACGTTGAAGAAGCTGAACGGCGCCGCGTTCAGCGCGCCGTTCTCGTCCATCGTCGTGACGAAGGCAATCGGTCGCGGCACCACCACGCCGCACAGCAGCTTGTAGCGGTCCCGAGGCGCAAGGTCGCGAAAGGAAAGGCTCGTCATCGCGGCACGTCCTTCAGCTCACGGCGGCGGGATCACGCCGGTACGGCTGGTGATCAGGCCATAATGCTCGGTGCGACGATGGGCGGCGAAATTGAAGATCGTCTCTTTGCCGAACGCGGTGGCGTCGAGATCGCAGGGATGCACCAGCAGCTCGTCATCCTCCGTCTTGGCTTCGGCGACGATCTCGCCGTCCGGATTGACGATGATGCTGCCGCCGATCAAGGGATGGCCGTCCTCGTCACCGGCCTTGGCGACCGCAATCACCCAGCAGGAATTCTGGTAGGCACCGGCCTGCGCCGAGAGGCGGTTGTGGAACAGCCGCTTCTCCGGCCCTTCGTCACCCTTCTGCGCGTTCACCGACGGCGTGTTGTAGCCGATCAGCACCATCTCGACGCCCTGCAGGCCCATCACGCGATAGGTTTCCGGCCAGCGGCGGTCGTTGCAGACGGCCATGCCCATGATGCCGCCGAGATTGCGCCAGACCGGAAAGCCGAGATCGCCCGGCTCGAAATAGCGTTTCTCCAAATGTTGGTGCGTACGTTCCGGATCGAACTCGGCATGTCCAGGCAAATGGATCTTGCGGTATTTGCCAACGATACTGCCGCTGCGGTCGGTGAGGATCGCGGTGTTGAAATGATGGCCGTCCGGCGTCAGTTCGGCATAGCCAAAGCTCATCGCCATCTCGTGGCGGGCCGCGCGATCGAACAGCGGCCGCACGGCGTCATTGGGCATCTCGCGCTCGAACCAGCCATCGGCGTCGGCGCGGTTCTCCATGTACCAGCGCGGGAAGAAAGTGGTCAGCGCGAGCTCGGGATAGACGATCAGGTCTGCGCCTTTCGCCTTGGCCTCATCCATCAGCCCAACCATGCGCCTGACCACGACATCACGCCCCTCCGCGCGCTGGATCGGGCCCATCTGGGCTGCGGCGACGTTGATCATGCGCATGGTTGTTGCTCTCCTTGCAAATCGTGCGGCGGGACCTCAGCCATTGAACGCGGCCTGCGCTTCCGGCAGGTCCCAGATCTTGCCGATCGCGGCGGCCCCCGCGGTGGTGATCGCGGCCTCGTCGCCGTGAACATAGCGTCCCGCATCGATCAGCAAGCGGCCGTTGACGATGACCTGATCGACATTGGCGCGGTTGCCGAGCGCGATCAGCGCGCGGCGCGGATCGAACAGCGGCTGCAGGTGCGGATGGGTCATGTCAATGACGGTCAGATCGGCCGTTGCGCCGGGCGCAATCGCCCCGAGATCCGGACGCTTCACCAGCGCAGCCGCGGTCGCTGTCACCGCTTCGATCAGGTCAGGCGCGCTCGCGACCTCGGCCCGCTGCAGCGCAAGCTTGGAGATCATCGAGGCCGCATTTAGCTCGCCAAGCAGGTCCATGTTGTAGCCGTCGGTGCCGACCACGGTGCGCACGCCATGTTCGGCAAACCGGCAGAACGCCGCTGTGACGCCGGATCGGGCGAACACCCGCGGGCAATTCAACACCGCAGCGCCCCGCGCCGCCATCAGCTTCAGATCGCTGTCGGAGCTTGCGATGCAATGCGCTGCGAGGAGATCAGGAGCCAGCAGGCCCAGCCAATCGAGATATTCGGCCGGCGTGCGGCCGTCATAACGCTTGCCAATCGTTTCCACCTCGGCACGGCTCTGCGCCAGATGGGTCGTGATGGGAACGCCGAGCTCGCGGGCCCGTGCCGCACAAGCACGCAGCAGATCGGGTCCGCAGGTGTCGGTCGCATGCGGGCTCATCGCAAGGCCAATCCGCCCGTCGCCGCAACCGTTCCAGCGCTGATAGAGCGCGTTCCAGGTGGCGAGGTCGACCGCGCCGTCGTCACCGGAATATCTGACCACACCGTCCGGGCCGGCCTTGGCGTCCGAGGTCGAGAACAGATACGGCGCGCCATAGAATCGGATTCCCATCTCCTCGGCGGCGTCGAACATCTCGGGAATCTTGTTGCGGAACGGCTCCATCACCGTGGTCGCCCCGCCCTTGAGTAACTGCAGGATGCCGAGCCGCGCGACCGCAAGGCGCTCCTCGGCCGAGAGCAGATCGGCGCCGCGTTTGGTCAGCGGCAACAGCACCGTATAGACGATGCTCTGATTGTTGCGCCGGCCGTTGCCGTCCTCGGTGTGGCTGCGCGCCACCGCCTCGCTGAAACAGTGATTGTGCAGGTTCATCAGGCCCGGCAGGATGAAACGGCCGGGACGATCATATACCTCGGCGGCGGACGGCCTGTCCTTGGTGATAGCCGCGACCTTCTTGCCCTCGATCAGCACCCAATGATCGCGAAGCACATCCTGCGTATCGTCGCGGCGAGATAACACGTAGCTGCCGAAGATCGCGATGCTGCTCATGATGGACGCACATTCCAGAACACCGCGGTGCCGTCAAGGATGCCGGTGGTACTCTTGCGGTAGGCGGTCGGTTGCTTGTACAGGCCGATCGGAAAATATGGGATCTCTTCAAACGCCAGCGCCTGGATCTCGCGGCATATCCGCTGTTGCTCTTCGAGCGAGGAAGCCGCGAGCCACTGGCCGCGCAAGCCGCCCATCCTCTCGCTGCTGTACCATCCGGCGACTTTGCCTTCGCCGCGCAGATTGGTGTTACCGGCCGGGTTGAGCCAGTCGATGCCTTGCCAATTGCCGACGGCTGCGCTCCAGCCGCCCCTGTCGATTGGGTCCTTCTTGAGCTGGCGCTGCAGCACGACCGCGAAGTCGAGCGCCTGATGGTCGACGTTCATCCCGGCCCTCCGCAGCATGTCGGCGGCGACCTGGCCAAGCGGCTTTTGCGCGGCCGAATTGCTCGGCGACAGCAGCACGACCTTCTCGCCATTGTAGCCAGCCGCCGCCAGATCGGCCTTCACCTTAGCCATATCGCGCGGGCCGCGGAAGACGTTGAGCCCGACGTCATTGGCCATCGGTGTTCCCGGCGCGAAATAGCCGATCGGCGAGAGCTGGTACGCCGGATCTCCGCCCGCGACCGCAGTCATGAAATCGGATTGGTTGATCGCGCCGAGCAACCCGCGGCGGATCGCCGGATTGTCGAACGGCGGCTGTAGATGATTGACGCGGAGCATGCAGGTGTAACCGCGGGGATCCAGCACGCGCGTCTCGACTTCGCCGGACTGCCTCAACACCGGTAGCAAATCGTGCGGCGTGGTTTCCTGCCAATCCTGCTCGCCAGTCTGGAGGGCCGCCACGGCGGTCCCCGGATCCGGCGTCGTGGTCCACACAACGCGGTCATAGTGCACGACCTTGGGACCGGCGGTCCAATCCGGCTTGCCGTCCTGGCGAGGTTGATAGCGCTCGAACCGGGCATAGGCGTTGCGCACGCCCGGCACGCGTTCATCCGCGATGAAGCGGAACGGCCCGCTGCCGATCACTTCGGTAATCGGCTTGACTGGATCCTGGTTCGCAAACCGCTCGGGCATCATGAAAGCGGCATGCACCGCGGCCTTGCCGAGCGCCTGCGGCAGCAGCGGGAACGGCCGCCGCAAGCTGAAGCGGATGGTACGGTCATCCGGCGCGGACAGTTCTTCGGTTGCCGCCATCAATTCGCCGCCGAACCCGTCGCGCGAGGCCCAGCGGCGGATACTGGCAACACAGTCCCGCGCCAGCACCCGCTCCCCGTCGTGCCAGAGCAGCCCGTCGCGCAACGTCAGGTCCCATTGCTTGCCGTCATTGGAGACGACGTGGCCCGACACCATCTGCGGCGAGACTTCCAGCGCCAAATTGATGCCGTAGAGCGTGTCGTAGACCATGAAGCCATGGTTGCGCGACACCTGTGCGGTGGAATAGATCGGGTCGACGAACGCCAGATCGATCACCGGGATGAAGCGTAGCGTGGTCTGCGATTGCGCGCGCACGATACCCGGAAACGACAGCGCGGGAGCCACCGCCGCAGCGCGCAACAGGGACCGGCGGGAGAACTGCATCGAAGACTTGCCCATGCTCATCAGCGCGGTTGACCCGCGGCTTCGTGGTGCTGGAAGTTTGCTGCGATCGCCTCCCCGGTCGTGATCCACACATCCGGACAGGATTTGGCGTAGGTCAGGAACTCACGTAGCAGGCGCAGCCGCATCGGGCGGCCGCTGCATTGCGGATGCAGCACGGTGGTCACCATCGCGCCCCAGTCGCGGACCTCGTCAAGCTCGTCCTTCCAGATCGAGAGCACATGCTCCTTGGGAAAGATCGAGCGCGGGCTGAACCGCGCCGAGAGGCCGTGCATCCAGTCGTCATAGCTCGCGGTGACCGGCAGCTCGATCGTACCGGGTTTGCCGTCGGCCAGGCGATGACGGTAAGGCCGGACGTCGTCGCGGAACGACGAGGTGTAGACGATGCCGTGCCGGACCAGCGCTTGGCGCAGCTCCTCAGTGAACTCACCATAAGGTGCGCGATAGCCGATCGGCCTGACGCCGAGCCGGCGCTTCAGCGCCTCAAACCCCCGCTCCAGCTCCTCCTCGATCCAGGGATCGCCGGGGTCGGGCAGCAGATGGTGGTAGCCATGATGGCCGATCTCATGGCCCGCCTTGAGGATGGATTCCGCCATCGCGGGATGCGCATCTACCGACCATCCCGTAACGAAGAAGGTCGCCTTCAGATCGAGCTGGTCGAGCAGCTCCAACAGCTTCGGCGTGCCGACCCGCGCCTCATAGCCGCCATAGCTCATAGTGATCAGACGCTGGGCGTGCATGGCGTCCTTGCTGGTCCAGGCGCTCTCCGCGTCGACATCAAACGACAGGAACATTGCCGACGTCCACGGCTTCGGCCAGGGATAGTGCGGAGCGGGATCCGCGGTGTTAGCCGGGCCGAGCGGGATGCTCTGGAGCGCCTTACTGTCCAGCATTGATGGTCGCCTTCTCTACGCCGTTGTCGTTCAATTTCCACTTCACCAGCAGGGTGCGGTAGGTGCCATCACCGATCAACGCGTCGAGCGCCTCCACGAAGGCCTGATGCAGCGCCTTCTCCTTCACCGGCAACGCGATGCCGGTGAACTGCGCCGCAATGGCCTGGCCGAGCGGCGCATAAGCACCGGGCTCCTGATCCATGATGTAGGGCAGCGTCTCGTTGCCCTGGACAGCCGCGTCGATCCGGCCCTGTTTCAGCTGCGTCCGTGCGTCCGCAGAGCCTTCGGTGCCGACGAACACAATAGGGTTGCTGCCACAATGCGCCGTGCTCCACGCCGCGATTTGATCCGGGAACATGGTTCGGCGGCTAGCGCCGACCTTCTTGCCGCACAGCGCCGCCATATCCTTGAATTCCGCGGCGCGTGGCTGCTGCACAAAGAACTGCGGGCCGCTGCGCAGATAATCGACGAAGGTTGCCGCCTCATGCCGCGTCGCATAGTCGGTGAAGCCTGACAGGATCGCATCCACCCGTCCCGACGAAATCGACGGCATGAACTGTGCGAAGCTGGTCTCTTCCCACTCCAGCTTGACGCCGAGCTTGCGACCCAGCGCCTCGCCGAGATCGACATCGAATCCGGCCAGCGCATTGGTGGCGGGATCGCGGAACTCCATCGGTGGATAGTTCGGCACGATGGCGACCTTGATGCTGCCGCGCTTCGCAATCTCCGCAGGCAGCTCGATCGCAAAGGCCGGCGCGGCCAAGACCAAGCCAAGCACGCCCGCAACAACCAGTCTGATCATCAAATTTCCTCCCATTAGATCACCGCCGCCAGAAACGCCTGTGTGCGCGCCTCTCGCGGTGCCCCGAGAACCTCGGCGGCGCGCCCCGACTCCACGATTGTGCCATGGTCCATGTAGACGACGCGATCAGCGACCTCGCGGGCAAAACCAAGCTCATGCGTCACCACCATCATGGTCATGCCGCTCTGCGCGAGCTCCTTGATGACCGCCAACACCTCGCCCACAAGCTCGGGATCGAGCGCGCTGGTCGGCTCGTCGAACAGCATAAGCATCGGCTTCATCGCCAGCGCCCGCGCGATCGCCACGCGCTGCTGTTGGCCGCCTGAGAGCTGCGACGGATAGGACTCCGCTTTTGTGGCCAGCCCGACCCGGCGCAGCAGCTCGATCGCCTCGGCGCGGACCTCATCCAGCGAGCGGCCCTGCACCTGCACCGGTCCTTCCGTGATGTTCTCCAGCGCCGTCTTGTGCGGAAACAGGTTGAAGCGCTGGAACACCATCCCCGTTTTCAGCCGCTGCCGCGCGATCTGCCGTTCGGTCAGGCGGCGCAGCTTGCCGCCCTCCTCGCGGACGCCCAGCAGCTCGCCATCCAGCCAGATGCCGCCGACGTCGATCACGGTGAGCTGGTTGATGCAACGAAGCAGCGTCGTCTTACCCGAGCCTGACGCACCGATCAGGCACAGCACCTCGCCGGGCCACACGTCGAGCGAGACATTCTTGAGAGCCTGGAACTCTCCAAAGGCCTTGCTGACGGAGCGGATCGCGACGAGGGGTTTCGTCATCGGTTGATCCGTGCCGTTCCACGCGCAAAGCGGCGCTCGAGCAGCATCTGCAGCGGTGTCAGGATCGACACCACCAGCAGATACCAGCAGCCGGCGACGATCAGGAGCTCGATGACGCGCGAATTCGCGTAGTAGATATTCTCGGCGTTGTGCAGCACCTCGGGATACTGGATCACGCTGGCGAGCGAGGTCGCCTTCACCATACCGATGAATTCATTGCCGAGCGGCGGGATCACCACGCGCATCGCCTGCGGCAGGATGATGCGACGCAGTGCGCGCAGTCGCCCCATACCGATCGCCTGCGCCGCCTCATATTGCCCGGCATCGACCGACAGCATGCCGGCGCGCATCACCTCCGACGTATAGGCGCCCTGGTTGATGCCGAGCCCGAGCAGCGCGGCGAGAAATGGCGTCATGACGTCGACGGCGCGCGCCGTCCACAGGCCGGGAATGCCAATGGTCGGGAACACCAGCGCGAGGTTGAACCACAGGAGAAGTTGCAGGATCAGCGGCGTGCCGCGGAACAGCCAAGTGTAGCCTGCAGCGACTGACTTCAGCACCGGATTGGGCGACAGCCGCATGATCGCTACGACCACGCCGAGGATGATGCCGAGCGCCATTGCGAGCACGGCCATCACCATGGTGTTGACAATGCCCTGGAGGATCACCTTCGCGGTCAGGAAGCGGCTGACATAGGACCATTCGATCTGGCCGGCGGCGAAGGCGCGCCCGATCGCCGCCAGCACCACGACGATGGCGGCCGCAGCCAACCATCGCCGCCAGTGGACCTCTCGCGCGATCTGCATCTGCGAGAGATCGGGAAAGCCTGCCGCCAGAGTCGGGGCCACCCTCATTGCGGCGCCGCATTCATCATCGGCTTGGCGACGGCATTCGCCCCCAAGCCAAAATTGTCGAGGATCTTCTTGTAGGAGCCGTCGGCGATCATCGCCGCGAGGTGTTCCGTCACCACCTCGCGCAGCACGGCATCGTCCTTGCGGAACATGATGCCCTGGTAGCCGATTGCGAAGGGCTCGCCGACAACACGGTATTTTCCGGCCTCCTGCGCTTGCGCATAGGGCAGCGTTTCGCTGCCTTGGACCGCGGCGTCGACGCGGCCCTGCTTGAGCTGGTTGCGGACGTCGATTGAGTTCTCGCCCGGAACGTACTGAATGGCCGGCTTGCCCGCGGCCTCGCAGTTCTGCTTGCTCCACTTCTCGATCTCGACCGGGAAGCTCGTGCTGCGCGTGGTGCCGACCTTCTTGCCACAGAGATCGGCGGCGACCTTTGCCTCATGCCCGTCCAGAACGAAGAACTGCGGACCGGTGGTCAGGTAGTCGATGAAGTCGGCGGTCTCGCGCCGTGAGCTACGGTCGGAAATGCCGCTGATGATGAAATCGGCGCGCTTGGTCTGCAGCGAGGGGATGAGCTCGGCGAACGGCGTTTCGCTCCAGACGATCTTGACGCCGAGCCGCTTGGCAAGTTCATTGGCCAGATCGATGTCGAGGCCGACAAGCTCGTTGCTCGCGGGATCGCGATACTCCATCGGCGCGTAGGTCGAATTGACGGTCAGCTTCAATGTGCCGGCCTGCTTGATCTCTGCCGGCAGTTCGGCCGCCTGCACGGAGGCCGTGGCAGCGAATGCGGCGAGGCCCAAGAAAAGGGAGAGGCGTGTCATGTCAGCTCCTTTGCCAACGCTGCAACCGGCCGCGTATCAGTTCATGTCAAGAAGCGCCGGCTCGATGACGCCGGCGCGTTCGGTGATCACCCTGTATTGCTCGGGCCGCCGGTGGGCGGCGAAATTGAACATCTTGTCCTTGCCCTGACGGCAGAGATTGAGATCGACGTCGGCGACAATGACTTCGTCGGCGAGGGTCTTCGCCTGTGCAACGATCTTGCCATTCGGATCGACGATGCATGAGCCTCCGATCAGGCAGGAGCCGTCCTCGTCGCCGGCCTTCGCCACCGCGATCGCCCAGGTCGCGTTCATGTAGGCGTTGGCCTGCGCGACCAGCGTTGAATGGAAGGTGCGCAGCGCGGCATCCTCGCTGGTTCCGCCGTTCGGATCGTAGGCCGCGGAGTTGTAACCGATGCACACCAGCTCAACGCCCTGCAGGCCGAGCACCCGCCAGGATTCCGGCCAACGGCGATCATTGCAGATCATCATGCCCATGATCGCGTGTCCCCAGGCCGAACCGGCGCGGAAGGCCGGAAAGCCGAGATCGCCATACTCGAAATAGCGCTTCTCGAGCTGCTGGTAGCGCGCGCCCGCCCGCGGCTCGACCGAGCCCGGCAGATGCACCTTGCGATAACGGCCGATGATCTCGCCATAGTCATCGACCAGGATCGCGCAATTGTAGCGTCGGTCATCGGCTGTCAGCTCGGCGTAGCCGACATAGAAGCCGACGCGCAGCGCGCGGGCACGGTCGAACAGCGCCTGGACCGCAGGGTTCGGCATGCCGCGCTCGAAATACTGATCAAGCCCATCGCCTTCGAGCAGCCAACGCGGGAAGAACGTCGTGAACGCGAGTTCGGGAAACACCACGAGGCGCGCGCCCTGTTCAGCCGCCGCATCCAAGAGTTTCAGCATGCGATCGAGCGTATGTGCGCGGCTGTCTGCCCTTTGCGTCGGCCCCATCTGGGCGGCGGCAGCACGAAGAACGCGGGTCAAACATTGCCTCCAAATCAAGCGGACTGCTGCCTCGTTAGGCGAACCGATTTCGCTTCCGCAGCGCACTTTCCGCACCGCATTACAAGAAAGCTGGACGGCGTTGGCAATCACTCGTGCTATGATATTTTCGGCCAGACTATAACGGGCGCGAATAGATGAACCTGCGTCAACTCGAAATTTTGCGTGCGGTCGTTCGACACCGGACAACGGTCGCAGCAGCCGAGGAGCTGTCGCTGTCACAGCCGGCGATCAGCAACGCGTTGAAGGCGATGGAGACGCAGGCGGGCTTCGCCTTGTTCGAGCGCGTCAACAACCGCCTGTTTCCGACCGCCGAGGCGATGGCGCTCTACAAGGAAAGCGAGACGATTTTTGCGCTGCATGCCAAGCTGGAAAACCGCGTCCGTGATCTCAGGGAATGTCGCACAGGGCATCTGTCGATCGTCGCAACGCCGCCGCTGGCCTACAGCATCATCCCGCCCGCATTGTCGGACTTCCTGCGCCGGCGGCCGCAGACGCGGATGTTCTTCGACGTACGCCGCTATGAGGGCATCATCGACGGACTCCTGAGCCGGGTCGCCGAGCTCGGCTTCGTGCTCGGCTTCTCGCATCATCCGGGCATCGCGCATGAAGTGGTACACACCGGCGAGATGGTCTGCGTCATGCCGCCGCAGCATCCGCTGGCGGACCGCGCGGTGATCACCGCGTCCGATCTCGTCGATCTCCCCTTCATCGGGCTCGAGCGCGGAACGCAGTTGGGTGAAGCCGTGCGTGCGAGTTTTGCTTCGGCCGGCGCTCCATTCCAGCCAACCGTCGAGGTGCGATACTGCAACACCGCCTGCGTGCTCGCCGCGGCAGGCGTCGGCGCGTCGGTGGTGGATCCGTTCTCGCCGCACCAGGCTGGCAGTCGAGAGCTGGTCATACGTCCCTTCCTTCCCAAAACACCTGCGCTAGCATACATGCTGTGGTCCGAAGCGGAGCCGCTCTCGCGTCTTGCAAGAGTGTTCCTCGAGGAAGTCCGCCGAGCAAGCCGACAACTGGAATGATCCGGGCACCGTACTGCCGACTGCACAAGCCGACGTCGTACATGGTCCGGCTGAACCTCGATCGGGCGTCGTCGCTGAACCTCCGCCCGCTCCGCTGGAATCGGAACTGGGCTCTGGATTCCTGTCTTGACACGTTTTTCCTTGCGCAGACCGGTCTCCACTCCGCTCGAAAACGCGCGAAATCGTTCTAACAAGCCGCCGTCATCCCTGTCCGGCGATCCGCAAGGCAAGGTCGAGTGCCCGCAACTCATTCGGTGTCGCCGGCGGCTACGGCGGCCGCACCGCGTCGCATGAAAGGCATCCGAGCAGCTTCAGGCAGGCCTTGAGCCGCACCGTTGTCCGTCCTCCCGGCGGATCGCGGTAGATCGCTGCTGCCAGCGGATACAGTTTGTCGTGCACTGCGCGAGCCCGCTGCCAATCGCCGGCCTCCGCCGCGATCCAGAGGCTGACCACCAGTTCCGGGACGACGCAGGCGAGACTGATCTGGCCGCCGGCCGAGCCGACGAGATAACTCGTCAGCAGGTGCTCATCTCCTGAGCCGAGCACGACGAACTCCTGCCGCAGCTTGCGGATCAGCCTCAGATTCTGTTCGTAAGTCGCGACCTCCCAACTGCCCTCTTTGATCGCGACGAAGCGTCGGTCGGCGACGAGCCGCTCCAGCAGCGGCGGAGCATAGGCCATGGCGCCCGCGCCGACCGGCGCGGCGTAGAGCATTAGCGGCACGATCGTGGCATCACGGATATGGTGGTGATGCTCGATGACACAGTCGTCAGCGTGACCGAGCGCCCAGCTGTTGGGCGGAAACACCAGCAGCCCGTCCGCCCCCGCCTGCTCCAGCGTGGCCGCCTCTCGCGCAGCCTCCGGGCTGGATTCATGATTGACCCCGGAAACGATCAAGCAGCCCTTCGGAGCGTGCTCGAGCGCCAGCTCCACCACGCGCCGTTTTTCAGCGAGCGACAGCACGAAATTCTCGCCAGCGTGGCCGTTGACCAGCAGCCCATTGATGCCGGGCGTGGAGGCGACCGAGGCGAGATGCGCTGCGAGCTTTGCCTCGTCGATCCCGAAGTCAGGCGCGCGAGCGTATAGGCCATCGATGCCATGCGCTCGACCAGCGCAGCGATCTCGGCCGGCGAAAATTTCTCGGCTTGAATCACGTCGAAGCCCGCGACCGCCACGGCAAGGGCAGCATCGGCCGTCTTCACCTCGATCACCAGCTTAGCAATCGCGGCCTCGTTGCTGCCGACGCTCTCATCCACACGGTATCGCGCCGTCACGCTGAAGTCGTAGAATTCTCCGATAGGATCCGGCATCACTCCCAAGGCACGAGACTTGGTGACCATCTCGGATACGTGACTGAATTCGTGCTTGTGGCACGTGACGACTAGGTGCCTTCTGTCAGCCAAGCCCACCGCTAACGTCAACCCGAGAAGCGGGTCGACGGCTTCACGCTGATGTCGTCTCCATCACCGCGGCCCCGATTGCGCGGTGATCGGCGCTCAGCCGTCGCGAACAAACGGTGGCGACCGCCTCGAAGAGCGACAGGGCCTTCGTCGGGCAGAGGCAGGTCCCCGATCGTTGTGAAACTGCGCAGGGAGGGAAGATTGGCGATGCCGTCGGGAGAGGGCCGGATCACGCAACGACTGCTCCCGATGCGTTGGTCGATATCGTCTGCAGTGCCAAGCAAAAGGCTTTCCGATGCCGCCGCTAACTGCGCGCGCTGTAGCGTACAAATCGGACGAACCGGAAGCGATCTCACCGTGATTCCGGCTTGGGTTCGATTTCGGCCGAGGCGAGCGTCCACAACGTAACGGCATGGAGACATGCCTGCTGCCGGGGAGCCTGCATTTTATTTTTGTCGGCTAATACCGCGCAGCAGTTGTTGGTATTCCTGTTGGTATCGGCGGCATCCGAAGACAAAAATGAGCTTAAATTCAAACGGTTACAGCACTAGGCGATTGTCGGCCAGGGGCACCAGCCTTCGCTGCTTCGCAGCTACGGCTGGGCGAACCAGGCGCAAGTCTATCCAATGCGAAGCAGCGAAGGCTGTCCCGCCGGAACCTTGGCGAAGGCGGACTGGCTCAACGAGCCTCCACGGCCTCCTCTAGCCATTCTCCCATCCCCACTGTATAAGCCGGTAGCTTCTTCTGTAACTCGAAGGAGCTCACATGAACGATCTGCACGCGTGGCTTTCCCAGCAGCACCACGGTTTGCGGACCTTCCAAATCTTCCAGCAAAAGCTCGAGAGGCTCGGCCGGGACGATCCCGCCCAGCGTGGCCTGTGCCGTCTGCTCAGCGGTGTCGTCGGCAGCTATGTCGAGGCCTTTGACGAGGCCCCGCTGCCGGTCGAGGTCGCCGATGGCGCCTACCGTCGCCTGCTGACGCTGGTTGGCAGCCTCGATCTCCACGGCGACCCCACCCGCCGGCTTGCCGACATCAATCGCGTGGCAACCTGCGAATTGTGGCGGTGATTGGCAGGATGAGCGTGCACACTTCAATTTTCAAACAACACGAGACGCGCCTGTACGGCCTCGCGACGCATGACGCCCGAGCCTTGTGCTTCTCTTGACGCCCCTTCGTTGGAAAGGGCGCAGGGAAGGCCGGGTGCTGGCTGGCACCCGCGGTCCGCTGTGCGCAAATTGCGCGAAGACAGATGCACAGCGGCATACAGGGCAGCCTGGACATCCCGGCCTTTCCCTGCGCAGTGGTTTGACGGCTTATGGCGCGCTCTCCCCGGGGAGCGATGCACTATTGCCCCCGTCGCCTTGCGGATGGCTGATGCGCTCGCCCGGTCGGGCAGCACGCACCACCACAAGCCTTGACGCACAGACCCCGGGCGCCAGGACCACACGCTTTTGCCGTACGCAAACCGCACCTGTCGTTTGCGCGCCGCTCAACCGCTCACGGGCCAAACCCGCCCTGCGACTGCATGCGCGCCGATACGCTCCACGCCCACCGCCACCCGGCCCGCGTATCGTGACGATCGCGAAACGCCCCCTTATCCATGGGCCGGGATGATCGACACATACGATATTTCCGAATTTCGGTCAATAAGAATTTTCGAGTCACGAAGCGGCGAGCGTTCGGACAGACCTTGTTCCGGCTGAGAATCATCTTCTGCGGCCCAACAGCTTCATTCTTGCCCCGCGTGTCTCCGCATGGTCATTGCGAGCGCAGCGAAGCAATCCAGGAATGCATCCGCGGAGATAGTCTGGATTGCTTCGTCGCAAGAGCTCCTCGCAATGACGAGGAGGAGAGATTACGCGTCCGACTGCCGTGTCGGCGCGGAGACCCCCAGGAGCGAAGTGGCACCTGCTGTTCGAGCGTCGAACTATCGATAGGGATTAGATACCGTACCGCCGCGAGGCATTCGACTTCTCACGGCCGCTCCCTATATCCTCTCGCAACCGATGTGATGCAGCGGACAGCTTTGATGCCCAGGAGACGCACGACGGACAGGGACGCCGACGACCTCCCCCGCTTCTTCGTCTGGGTCCGGGGCCTCGAAGGGCCCGAACCTCAGAAATGGATGACGATGGATTTCGGCGTCGGAGACTGGAAGCGGCCGCTCGTGCTGGCCTATCTGGAGCTGCCGGAAGACGAACGACATCTATCCTTGTCGGTGCTGGCCCGGCGCTATCCACCGCCGCGGGATGATCTTTCGTGAGCCGGGCTAGGGTGTGTACTCATAAACGTCGGCTCCGCAGGGCAAAGCGGAAGTCACCCCGCTTGAGCGTGATCGGCGGCTTGTGACCCAAGGCTGCTCTTGCACGCGGTCGTAGTGTGTGCGGGTGCATAGGCGAAGGCTGGGACCAGAGGATCAATATTACTCGTGCCGAATTAATGAGACAGGCTACACGTTTCGGAGGAGGTTCGAAATGTATACGCGCGTTCTGGGACTCACGATATCTGCTCTCATGCTGACGTACGGCCCGGTCGGTGCGATCGCACAAGACCGAATGACACCCCAGCCAGATCAGCAACAAATGCAATCCCATCCCACGGGCCAGGAAGGCGCGAGCACGATGGGGCAAGGCGGCATGATGGGGCACGGAATGATGGGAGGACGTATGATGGGGCGCGGCATGATGGGTGGGAGCGCGATGGGATCACCCTTTATGATGCGCATGATGTTCGCTCTGATGGACGCCGACGGCGATGGGACCATCTCACTGCAGGAGTTTCAGGCAGCTCACGAACGGATTTTCAAGGCAATGGACAGCAATAAAGATGGCAAGCTGACCCTGGAGGAGATGCAAGTGTTCATACACGGCACCAGGTGATCGGCTCCGGCGCGGATGGCGCGCGTCGCGTGCGCCATCCGCCCCCGAAGAAATGAGCCTTAAGCCTTCAGGTCCGTGATCCGCATAATCGCGACCACACTCCCATCGTTGTACGCCTGTTCTTTCGTGTCCTTGTTGCAGGTCCAGACAAAATTCTTCTTGCCCGTAAAGGTCTTTCCCTCCTGATCAAGCCGAAGCTCCCCTTCGGTGATATGGCAGACCATGGCATTCATCATCGGGGGCCCCATGGTCTTCGACCCCGGCTGCATAATGATATCGCGCATTGAGACGGTCTTAAAACCTGGGATCAGGGATGGTGTCTCGCCTTCATATTCACGCACCACGACACCTGGCCAAGGCGTCGTATCCTTGTAGCCTGTGGTTTGCGCGGCGGCTGGCTTGATCATGGCAGCCGAAGCCGCTGCCAACCCGAATCCCAGTGCGGATCTTCGATCGATCTTGGTCATCGCTTTTCTCCCGACATGCCGAACAAGCCGCCGCAGAAGCAGCGGGCAAAGTTCGTGGTGAACGGTAGTGCGAAACCGAAAAAAGAAACGGTCTCTAAGAGAGCGTGCCTGCCGATAGCACAATTGCTCGTTTGCCCGGACGGTGATCTCGGCGCGTCCCGCTTGAAGGGCGTGACATTCTACGTCACCTGACGCATTCGGGAAACAAGCGGGATCGCAAGAAGACATCGCGCCCTAAGAATGGCCGCGATTGGCCCGAACCTGCCTTAGCTCGATGCTGGTCCAAGCGTCGGCTGTTGGGTGCAGAACGGAAAGGGCTCACAACGGTGTAGACGGCCGGTTTTGAGCCAAAGCGGAGTTCGGCCAGAGGCCGGGCGATTTCTGTCAGTCTCCGTAGCGCGTAATCCCGATCACCGAAATCTCTGATGGATGGCAGGTCGGCTTCACATGCGGTTTTTGCCACCAAAGCGCGCCTCGCGTGAAGTTGCGCTCTCTCGCTACGGCGACGAAGGCAAGTCAATCACTGGCGTCCCCCGATTCATTCATCAGCCTGTCTTATAAGTCCAATCATAATTTATCATCTAATCGCATGAGAGGAAACGCCTTAAGGTTTGCCCCTGTGTTTTTCCAGATTACGCCCGGCCGTGATCGCTCGGAAACGCACAGGAGAATGAAGAATGCAGACTCGTGCGATTGGCAACTGCGGACTTGCGGTCTCGACTATCGGCCTCGGCTGCATGGGCCTGAACCACCATCGCGGTCCGGCTCCGGACCGCAACGAGATGATTGCGCTCATGCGCGCGGCAGTGGAGCGCGGTGTCACCTTCTTTGACACGGCCGAGGTCTATGGCCCGCTCACGAACGAAGAACTCGTAGGTGAGGCCTTGGAGCCATTCGGCCACGAGGTCGTCATCGCCACCAAGTTCGGCCACGATTTGAGTCAGACGAGGCCGAGCGGCCGCGACAGCCGTCCCGAGACCATCCGAAAGGCGGTTGAAGGTTCGCTGAAGCGGCTGCGGGTCGAGATGATCGATCTCTATTATCAGCACCGGGTCGATCCCGACATGCCGATCGAGGACGTCGCCGGCGCGGTGAAGGACCTCATCGTACAGGGCAAAGTCAAACATTTTGGGCTCAGTGAGGCAGCCGCCTCGACCATCCGTCGTGCGCACGCGGTTCAGCCGGTCGCGGCGATCCAGAGTGAATACTCCCTGTGGTGGCGCGACCCCGAAGCTGAGGTGCTGCCGGTTTGCGCGGAGCTCGGGATCGGTTTCGTCCCCTACAGCCCGCTCGGGAGGGGGTTCCTCACCGGCAAGATCGACGAGACGACCACCTTCGGCGGCAACGATAACCGCACCAGCCTGCCGCGCTTCGCGCCTGAGGCTCTCAGGGCAAACCGTCCGGTGGTCGAACTGCTGGAGACAATTGGAAGGCGGAAGCACGCGACGCCGGCGCAGATCGCGCTCGCCTGGCTGCTGGCGCAGAAGCCCTGGATCGTCCCGATTCCCGGCACCACGAAGCTCAACCGGCTCGATGAGAACATTGGCGCGGCCGCAGTCGAACTCACGCCCGACGATTTGCGGCAGATCGAGGAGGCCGCCGCCGGGATCACCATACAAGGCGACCGCTATCCCAGGCGGAAGCCGTGCGCACGAAGCGCTGACGGCATGGACGCCGCAAACCAGTTCAAGGAGATAGAGACATGAACATTTCATTCGAGGGCAAGGTCGCTCTGGTGACCGGCGCAGCTTCCGGTCTCGGTCTCGCAACCGCAAAAGCTTTCGCAGAATCGGGGGCGTCTGTCGCGCTCGCGGACTGGAACGAGAATGCGGCGCGCGCCGCCGTCGACGAGCTCAATGCTCGAGGTCACAAAGCGATCAGCATCCGTTGCAATGTGGCCGATGATGCTGAGGTCGAAGCCATGGTCTCAAAGACGGTCGAAACTTTCGGTCGGCTCGATGCCGCCTACAACAATGCCGGCGTCCAGAATGTGCTCGCAGAAACCGCCGACACCACCCGCGAGGATTATGACCGTGTCATGGGGGTCAATCTGCGCGGCGTATGGAGCTGCATGAAATTCGAATTGCAGCAGATGCGCAAGCAGGGCAGCGGCGCCATCGTCAATTGCTCGTCTCTCGGCGGTCTTGTCGGAGGTGCAGAACGCGGGATCTATCACGCCGCCAAGCATGGTATCCACGGGTTCACTAAAAGCGCAGCGCTCGAATATGGAACGCGCGGCATCCGCGTTAATGCCATTTGCCCGGGATTGATATGGACGCCGATGGTGGACCAGATGGTGACCGACGGGCAAGGCGATGCGCTCAAGCCCATGGAAAAAAGCATTCCGATGGGGCGTGTCGGGCGCCCCGAGGAAATCGCGAATGCGGTTCTATGGCTATGCAGCGACGCTGCGAGCTATGTGACCGGCCAGTCCATCTCGGTCGACGGCGGCTTCGTCATGCGTTGAAGTCGCCTTTTTGGCTCAACTCGGACGTCCGGTGAGCAGCGGTAATGGGCCGGTGTCAGAGGCGGAGCGGACGCATCTGGCCCTGAGTGCAGCGCGGATTATGAGCACGCGCTCTAGCCTAGGCGCAGCTCACGACCGTCAGTCCGCGCCTGGCGCGGGACCGTGTTATCGTCGCCCCCATGATTATGGGTGTCACGGCATCCGCACTGCGGTTAGACTTGCCTCGCGCCGCGGGGGACACGCGGGTCGCGGGACGATGAACATGAGCGAACAGGGCGAGACGGGTGAGGCCATCACCATCCTCCTCGTCGAGGACGACGCGCCGACCTGCTGGCGGCTCCAGGACGCGCTGGTCAAGGCCGGCTACGAGGTGCGGAGTGCCGGCACACTCGCAGAGGCCCGCTCCGCGCTCGGCGAGGGGGCGCCTCGCGTGCTGCTCACCGATCTCAGGCTGCCCGACGGCCACGGCATCGAGCTGATTCGCGAAACCCGGCAGCGCTTTCCCGAAACCGAGATCATGGTGATCTCGGCGCTCGGCGACGAGGAAAGCGTGATCTCGGCGATCACGGTCGGCGCCACCGGCTATCTCCTGAAGGATGCCTTCCCGACCGACATCGCCACCACCGTGCGCGATCTGGTCGCCGGCCATTCGCCGATCTCGGCCTCGATCGCCCGTTTCATCGTGCGGCGTACGCAGAGTTCGGCGGAGCCCTCGCCCGGGCCCGCGCTCAACACGGCCAAGCTGACCCCGCGGGAGATCGACATCCTCTGGGGCATCGCCAAAGGCTTCAGCTATGCCGAGATCGCGAGCCATCTCGGCCTGTCCAGGCAGACCGTGCCCGGCCACATCAAGAACATCTATCGCAAGCTCGAGGTGCACACCCGCGGCGAGGCCGTGTTCGAAGCGGTGCAGCAGGGCCTGATCAAGCTGTGAGCGAGATCGCGGCGAAGACATCGATGCGCCCGCGGCGCCGGCTGATCGTGTCGCGCCTCGTGCCCTATCTGCTGCTCCAGGCCCTGATCGTCATCGTCACCGTCCTTGGGCTCCGGCTGCTGCAACCCGGCGATCCCGAAGACTTCGCCGTGAGCGATTTTTCGGCGCGCGAGGACGGTACGATGCGTGCGGTGACGCTGCCGCACTTCACCGCATCGCGCTATTCGCTGGCGGACCCGCCGCTCTATACCGGCGCCTTCACATTTCGCAGGAGCGATGCGGGATGGTCGGTGTATCTGCCACGCTTCAGCAATGCGGTGGAGGTCGCCGTCAACGGCGTCGTGGTGCTGGATTCCCGGCGTGACGCCAATGCCAACCGGCCGGACCGCAACACGCCGCAGATCGCGGCGATTCCGTCCTCGCTGCCGCGCGACGGCGCCAACGATCTCACGGTGCGGCTGTTCGTCTGGGGGCCGCTGAAGGGCTTTCTCGACACCGTCTATGTCGGGCCGGACGCCGCCTTGCGTCCCGCCTATGAGACGCGCACGCTGCTGTTCGTCACGCTGCCCGTCGTGTTCTCCGCCTGGCAATCGATTCTCGCGGTCATCCTTGCGATCATGTGGCTGATGCGGCGCCACGAGCCGGTTTACGGCGTGCTGGCGGCGGCGATGGTGCTCGGCGTGGTGCAGGCGTTCGTGCCGCCGCCGGTGCCGCCGGCCACCACGTCGCGGCTCGCCGCCGTGCTGCTGGCATCCGCACCGATCGAGAGCGCGCTGATCGTTGTGTTCGGCATGCTGTTTTTCGGCTGGCGCTGGCCGCGTTACGGCGCGCTGCTGTTCGTGCCGGGCCTCGTCGTGTTCGTGGTCGGGCTGATCGGCGGCCCGCCGCTGCCGCGCATTCTCTTTCTGGTGCTCGGCATTCCCACGGTCGGGCTGTGCCTGTTCCTGATGGCCTGCGTGACCGCGGCCGCAGTGGTCCGGCGGCAGGACGCGGCAAGCTTCACGATCGGCTGCGCCGTGACCATCGTGCTGGTCTGCTGGGTCCAGGACATGCTCACGGTGTTGGAGATCGCGACCAACGATCGCATCTTCGTCTCGCGCCTGTCCTATTCGGCGATGCTGGTCGCGATCGGCGCCGGGCTGACCTGGCGCTTCGCACGCGCGCTGAACCAGGTCGACAGCTTTGCCGGCCAACTCGTTGCACGGGTGGGCGAGGCCGAGGAACGGCTGAAGGCAAGCTTTGCCCGCGAGGAGGCGCGCGCCCGCGCCGCGGCGCTCGCCAATGAGCGCACGCGGCTGATGCGGGATCTGCATGACGGCCTTGGCGGCCAGCTCGTCAGCATCGTCGCGCTCTCCGAGCGCGGCCATGAGGGCGCGACCATCACGGAGGCCGCTCGCGCAGCACTGAAGGATCTACGCCTCGTCATCGATTCCATGGACGACATCGGCGGCGACCTGATGCTCGCGCTCGGCTCCTGGCGCGAGCGCGCGACGGCGCAATTGCGGCCGCACGACATCGCGCTCGACTGGCGCGTGGCCACGCCGCAGGGCCTGCCGCTGCATCCCGAATTGCGGCCATGGCACGTCATCCAGATCGTGCGCATCCTCGACGAGGCCGTGACCAACGCCGTCAAGCACGCAGAGGCGCGCCACATCGCGGTCAGCATCGAGACGCTCGACGACGATCACGGGCCGTATGGCGTGATCAGCGTGACGGACGACGGCAAGGGTTTTGCGGGCAAGGGCTTTGCGCTCGCCGGCAATGGCGCGGGCGCCGGCCAGACCGCGCGGGGCTTGCGCAACATGAGGAGCCGCGCCGCCCGCTGCGGCGCGGTGCTCGATCTGAGCTCGGATGTCTCAGGCACGCGCGTGCGGCTGCAATTGCCGCGGCGTTTTCCCGACAGCGATGCGGCTGCGGGCTGAAAAGCCCCCTCCCCGAACGTGTGGGGCGCACGGAGAGAGGGGACGGGCCGGGTCCTCTGCGGAGGACGGGGGGTGTTCGTCCGCAGGGGCTCCGTTGGCCCGAAGCAATGCAATCAAATCAATCGAATGGAATATCAGCGCACGCCGACGCGATTGACCGGGCCGCCGCGATTCATCGGCGTACCTGCGCGCACGCCGACACCGGGCGCACCGACACCGGGTGTCGCGACCGCGGCCCGCGCAACCGGAGCTCCCGGCGCGACCACCACTGCCGCAGTCGGCCGCACCACGCAGCCCTTGGGCACACCGACCGTCTTGCAATAGACCACGGCCTGCGCCGGGCTCGTGCCCAGCGACACCATCGCCGCACCCGCCAGCGCCATGATCGTCAGCCCGGCGCTCAGCGCTCCCGCTCTCTTCGACATCTTGCTCTCCTGCTTCCCGTTCGGCGTCCCGATGCAATCACCGGGTTTCGCAGCCGACGTGCAGCCTGAATGGCAAAAGACCGGGCGCGGATACATGCCATGAAGATGGGGTGCCGTGGGCAGGAGGGCGCACCCGGTGCCATGAACATGGCATGGACCTGCGCCCGGCCTTCGCGAGATCGTCCGGCCCGCTTGATCCCAGGCGGGACCAACGACAATCCCAAAGAGGTGTTTTATGAAGATTTCGGTTCTTGCCGCGCTGCTGCTCGCCGCCACCGCCGTGTCCGCCGCTGCGCAATCCGGTCCGACGCCGCAGGAGCAGATGGCCTGCCGCGGCGATGCCAGCAAATTCTGCGCCGAACATGTCGGCAAGCCGCCGCAGATGAATGCCTGCCTGCGCCAGAACAAGACCAAGCTCTCCGACTCCTGCCGCAAGGTCGTGGAATCTCACGGAGGGTGAGCTGGCGCTCGGTCCGGGAGCGCTCCAGCGGAGCGAACCCGGACTCTGTTTTGCGCATCATGCTTTAGTCGTCGTCAGGCCCGAACAGCCTGATCTGCGGGAAGCCGCTGCGTGGGCGGCTTGCGATATCTCGGGCATCGGAATCTTCGCGGATGTTGCGCGCGACGTCGTCCCAATCGGTGCGGTCGCGCGGGCCGCGCATCTCGCGGGACTCGTAATAGTGGCGGCGCTCGGCCCAGCGTTCGCGGCGCTCCATCCGGCGGCGTTCGGACGCGGCGCGCTTCACATCGGAATCCCGCGCCTTGGCATAGGCGTTGTCCGGCGAAGCGGCCGGCTCTGTCGACGCCTGCAGCTCCGCAGGCCTGGGCGCGGCTGGTGCCGGCTTGGACTGTTCCTTGGACTGTTCCTTGGGCGGCTCGACCGCGGCTGCTTGCGAAGGCCGCGGTGTCGGCAGTTCAACGTTCGTCTGAGTGGTTTGCGTATCGGGCTTGGCGGGTTCAGGCTTTGCCTCGGCCTGCGCCGGTGCGGCAATGATCGCGCCAAAAGCCTGCGAACCGGTGAGATAATTGACGCGCTCGGACGGTGCGTTCATCGCCGCCGCTGTGCCAGCGGCGTCGGCGCGCTTGCTGGTGTCAGGCCCCTGCTTGGGCGCGATCGGATTCATGATGTTACCGGCGACGATGCCGCCGCCGAGACCAATGGCGATGGCCGCGACAATGGTTCCGGCACCGACGAAATAGGCAGTCGAGGCGCGCATTGATCCACTCCCTCTTTGGGGCGAGCAACGCACGTTGATTGCCGGATGTTCCTGATGCGGGAGCAGTTCCCAAAGGAACTGTCAGATCTGCTGCGCGACCTTCTCCAGCCCGATGATGCGGGCGAGCTTGCGCACTTCCTCTTTCTGGTCGTCACGCAACTGGAACAGCAGCGGCATCGCCACCGACTTCAACTGCTGGACCTCGTCGCAATTCGGATCGATCGGCACGCCCGGCGCGTTCGGATTGGAGAGCTTGTTTGCCGAGATCTTGCGGACAACGTTGCGGAGCGCCGTCTCGACCGAGGGCCAATAATATTCCTGCGACGACGAGAGTTTCAGGCGATCCCTGATGCCCGCAATCTGTGCGTCGGACAGCAGCGCATAGGATTTCTGCGGCTGCGGCTTGGCCACCGCCTTCGGCTTGGCCGGGACTTCGACAGCGGGGACCTCCGCTGCGGCAGGGGCCTCGTGCGAACTTGCCTTCGGCATCGGGAAATCGGAAGGCGTGGCGGCGGCAAAGGCCTGGCGAAGCGGCTCGGTCAGCACCGGCGTCTGGGCGAGCTTGTCGGCGGCGACCTGCACCGGCTCGATTGCGGCCGAGGCCAGCGCCAGCGTCGGAACCAGACGGTCGGCCTTGGCGGCACGGTTGGTCGCGAGCGGTTTGGCCGGAGGCGCCTGCGTGATCATCTCCGCGCTGACACTGGGCACGCTGTCGCGGCCGAGAATGGCGGTCGTCGCAGCGCCGAGGACGAGAAAACAGGTCAGCGCGACGATGGTAATGGCTTTGGACAAACGTCTCTCCGCGCCCAACTTTCAAGTCCACGTGATCACTGCCCGGAAACTGGGCGATAATTAAGGCTTAACCGTGCAATTGCGGCGGCAATCGCGCGGACTGCGGCGACATCACCTGAAAAGTTCAACGAAATCAGGCAGCTGCCGCAAGTTCGTAGGCATCCTGGATGTCGGCCACGATCTCCGAGGCCTCCCAGACCGCGCGCGGCTCGACCGATTGCAGCGTCACCGTCCAGTTGCCGCCGCGGCGGGTACGGGGGACGCTGACGATGTCGAAGCGCACGTTGCGGCACAGCGGATGGCGGGCCAGCGCGTGGGCCACGCGAACGCGGATTTCGTCCAACGTCGCGGCTGTCTTGCCGTTGAGATAGTTGAAGTCCATCGCCTGTCCCTCTCGGTCCTGATTGGCGGCCTTGAGGGATTCTTGGCGGGCGATGGTTAATCTGCCGTTAAGTGAGCGGGGCGTCTCCCAGCGTCATGACCAGGCTCTACTGTCCGCCCGCCTCGCGATATTCGGTAACCGTCCGCGCAACGAGATCGTCGACAGTGAGCACGTCCGTCACCCCCGATGTCGAGTGCCCGCCGCTCCAGATGTCGCGCCAGCGTTTCGGCCGGCTCTCGCGCACGGCGACGTCGATGTCCTTGGCGATGTCGATCGCCCCGCGCGCCGGCAGGTCGTCGGGATCGAGACCTGCGGCCACGATCGACGGCCTCAGCATACTGGTCTGCAATCCCGTGAAGGCGGTGGTGAGCAGGACGTCGTCGGCGCTGCTCTCGACCAGCATCCGCTTGTAACGATCATCCGCCATGCTCTCGCGCGTCGCGATGAACTTCGTGCCCATGTAAGCGAGATCGCAGCCGAGCACTTCAGCGGCGTGCAGCGCGCGGCCGTCACTGATGCCGCCGGCGAGCACGATGATGCCGTCGTAGAATGCGCGCACCGCGCGGACGAAGGCGAACGGATTGAGCCAGCCGGTCTGGCCGCCGGCGCCCGCGGTCAGCAGCACCAGCCCGTCCGCACCGGCTTCCGCCGCGCGTTCGGCGTGGCGGATCGAAGCGACATCCGCCAGCACCAATGCGCCGGCGTCATGTAGCGGCTTCATCACGGGCGCCGGCGAGCCGACCGAGGTGATGACGATCTCCGGCCTGTGCCGCAGCAGCACGGCGAGATCCTGCTCCAGCCGCGCGTTGGAGCGGTGCACGATCAGGTTCGGACAAAGCGGCGCCGCCTTGCGTCCGGTTTGCTCTTCGTGCTGCCGCAACCGGGTTTCGATCGCGGTGAGCCATTCGTCGAGCTGTTCCGCGCTACGGCAATTCGCGGTTGGGAAGCTGCCGATCACGCCGTTGCGGCAGGCCGCGACCATGAGCTCGACGCCCGACACCAGAAACATCGGCGCCGCGATCAGCGGCAGATCAAGACGATCGCGGAAGCGCTGCAGTCGGTCTGATGGCACGCCAATCTCCTTGTCATTCTTGCCTCGCTGCGCGGGCTTTGTCGTTCCATCCCGCATTCGCTGTGCTAGCGTCATCAGCAACATTGGCACGCCAGAAGCCGATGACAAAGCAACGAGGAAACATATGTCCGATCCGCTCCACGCATCGTCCCCGGCTTGTGCGCAGACGCTACGGGCGCTGTCGCGCTATCCCGGCCGCACCGCTTTCGCCTGGCCTGAG
The DNA here is from genome assembly GCF_004212635.1 of Bradyrhizobium genosp. SA-3. Lineage (GTDB taxonomy): Bacteria > Pseudomonadota > Alphaproteobacteria > Rhizobiales > Xanthobacteraceae > Bradyrhizobium. Next base: position 23,670 of record NZ_PSRT01000024.1, on the reverse strand, counting down.
GGATCACTGAGCTATCAGGGCACCATCGACCTGATCGGACGCATCCAGGGCGTGTTCATGCGGCTTGGATTGCAGCCCGGCGCGCGCGTCGCCTTCCTCACAGCCAACCGCGCCGACACCTGGTGCGCGGGCGTCGCGGCGCAGTTGGCGCGGCTCTGCATCACCTGGCTTCATCCTTTGGGATCGCTGGAGGACCAGCTGTTTCAGCTCGAGGATTCCGACGCCGAGATGCTGGTGGTCGATGTGGCCGCCTTCGGCGATCGCGGCGGCGACCTCGCCGCGAAGGCTGGCCGGCTCAAGGCTGTGTTCACCATGGGACCAGCCAGCTACGGCGTCGATCTGCTGGCGGCGATCGAGACTGCGGGACACGCCAGCGCGCTGTGCCTTGCCGGTCCCGACGATCTCGCCACGCTGAACTACACCGGCGGCACGACCGGCAAATCCAAGGGCGCGCTACGCTATCACCGCGAGAATGCCGGAGCCGCCGCCGCGATCCTCGCCGATTTCGAGATCCCCGAGGCCGCGCGCTATCTCACGGTCGCGCCGATCAGCCACGTCGCGGGCACGAAGGTGCTGCCGACCTTGATGCGCGGCGGCACCGTGCACATGCTCAAGAGTTTCGATCCCGAGGCGATGCTGGCGACGATCGCGCGCGAGCGCATCAACTTCACGCTGCTCGTGCCGACCATGATCTATGTGCTGCTCGATCATCCCGCGCTCGGCAAGACCGACCTGTCCTCGCTCGAGCTGGTGCTCTATGGCGCCTCCGCGATGTCGCCGAGCCGCCTGGTCGAGGGGATCGAGCGCATCGGGCCGGTTTTCTCGCAGCTTTACGGACAGACCGAATGCTATCCCGTCTCGGTGCTGCGCAAGGCGGATCACGATCCCAAGACACCGGAGCTGTTCCTGTCCTGCGGCTTCCCGATCGCGGCCTGCGAGGTCAAGATCCTCGATGACGACGACCAGGAGGTGGCGACGGGCGAGCCCGGCGAGATCTGCGTGCGCGCGCCGCACGTGATGGCGGAGTACTGGAAGCGGCCCGACATCACCGTCGAGACGCTGAAGAACGGCTGGGTCCACACCGGCGACATCGCGCGCAAGGACGAGCGCGGCTACATGTTCATCCTCGACCGCAAGAAGGACATGATCGTCTCCGGCGGCTTCAACATCTTCCCGCGCGAGGTCGAGGACGTGCTGTCGCAGCATGCCGACGTCGCCATGGTCGCTGTCGTCGGCATTCCCGACGAGAAATGGGGCGAGGCCGTCACCGCCATCGTCGTGCCGCGCGAAGGCGCAAGGCCCGATCCGGACGAGCTGATCAACCTGGTGAAGACGCGAAAGGGCTCGGCGCACGCGCCCAAGCAGATTCAGTTCGTCAAGCAGCTGCCGATGACCGGCGTCGGCAAGATCGACAAGAAGGTGCTGCGCGCGGGCTTCTGGAGCGGGCGCGACCGAATGGTGGGGTGAGTGCAGCTCTCGTGTCCCGGACGCGGCGCAGCACGCAAGTGATGCGGCGCAGAGCCGGGACCCAGTGCTGCATGCCCCAGCCGAGACATGGGCCCCGGCTCGACCGCGCAACGCTTCGCGTTGCACGGCGTCCGGGGCACGAAGGCCGCCCTCACCGTTTCTCGATCACCAGGCTCTGCACCGCCCGGCCGAAATAGCCCTGCCGGTCCGCCAGCCGCGACATTGCCAGCCCGGCGCCGTCGGGGCCGATCCAGGAGTCGCCGTCGAGCAGGATCCACTCGCCCACCGGCTGCCGCGCAAAGCTCACGGTGAGATCGGCGTTGATGTAGGTCCAGGCGCGGAAGTCGAGCGTCGAAGCGGTGCCGTTGGAGAAGTCGGCGGCGACCACGGCGCGCATCGCCTGCGAGATCGCCTCGCCTGCAATCAAGGGATGATCGACGCGAAACCAGATCGCGCCGGCGCCGGCCTGGCCGAAGCGGCCGCGTGCGGCACGCATCGAGACCGAGCGCACGAACGGGCTGGTGGCGGCGTGACCGTCCTCGACCAGCGAGTCCTCGGGCGAGGGCAACGTAACCGGCAGCTCCTTGACGTCGTCGGGCAGGCTCAGCGCCTGGCGCCTGATCTTGAGCACGGTGGCACCGACCACCTGCACGCCGTCGGCGAGCAGCTTGATTCCGCAGAGCTGGATCTTGCGGCCCTCGCGCAAGACCTCGGCCGCGATCGTGAGCGGCGCCACCGGCACCGGGCGCATCAGATCGATCGTGACTCGCGCGATGTCCATCGGAACAGGCGTCGGAATGCGTTCGGCCGCCCACGTCACCAGCGAAGCCGGCGCCGAGCCGTGCTGCATGCGGCGGTCCCAGGGCCCCGCGGCGTCCGGGCTGGTGACGACGCTGTTGCCGTCGACGCGGTAGATGGGGGGCATGGCAAATCTCAATTGGCGGAAACGCTGGCGGCACTAACCAAGGTGTCGTCCCGGCCTAGTGCGCAATTGCGCACGGGGGCCGGGACCCATACCCCCCAGGGAGCAGTCGTGGCACGAGCCGGCAACCACGAATCTTCGCCAAACCTCTCCCTGGAGTATGGGTCCCGGATCGGCGCTCCGCTTTGCTGCGCTTGTCCGGGACGACGAATGAGAGGATGCGGGACGACAACAGTTACAACGGCGGATCGATCGCTTCGTCGTATTCCTTCTTGAAGCGCGCGATCAGGTCGGCGGCGGGCACGATGCCCTCGACGCTGCCGATGCCCTGACCCGAGCCCCAGATCTCCTTCCAGGCCTTCGGCTTGGCGCGCTCGCCGGAGGCGTCGGTGCCGAAGTTCATCTTGGAGGGATCGGAGGTCGGCAGGTTTTCCGGATCCATGCCGGCGGCGAGGATCGAGGGCTTCAGATAATTGCCGTGCACGCCGGTGAAGAGGTTGGAATAGACGATGTCGTCGGCGCTCGAGCCGGCGATCATCTCCTTGTACTTCTCGACCGCGTTGGCTTCCCTGGTCGCGATGAAGGCCGAGCCGATATAGGCGAAGTCTGCACCGAGAATGCGCGCGGCGCGGATCGCCTTGCCGTTGCCGATCGCACCCGACAGCGCGATCGGGCCGTCGAACCACTTTCGCGTCTCGGCGACGAAGGCGAGCGGCGAGATGGTGCCGGCATGGCCGCCGGCACCGGCGGCGACCAGGATCAGGCCGTCGGCGCCCTTCTCGATCGCCTTGCGCGCGAATTTCTGGTTGATCACGTCGTGGAAGACGATGCCGCCCCAGCCATGCACGGCCTGGTTCAGTTCCTCGCGTGCCCCGAGCGAGGAGATGATCATCGGCACCTTGTACTTGGCACAGAGCTGCATGTCGTGATCGAGCCGGTTGTTCGACTTGTGCACGATCTGGTTGACCGCGAACGGCGCCGACGGCTTGTCGGGATGCGCGCGGTCATAGGCCGCGAGTTCCTCGGTGATCCGCGCCAGCCATTCGTCGAGCAATTCCGGCGGTCGCGCGTTCAGCGCCGGAAACGAGCCGACCACACCCGCCTTGCACTGCGCGATCACGAGATCAGGCACCGAGATGATGAAGAGCGGCGAACCGATCACGGGGATCGACAGGCGTCCCCTAAACAAGGCAGGCATGGACATTGCGGAACGGTCCTCTCTTGGCGGTCAAATCGAAGGTTGGGGACATACCAACAAGGCAATCTTTCCACTGTCAAGTATTGCGTTGTGACGCCGCGGCGGACGCCGTTACCGCAATTCCAACGCGCGGAATTCCTCTCTCCGTCATTCCGGGATGTGCCGATAGGCGCAGGCCCGGAATCCATCGGGCCTCAGCGCGAATGGCGAAATGGATTCCGGGCTCGCGCTCCGCGTGCCCCGGAATGACGCGAGGAGAGACCACCGCTCACCCGATCAGATCCGGGTTGATCAGCCGCTCGAACGAGAACATCTCGTCCCACTTCTCCTGCGTCAGCAGCTTGCGCTCGACTACGACGATCTGGCGCAGCGACTTGCCGCTCTTGTAGCCCTCGCGTGCGATCTCGGCGCATTGCTTGTAGCCGAGCAGCGGCTTCAGCACCGTGACGATGCCGAGCGAGTTCAGCACCATGTTGCGGGTGTGCTCCTCGTTGGCGGTGATGCCGACGATGCAATGCTCGCGCAGGCTGTTGACCGCGCGCTCCATGGTGCGGATCGAGAAGAACAGTGCGAACGAGATCACCGGCTCCATCACGTTGAGCTGGAGCTGGCCGGCGGAAGCGGCCAGCGTCACCGTGGTGTCGAGACCGATGACGAGAAAGCTGGTCTGGTTCACCACCTCGGGGATGACGGGATTGACCTTGCCGGGCATGATCGAGGAGCCCGGCTGAAGCTGCGGCAGGTTGATCTCGTTGAAGCCGGCACGCGGGCCCGAGGCGAGCAGACGGATGTCGTTGCAGATCTTCGTCAGCTTGCTGGCGGTGCGCTTGAGGACGCCCGAGAGCTGCACATAGGCGCCGGTGTCGGAGGTCGCCTCGACGAGATCGCTGGCGAGAACGAACTCGACGCCGGTCAGCGCGCTCAGGTGCCGGACCGCGAGCTTGGGATAGCCGACGGCCGCGGTCACGGAGGTGCCGATTGCGGTGGCGCCGAGATTGATCTCGCGCAGCAGCGCGCGGGCCTCCGAGATGCGATCGACCTCCTCACCGATCGTGGTGCCCCATCCCCGGAATTCGGCGCCGAGCGACATCGGCACCGCGTCCTGAAGATGCGTGCGGCCCATTTTCAGCACACGATCGAACTCGCGGCCCTTGGCGAAGAAGGCCTCCTGAAGCTGGCGCAGCGCCGTCATGTAGCTCTCGAGCCGCAGGATCAGCGCCAGGCGAAAGGCGGTCGGATAGGTGTCGTTGGTGGACTGGCCGTAATTGACGTGATCGTTGGGGCTGACGTGCTGGTAATCGCCCTTCGCAAAGCCGAGCGATTCCAACGCGAGGTTGGCGATCACCTCGTTGGCGTTCATGTTCGTCGAGGTGCCGGCGCCGCCCTGAATGAAGTCGGTGACGAACTGATCCATCATGTCGCCGGCAATCACGCGGTCGCAGCCCAGGACGATCGCATCGGCCACCTTGGCGTCGATCGCGCCGAGATCGCGGTTGGCCATGGCGGCCGCTTTCTTCACGTAACCAAGCGCCTTCACGAAGTAAGGCTCCTGGCTCATCGGAATGCCGGTGATGTGGAAGTTCTCCTTCCCGCGGATGGTCTGGACGCCGTAATAGATGTCGTCGGCGATCTCACGCTGTCCGAGGAAGTCCTGCTCCGTACGGCTCATGGGCACTCCTTGTTGCATGCGCGCGAGCCATCAGTTCTGGCACAGCGCGCTGGTCACGAAAGTATCGGTGCGGCAATCGTCCGGCTTGCGTTGCCGGCCCGGTATCAGGACCTTGGCCGAGCATTTCTCGGCGGAGTCGGCATTCAGGCTCTTGCCCTCGCGATAGCCCTTGCTCTGGCAGAGCTGGTCGGCGGCCTGCTTGCAGTCGGGCGCGCCGTTCGCGGAGGCCGGACAGGCCGCGCGCCCCGAGACCATGGTGGACGGCTTCGCCAGCCGGGACAAATCGTTCATGGTCTCGCTCGGGCTTTTGATCGGCGGCAGGATCGAGGGCAGCTTGTCGAACAGCTTGCCCATTTCGTTGATCAGCCCGGGATTTTCCTCACGCGCCGGCGGCGCCGATGGAGCGGGTGTCGACGGCGGCGGCGCGGCCTGGGTCCCCTGCTCCTGGAGGCCGAGCGCGGGCGGCGCCGCTTGCGGCCATGCCGTCCCGCCGGCGAAAACCAGGAGCAGCACTGCTGACATCAGCGTCCCGAACCGCATGGCCGGTTTGCCGGATCGAACCATCATGACGGCAAGCGTAGCCGATGCCGACGCGGCGGCAAAGCGCCGCGAGGTTATTGAGCGAGCATGATCCTCGCGCAAACGCTAGATCAGCTTGATCGCCACCACGAATCCGAGCACCAGCACGGCGGCGCCGATCGCCACCCAGAGGCCGAGATGCTTCTCGATCCTGACGCGGATCCAATCGCCATAGCGGTTGAGCAGGATCGCGACGACGAAGAAGCGTCCGCCGCGCGCGACGATCGAGCACAGGATGAACAGAAGGATATTGTAGCCGGCAAAGCCCGAGGTGATGGTGACGAGCTTGTAGGGGATCGGCGTCAGCCCCTTGAGCAGGATGATGATCGCACCCCATTCCGCATAGGAGGCGCGGAAGGCATCGACCTTGTCGCCGAGGCCGTAGACCTGGATCAGCCACTGGCCGACCGAATCGAACAGCAGCGCTCCGATGGCGTAGCCAACCATGCCGCCGACCACCGAGGTCACGGTGCAGATCGCCGCATAGACCCAGGCGCGCTGCGGGCGCGCCAGCGACATCGGGATCAGCATCACATCCGGCGGGACCGGAAAGAACGAGCTTTCTGCGAAGGCCACGGCTCCCATGATCCAGAGCGCGTAGGGCTTGTGGGCGGCGTCGATGCACCAGTCGTAGATACGTTTCAGCATGGCGCCGCGATGAAGCACCATGGGACGGATTTGTCCATGCCGAGATTGAGGCGAATTATGACGTTTCTAGTGGCGCTTGCGCGCGGCACGGCCCTCGAGCGCGACAATTGGCCGCCTTGAGGCAATGCGCGGTGACGCGACCTTGGGCAGCTTCATCCGCGATTTCGGCAGCTTCTCGGCGATGCCGAGCATGTCTTCACGCCGCGTCATCTCCCGCCAGACGTCCTCGGGACGGACCCCGGCCGAGGCCCACAGCACGGTGAGATTGTAGAGCAGGTCGGCGCTCTCCCGGATCACGGCCTCGCTATCGCCGTTGACCGCGTCGATCACGACTTCGATGGCCTCTTCGGCCAGTTTCTTCGCCATTTTGGAAGGCCCGCGCTGAAACAGCCGGGCCGTGCGCGATGTTGCCGGATCAAGATCTCTGGCCGCGAGCACAGCCAGATATAGCCGCTCAAGCGAATCACTCATGGTACTCAAACTACTCTAAACCCATGGCGAGCGCGTTAACGCGCGACAATAAAAGCGAAAAACAGGCCGGCGCGGCAAGCGCGACGGCCCGTTGTAGTCAACCTTTGGGAGCCGGAGCTAGTAGCAGTTGGTGTAGTAGCCCTGGCCGCAGTACTCGGACGGAGCCGTACCGCCATAGCGCTGATACTGGTAATTCGGGCCCGGACCATAATAGGGCCCGTAAGCAGGACCGCTGTAATAGGCAGGTCCGCCATAATAGCCGTAGCCCGGACCGTAGTCATAGGCGTAGGCGTCACGGCTTGCGGCGATGGCGAGGCCCGTGCCGATGGCTGCGAAAGCCGCAGCTGCGGCCGCGCCGCCTCCACCACCATGCCAGTGGCGGCCGCCGGCGTATGACGCGGTCGGGGCAATTGCGGTCAGTGCCAGCACCGCGGCGGTGGCAAGAACGGCCTTGCGGCCGGCAAATTTCGAAAAACTGTCAAACATGTGGACCCTCCTTGGGACCTCGAATGGTGCCTATAGACAGGCTCGTGTCTGTCAAAACACCCGCATCCCATGTTGGGTTCCCCAACCCCAACACAAGCTGAACGGGGTTGCGTAATCGTGACGCAACCTCCGCTCATCCGCCGTTCATGTTGACGCGGACAGACTGACTGCCAGCCGGCGCTGCGAGCGTCACGAAACCATAACAATGCGGGACCGGCGCACCCGATGTCGGAATTCAAGACGATCGTCCTTCGTTGCCTGCTGGCTCTCGTGACCTCGCTTGCGACATTGATTGCACGCGATGTCAGCGTGGCCGAGACCGCCGCCCCATCCGTTGCGATTCACTTCACCTTCGACCGCCCATTGGATGCGAGCATGGCGCCGTTCTTCCTGGCGGCAAAGGACGGCAGGTTCGGCGCCGAGCATCTCAGCGTGTCCTTCAACACCGCAGCCGGATCGTCGGAAGCGCTCGCGCGTGTCGCCAAGGGCGACAGCGAGCTCGCGCTGGTCGACATCAACGAATTGATCCGCTTTCGCGACAAGGAGCAGGCAGCGCCGGTCAAGGCGGTGTTCGTGCTGTTCAACCGCGCACCCTACGCGATCGTCGCGCGCAGGAGCCGCGGCATCCAGCTTCTGTCCGATCTCGACGGCAAGACCGTCGGCGTTGCCGACAGCGACCTGTCGATACGGCTGTGGCCTGCGCTGGCGCAGCAGAACGGCATCAATGCATCGCACGTCAAATTCCACAAGATCAGCGCGGCGGTGCGCGAGCCGATCCTCTCCGCGGGCCAGGTCGATGCGGTCGCCGGGTTCAGCTATGTGTCGGCGGTGAACCTGCGCGACCGCGGCGTGCCCGAAGCCGATCTCGTCGTACTGCGCTATGCGGATTACGGCTGCGAAGCCTACGGCTTTGCCGTGGTGGTCAATCCCGCCTTCGCCGCAGCAAAGCCGGATGCCGTCAAGGGCCTCGTCCGCGCCTTGATCGCGGGCATCAACGCGACCGTCATGGAGCCGGGGCGCGCGGCGGAGGAGGCCGCGAGCCGTATCGAGGATGGCGACCGCAACCTGGAGCTGGAGCGCCTGCGCACCGCCCTCGCCGACAACATCCTGACCGACGAGGTCAGGCGCAACGGCCTCGGCGGCGTCGACCCGGCGCGCCTCGAGCGCTCGATCGGCCAGGTCGCGCAGGACTTCAAATTCCGCAAACGACCGGCGGCGTCCGAGATCTTCGACGACCAATTCCTGCCGCCGCTGGCGGGGCGGCTGATCAACTGAACTTCTGAACTTGACTTATGTAAGCAAATAGCTTACATTCAGATCTGCGTCGGATTTTGGCAGCACCTTGATAAAATCCTTTCGGAACAAGGCTCTTGGCGATCTCTGGTCTAAGGGAAAGACGGCGAAGATCGATTCCAAGATGCATGCGAGAATCCTACGGCGGCTCGATCAACTCGATAGCGCCACGCTTCCCGAAGACATGAACGTGCTCGGCTTTGACTTCCATCGTCTGCACGGCAAGCCTGTCCGGTACACGGTCCATGTGAATGGACCTGGTGCATCACTTTCGAATTCGAGAATGGTGACGCCCATCGGGTCGATTTCGAGCAATATCACTGACACCGAGCCGAGACTGTCTCGGCATGGAGCGGCCATGGTCGAATATTCTGCCAAAAGAAATCCGCGTCGCTGTCCCGTTCATCCCGGCGCGGTGCTTCGCGAAGACATGCTGCCGGCCTCGGGTAAGACCAAGGTCGAGATCGCGCGCCTGTTGGGCATCTCGCGGCAGCACCTTCACGATATCATGGAGGAGAAGAAACCGCTGTCTCCTGAGGTGGCAGTCCGCGTCGGAAAGCTGTTTGGAGGCGGTGCCGGGATCTGGGTCCGGATGCAGGCGGCCCACGACACGTGGCACGCGGAACAGACGGTGGACGTTAGCCATATCCCCACGTTGAAGGTGGCTTGAGCTGCCCACCCCAGCGTAGTTCAACCGGTTGACTGACGACCTTTCCACGGTTCAGCGTATCGCATGTCCATCCTCCGTCTCTACACCCGCGTTCTCGAGCTGCTCGGCAAGGAGGCGCGGCTGGGCTGGCTGCTCGCGGTCGCCAATCTGCTGCTGGCGGGCTCGCAATTCGCCGAGCCCGTGCTGTTCGGCCGGATCGTCGACGTGCTCTCGGGCAAGACCGTAGCCGGCTCGAACTCGGCCTGGCCGTTCCTAGCCGCCTGGGTCGCCTTCGGGCTGTTCACCATCGCATGCAGCGCGCTCGTGGCCTTGCAGGCCGATCGGCTCTCGCACCGCCAGCGCCAAGCGGTGCTGACCGATTATTTCGAGCACATCCTGCAACTGCCGCTGACCTTCCACTCCGGCACCCATTCGGGCCGGCTGATGAAGGTGATGCTCAACGGCACCGACGCGCTATGGCGGCTATGGCTCGGCTTCTTCCGCGAGCATTTTGCCGCGATCCTCTCGGTCGTGGTGCTGCTGCCGCTGTCGCTCTACCTGAATTGGCGGCTGGCGATCCTGCTGTTCGTGCTCTGCATCGTCTTCACCGCGCTGACGACCTTCGTCGTGCGCAAGACCTTCGGTATGCAGATGGAGGTCGAGGAGCACTACAGCGAGCTCTCTGCGCGCGCCTCCGATGCGCTCGGCAACGTCGCGCTGGTGCAGAGCTTTGTCCGCGTCGAATCCGAGGTTAAAGGGCTGCGCTCCGTCGCCGACGAGCTGCTGGCCGCGCAGATGCCGGTGCTGTCGTGGTGGGCGCTCGTCACCGTCATCACGCGCGCCTCCACCACCATCACCGTGCTCGCGATCTTCACACTCGGCATAGCGCTGCACGACCAGGGGCTCACCTCGGTCGGCGAGATCGTGATGTTCGTGAGCTTTGCGACGCTGCTGATCCAGAAGCTCGAGCAGGTCGTGAGCTTCATCAACAACGTGTTCATGGAAGCGCCGCGTCTGCGCGAGTTCTTCAACGTGCTCGACGCCGTGCCCGCGGTGCACGACAGGCCCGATGCGATCGATGCCGGCAGATTGTCCGGCCTCGTCGAGTTCAACGACGTCACCTTCTCCTATGACGGCAAGCGCCCTGCGGTCGAGGACCTCTCGTTCACCGCACTGCCCGGCCAGACCATCGCGCTGGTCGGTCCGACCGGCGCCGGCAAGTCGACCGCGATCGCGCTTTTGCACCGCGCCTTCGACCCACAGTCCGGCTTCATCAGGATCGACGGCATGGACGTGCGCGGGATCACGCTGACGTCGCTGCGGCGGAACATCGGCGTGGTGTTCCAGGAGGCGCTGCTGTTCAACCGCTCGATCGCGGAGAATCTGCAGGTCGGCAAGCCGGATGCGACCGAGGACGAGATGCGCAAGGCGGCCGAGCGCGCGCAGGCGCTCGACTTCATCGAGCGCAGCGGCGGCTTCGAGACCAATGCCGGCGAACGCGGCCGCATGCTCTCCGGCGGCGAGCGGCAGCGGCTGTCGATCGCCCGCGCGCTGCTGAAGGATCCGCCGATCCTGATCCTGGACGAGGCGACCAGCGCGCTCGACGCCGTCACCGAGGCCAAGGTGAATGCCGCTCTCGACGAAGTGATGAAGGGCAGGACCACCTTCGTGATCGCGCACCGCCTCTCCACCATCCGCAACGCCACGCGGATCCTGGTGTTCGAGAACGGCCGGGTGACCGAAAGCGGAACTTTCGATGAACTCGTGGCCAAAGGCGGCCATTTCGCCGAGCTCGCCAGGGCCCAGTTCATGGTTCAGGAAAACGCACGGGCCAGCGTGACGGCGGCCGAGACTGCCGCGACTCCGGTCAAATCCCCGTAGCAAGTCCTCATAGGACCGTCGAAATTCGGCCTATTTCATTGCGGAATACCGCACCGGTCCCCCTATTCTCGACGCATCAGCCGGTATAGGTTTGCGACGCCGCAAGCGGCGGCGCTTGGATTTCAAAACCGACCATCAGATCACGAGAACCGTCCGAAACCGGCGGATCTCCAAGGACCGGAATCGGATAGTGCACGCCCTTCGCCCGCTGCTTCGCAAATCGCTGTTCAACCTGGTCGCTGCGGGCCTCGCATGCGCCGCATTGCTCGCGCCGGGCGCAGCGCGCGCCGAAGCGCTGCTGCTGATCGAAGCCGACAGCGGCAAGGTGTTGCAGGCCGATAATGCGACCATTCCCTGGTACCCGGCTTCCGTCACCAAGATCATGACCGCCTATGTGACACTGAAGGCGGTCAAGGATGGCAGGCTCACGCTCGACACGCTGCTCACGGTGTCGCCGACGGCAGCCTCGCAGTCGCCATCGAAGATGGGCTTCCGTCCGGGAACGCAGCTCACCGTCGACAACGCGCTGAAGATGATGATGGTCAAGTCGGCGAACGACATGGCCGTGGTGCTTGCCGAAGGCATCGGCGGCTCGATCGACGGCTTCTCCGCGATGATGAACGACACCGCGAAGAAGCTCGGCATGACGCAGACGAGCTACGTCAATCCAAACGGCCTGCCCGCCGACGGTCAGATCACGTCCGCGCGTGATCTCGGAATCCTGGCGCGCGCGTTCCTGCGCGACCTGCCGGAATACGAGTACTTCGTGCACATCCCGGCAATCCGCTTCGGCAAGCGCATCACCGGCAATTTCAACAAGCTGATCGGCCGTTATCCCGGCGCCGACGGCTTCAAGACCGGCTTCATCTGCGCCTCCGGCTACAATCTCGTGGCATCGGCCACGCGCAACGGCCGCCGGCTGATCGCGGTGGTGCTCGGCGCCAATTCCGGCACCGCGCGCGCGGTGAAGGCGGCGCAGCTGCTCGAGCGCGGCTTCAGCCAGGACAATCTGACATGGCTGCGACCTTCGCTCGGCACCGTCGATAATCTCGTGCCGGTCGACGCCTCGCCGCCGAACTTGCGCGACGAGATGTGCGGGCCCAACCGCAAGCGGCCGGCCAGCGACGACGACGATGCGCTGATCGCGGCCAATGGCAGCACGACCGGATCGGCCTCGGCCACCGGCGGCGAAGCCCAAGTCACCTTCTTCACGGCCGGCCTGCAGCCGCCGCTGATGAAGGCCTCCGAGCTGATCGCCTCTGCTCCGGCCGCTGCCGAGCCCGTGCTTGTTTATACCGGCCCGACCCGCACCGGCACGGCCCTGATCGCGGCGGTCGCGGCCGATGCCGATCAACAGACGGTGGCAAAGCCGCGTGGCAAGAAGTCGCGCGTCGCCAAGAAGCCTGACGCTGCCGACAAGCCGAAGGACGGGAATAAGGACGCGAGCAAGGAATCCAAGACGGCGGCGGCGAAGCCGGCTGCCAAGCCTGATACCAAGAGCGATACCAAGGCCGCGGCCAAGCCGGCCGGGACCAAGCATGCCGCGGCCAAGCACGATGCGGCGGCAAAACCCGCCGAGAAACCGGCGGCAACCGGCGATCAGACCCCCAAGCCTGCCAAGCCCAAAGCCGCGACCAAGCCCGCCGCCACCAAGCCGGCCAACAACAGTTAACGGCCCCTCGGGGCTGGACCGCGCCCGCACTTCGCACCTGCGGCAGCGCGGTCTGTGATGATTCCAGTAGCTACTCCCCGACCTTTGCCCTAAGCCTCGACGGCTTGCCACCCGTTCCGGCAGGCTCGATACTGGCGGCAATGAGGCAAGCCCGAGACACAACGGGCTCAGTTAGATGAGGGGAGTTTCCATGGAGCGCATCTGGCTCAAGCAATATCCGCCCGGCGTGCCCGCCGATATCGAGCCGACGCAATACGCATCGCTGGTCGACCTGCTGGAGGAGAGCTTCACCAAGTTCGCCGACCGCAAGGCGTTCATTTGCATGGACAAGTCGATCAGCTATCGCGACCTCGACCAGATGTCGGTCGCGCTCGCCGCCTATTTGCAGGGCCGCGGGCTGCAGCGCGGCGCCCGCGTCGCCATCATGATGCCGAACGTGCTGCAATACCCGGTTGCGACCGCTGCCGTGCTGCGCGCCGGCTTCGCGGTGGTCAACGTCAATCCGCTCTATACCCCGCGCGAGCTCGAGCACCAGCTCAAGGACTCCGGCGCCGAGGCCATCATCGTGCTGGAGAATTTTGCCCACACGGTCGAGCAGGTGATCGCGAAGACGCCGGTGAAGCACGTCATCGTCGCCAGCATGGGCGACCTGCTCGGCTTCAAGGGCGTGATCGTCAATCTCGTCGTCCGCCGCGTCAAGAAGATGGTGCCGGCCTGGTCGCTGCCGGGCGCGGTGCCGTTCAACGACGCGCTCTCCGCCGGCCGCGGCATGACCTTCAACAAGCCAAAGCTCTCGCCGGGCGACGTCGCCTTCCTGCAATATACCGGCGGCACCACCGGCGTCTCCAAGGGCGCCACCCTGCTCCACCGCAACATCGTCGCCAACGTGCTGCAGAACGACGCCTGGCTCCAGCCGGCGCTCGCCGCGCCGCCGCATGTCGATCAGCTCATGATCGTCTGTGCGCTACCGCTCTATCACATCTTCGCGCTGACGGCCTGCTACCTGCTCGCAGTGCGCGCCGGCGGCTGCAACCTCCTGATCCCCAATCCGCGCGACATCGCCGGCTTCGTCAAGGAGCTGGCGAAATACCAAGTCAACAGCTTCCCGGCCGTGAACACGCTCTACAACGGCCTGATGCATCATCCCGACTTCAAGAAGCTCGACTTCTCCAAGCTGAAGATCTCGAACGGCGGCGGCATGGCGGTGCAGCGCTCCGTGGCCGAGCAGTGGAAGGCCGTGACCGGCTGCTTCATCGCCGAAGGCTATGGCCTGTCGGAGACCTCGCCGACGCTGACCTGCAATCCCGCGACCACGACCGAGTTCTCGGGATCGATCGGCATTCCCGTGCCCTCGACCTGGATCTCGATCCGCGACGACGACGGCAACGAGATGCCGCTCGGTCAGGCCGGCGAGATCTGCGCCAAGGGCCCGCAGGTCATGTCCGGCTACTGGAACAGGCCGGAGGAGACCGCCAAGGTGATGACCGCTGACGGATATTTCCGCACCGGCGACATCGGCGTGATGGACGAGAAGGGCTACACCAAAATCGTCGACCGCAAGAAGGACATGATCCTGGTCTCGGGCTTCAACGTTTATCCCAACGAGATCGAGGAAGTGATCGCGAGCCATCCGGGCGTGCTCGAATGCGCCGTGATCGGCATCCCCGATTCCAAATCGGGCGAGGCGGTGAAGGCCTTCGTGGTCAAGAAGGACCCGAACCTCACGGCCGAAGCCGTGATCAAGTTCTGCCAGGAGCAGCTCACCGGCTACAAGGTGCCCAAGCACATCGAATTCCGCAACGACCTGCCGAAAACCAATGTCGGCAAGATCCTGCGCCGGCAGCTTCGCGACGAGAAGAAGGCGGAGGCGGCGTAAGGCCGCTTTTCATTCATGCTGGAAGGCGGCGACATCACGCCATCAGGCATTCTCGCCTTCTGGCGCGAGGCCGGCCGCGAGCGCTGGTACAAGCGCAACGACGCTTTCGACGCAGAGGTCAGGCGCCGCTTTCTCGCCCTGTGGCAGAAGGCGGCCGCCGGTGAGCTTGCATCATGGGAGACGAGCGACGACGGCGCGCTCGCGCTCGCCATCGTGCTCGATCAGTTCCCCCGCAACATGTTCCGCGACACGCCGGAGGCTTTTGCCAGCGACGCGCAGGCGCGCGATGTTGCCCGCCGCGCCATCGAAAGCGGCACAGATCGCAGGGTCGATCCCATCCTGCTCGAATTCCTCTATCTGCCCTTCATGCATTCCGAGCACCTGGCTGACCAGCTGCATTGCGTTGCGCTGTTTCAAAACACCGACAATGCCGTGAACCTGAAATACGCTCGCGAGCACGCCGACATCATCCAGCGGTTCGGCCGCTTCCCCCACCGCAATCGCCTTCTCGGCCGCGACACCACCGCGGAAGAGCAGGCCTTCCTCGACGGCGGCGGTTTTACGGGCTGATGACATCACGGTGAACGACCGCGGCCCTCGCCGCTTCCGCCGCCGGCAATATTGTGCAGGCCGGCGCCACGGTCTAAAAAGCGGGACCGATATTCAGGGAGACTGATGATGGCGATCCAGACTGGCGACAAGCTGCCCGAGGCGAAATTCCGCGTGATGACGGCGGAAGGTCCGCAAGTGAAGACCACCGACGATATCTTCAAGGGCAAGAAGGTGGCGCTGTTCGCGGTGCCCGGCGCCTATACCGGCACCTGCCACAAGATGCACCTGCCGAGCATCTTCCTCAACGCCTACGCCATGAAGGACAAGGGCGTCGACACCATCGCCATCGTCTCCGTCAACGACGCCTTCGTCATGAACGCCTGGAAGCGCGACACCGACCAGCGCGACGAGGCCATCTTCCTCGCCGACGGCAATGCCGATTTCACCAAGGCGATCGGCATGGAGCTGGACGCCTCCGCCAACGGCCTCGGCATCCGCTCCAAGCGCTATTCGATGCTGGTCGAGGACGGCGTGGTCAAGAAGCTGAACCTCGAGGCGATGCCCGGCAAGGTCGAGGTCTCCGGCGGCGACACGCTGCTGGGGCAGCTGTAAGGCGGCCGCCGCTTTCAACGACATCCTCGGTGTCGTCCCGGCCTAGTGCGCAATTGCGCACTAGGCCGGGATGACGATGGAGATTGGGGCGCGAGACGACGGCACAAGCGAAATGCGGCGCCCCCTACTCCCTCACCCTCTGCTGCAATCTTGCCATCGCGATCCCGTCTCGCGCGAGCTGATCGGCGCGCTCGTTCTCCGGGTGCCCGGCATGGCCCTTGACCCAGTGCCAGCGGACCTCGTGCTGCTTCAGCGCGGCATCGAGACGCTGCCATAGCTCGACATTCTTCACCGGCTTCTTGTCGGCGGTGCGCCAGCCGTTGCGCTTCCAGCCGAAGATCCACCCCGTGATGCCCTGACGGACATATTGGCTGTCGGTGTAGAGATCGACCGTGCACGGCTTCTTCAGCGCTTCGAGCGCGGAGATCGCCGCCATCAACTCCATCTGGTTGTTGGTGGTGTGGCGCTCGCCGCCGTTCAGCTCCTTCTCCTTGTCGCCGAACTTCAGGATCGCGCCCCAGCCGCCCGGCCCGGGATTTCCCGAGCAGGCGCCGTCGGTATAGATCGTGACATTGGGAAGCTCGCTCACGCCACCAGTCCTGAGGGCATCAGCCCATAGTCGCGAACGCTCGTCACGCTCTGATGGAAGCGCAGCTTGCGGACATATTCCAGCGGATCCTTCGGCTTCACCAGCGCGCCCGGCGGCACGTTGAGCCAGTCGACCAGCCGCGTCAGCAGGAAACGGATGGCAGCACCACGCGCGAGCAGCGGCAGCGCCGCCTCCTCGGCTTCGGAGAGCTTTCGCACCCGGCCATAGGCATTGAGGAAGGCGCGCGCCTTGGTGACGTTGAAGGAATGATCCGGCTCGAAGCACCAGGCGTTGAGGCAGATCGCGATGTCATAGGCCAGCATGTCGTTGCAGGCGAAGGTGAAGTCGATGATCCCCGAGAGCCGGTCGCCGAGAAAAAAGACGTTGTCGTTGAAGAGGTCGGCGTGGATCACGCCCTCCGGCAGGTCGGTCGGCCAGACCCCACTCGAGAGATGATCGAGCTCGGCGGCGAGAAAGGCGCGCAGGCCCGGCTGCACCTCGTCGGCACGGCTTGCGGCCGCATCGAACAGCGGCCGCCAGCCCGCGACCGAGAGCGCATTGGCGCGCTTGATCGCAAAATTGGCGCCAGCCAGGTGCATTTTCGCCAGCCCCTCGCCGACGCCGGCGCAATGGGTCGCATTCGGCTTGCGCGGCCAGACGCCTTCGAGAAAGGTGATGATTGCGGCGGGGCGGCCCGACAGCTCGCGCAGCGCCTCGCCGTCTCTTCCCTTCACCGGCAGCGGGCAATTGACGCCGTGCTCGGCGAGATGCGTCATCAGCGCGAGAAAGAACGGCAGATCGTTCTTCGCCACGCGTTTCTCATAGAGCGTGAGGATGAACGATCCGGTCGTCGTATGCAGCAGGAAGTTGGAGTTTTCGACGCCCTCGGCGATGCCCTTGTAGGAGAGCAATTCGCCGAGATCGTATTGCTTCAGGAAATCCGCAAGCTCGTCGGCGGCAACGTCGGTGTAGACCGCCATGCAGATTTACTCTGCGGCGGCTTCGGGGCGCACCGAGCGCGGCAGCGGGAAGAACTCGTTCTCTTCCGCGGCCGAGACCGTCTCCACATGCAGCGTGTAGCGCTCGGCGAACGCGTCCATGATCTCCTCGACGATCACTTCCGGCGCCGACGCGCCCGCGGTGATGCCGAGGCTGGCGATGTTGCCGAACTTGTCCCAGTCGATGTCGGCGGCGCGCTGCGCCAGCACCGCGATCTTGCAGCCCTCGCGCTCGGCGACCTCGCGCAGGCGCTGCGAGTTCGACGAGTTCGGCGCGCCAACCACGATCAGGGCGTCCACCACCGGCGCCACCTTCTTCACCGCGAGCTGGCGGTTGGTGGTGGCGTAACAGATGTCTTCCTTGTGCGGCCCGTTGATGTTCGGGAAGCGCTCCTTGAGCAGCGCCACGATCTCCGCGGTGTCGTCGATCGACAATGTGGTCTGGGTCACGAAGGCGAGGTTATTGGGGTCCTTCGGCGTGATGGTCTTGGCGTCCTCGGCGGTCTCGATCAGGGTCACGGCGCCGACCGGAAGCTGGCCGAGAGTGCCGACCACTTCGGGATGATGCGAATGGCCGATCAGGAAGATCTCGCGGCCGCGCTTGAAGTGGATCGCGGCCTCGCGGTGCACCTTGGTCACCAGCGGGCAGGTCGCATCCAGCGAGAACAAATTGCGGGACTGGGCATCGGCCGGAACCGACTTCGGCACGCCATGGGCCGAGAACACCACCGGCGCGGTGGTGTTGTCAGGGATCTCGGCGAGCTCCTCGACGAAGATGGCGCCCTTCTTCTTCAACCCATCGACGACGTATTTGTTGTGCACAATCTCATGGCGAACATAGACGGGGGCGCCGTATTTATCGAGCGCCCGTTCCACGGTGTCGATCGCCCGGACCACCCCGGCGCAGAAGCCGCGGGGAGAACAAAGCACGATCTTGAGGTCTGGTTTGGCTGACATTGAGCGATCTCGGGACCGAATCACCCGTTTCGCCTTCTGGCGGGGGCGGTCGATGGATGGAATTGGGCTTAAAACAGTCTGCTTGGACTTTACAGCGACTTCAAAAGGAATTGGGCCCCCTTTCGGGCGCTGTCAAGGCACTATCTATAGCAGAACCATTGCGTGGCTACCCCCTCCGGGCTTATATAGCGCGAATTCCCTGTCATCGCTGATGACCACCGGTTTCGCCTCCAGAGGGGTGGGCGAAGCACAAAGGAGATTTGCCATGAGCAACGCACCTCTGATGCCCAAGGCGACCGCCGTCTGGCTGCTCGACAACACCGCGCTGACCTTCGACCAGGTCGCCGATTTCACCAAGATGCATCCCCTCGAAGTGCGCGCGATCGCCGACGGCGACGCTGCCCAAGGCATTAAGGGCATGGATCCCCTCTCCAACGGCCAGTTGACCCGCGAGGAGATCGAGAAAGGCGAGAAGAACCCGGACTACCGGCTTCGCCTCCAGGAGAGCAAGGTGGTGCTGCCGCCCCAGCCCAAGCGCAAGGGCCCGCGCTACACCCCGGTCTCGCGCCGCCACGAGCGCCCGAGTGCCATCCTCTGGCTGCTGCGCAATCATCCGGAGCTGAAGGACGCGCAGATCATGCGCCTGGTTGGCACCACCAAGAGCACGATCGCGAGCGTGCGCGACCGCACTCATTGGAACACATCGTCCCTGACCCCGATCGACCCTGTCACCCTCGGCCTCTGCTCGCAGATCGAGCTCGATTTCGAGGTGCAGCGCGCCGCCAAGGAAAAGCCGATCGACGCAGCCTATGGCGGCGCCACCCTGCTGCCGGCCTCCGAGACCACCCGCAAGGACGAATACGAACCTGCGGATAAGTCCAGCGACGACCTCAATGTCGACGCCGTATTCGCCAAGCTCAAGACGCTCGGCGGCAAGAAGCAGGAGGACGAGGAGGAGTAGGCTTCCTTCCCTGCACCGCATCCGGTTCGAACGCGGCGGAGTGATCCGCCGCGTTTTTGTTTGCGGCCGGGAACTTTCGCGACACCGCTCCCGGAACGATGCGGCTGACGTCGCATTGTTTCCAGCGCGGAGGATCAGCGATGCGGGACGAGAACCATTTTGCGTTGATGCTGGGGCGCGCTGTCCTGGCAGCGTGGGGCGACATGCCCCGGGATATCCAGGAAGCCCTGTTCGAGATTGCCCTGACGGACCGCCCTGGCGATCGCGACGATTTGGCGAAGCTGCTGCATGAGCGGCATCCGCGAACGGCGCACGCGGGATAGCCGCTTTCCACCGTTCATCGCATTCGCTGGTGAGACGATGCCAAGCACCGTCAATGTCAGGCCCCGGCGATGACGATCCCACAACAATCAAACGGAAAATACACCGCGGCGCCGGGGCCCCACCCGGCGCCGCGAAACGCCGTCAGAACTTGTAGGTGACGCCCGCACCGACCAGCCACGGGTCGATATGCGCAGTGCCGGTGACGGGCAGGCCAGAGACGGTCGCCGAGTAGTCCGGTCGCAGCCAGAGCTTCTTCACGTCGACGTTGAGCCCCCAGTGCCGGTCGAGCATGTAGTCAAAGCCGAACTGCACCGCACCACCCCAGGCATTGCTGACGTGCAGGCTCGTGGTGGTGGCGACGATCGCGGGCGGCCCGACGATCGCGGCCGGCGTGTTGGCGGCCGAATTGTTGAAGAACACGGTGTAGTTCACACCGGCGCCGATATACGGCTTGAACGCGCCGAAATTGTCGAAGTGATATTGCAGCGTCAGCGTCGGCGGCAGCAGCGTGGTCTTGCCGATCGGCAGGTTCGCGAGCGAGCCGGTGCCGCTGATCGAATGCCTGGTCACGCCGAGGATCAGTTCGGCCGCGATGTTCCTGGTGAAGAAGTAGCTGATGTCGAGCTCGGGCACGATCTGGTCGCTGATCGAGAGGCCCGAATTCGGCGACGACAGCGACGGCACGCCCGCAACGTTGACAGTGCTGCCGCCGGCATCCGGCAACACGCCGAGCACGCGCAGGCGCACCATCCAGGGATTGAAGCTTTCCACCTGTGGCGGCGCCTTCTTGTAGACCGCCAGATCGGCGGCCTGCACTGAGGCAGAAGTCCCCGCGAGCATCGCGCCAATCGCTGCGAGCCGCGCCAAGTTTCTTATCGTTCCGTCCATCTTCATTCCCCTTCAGCATCTCTCGCGCGTCGTTGCGCGATACGAGCGTCAGAGCAGAAAGGAGATGATGAAGGATTTGACGCCGATCAAATCAGGACAGGCCGCCTGCGATTTGGTCGCGGCGTGGCAGATGTGTCACGGGAAACGTGAGTGCAGGCAAGCGGCGCGGCATGATAATTCCGCGCCAGCGTTCACGGCCGTTCCGGATGGTTCAGCATGTATTCGCCGAGATCGCGCTGACGGCGATCGGCGCGCGCGGTGGCCGCATTGCGCTGGACGTCGCGGTCCTTGCGGCAGGCCACGTATTCCGGCGAGCCCTGCGCATAGCCGCGGCTCTGACAGACCGCGTCGTCGTCGTCGCCGCCCACCGCCACCGGCGTCTGGTAACGCGCGGAGCAGGCGGAGAGAGCGATGGCGAGAGTGACGGCTGCAAGCAGACGCGACGTGGCGGCGAGTGGCATACGAGGTCCCCTATTGGCCGGCACTGTTTAACGCGGAATGCGGAGAATGTAAGTCCTTGGATACCGTCCATCTCGCTGTCATTCCCCGCGACCCGGCTACGCCAAGGCTTCGCCGGGGTTGAGGTCCAGGGGCGCCGAAGCTTTAGCGTAGGCGGCAGGCGGGGAATCCAGTACGCCGCGGCGGTCATTGGGTCACACAACTGCCGCCGCGGAGTACTGGATCGCCCGCCTGCGCGGGCGATGACAGCGGAAGGTGGAGAGGGCGGCATTGCGCCTCACAGGCAGAACGACCGGCGCAAATCTCACACCCTCCCCTTCAGCGCCGCGCCGATCTCGTCGAGCACCTTGGGATCCTCGATCGTCGCCGGCATGGTCCAGGCTTCGCCGTCGGCGATCTTCTTGATAGTGCCGCGCAGGATTTTTCCGGAGCGCGTCTTGGGTAGGCGGCCGACGGTGATCGCGAGCTTGAAGGCGGCGACCGGGCCGAGCTTGTCGCGCACCAGCGCTATGATCTCCTTCTCGATCTCGGCAGGCGCACGCGTCACGCCCGCTTTCAGCACCAGGAAGCCGCAGGGCACCTCGCCCTTGATCGCGTCCTTGACGCCCAGCACCGCGCATTCGGCCACATCCGGATGCGAGGCCAGGATCTCCTCCATGCCACCGGTGGAGAGGCGATGCCCGGCGACGTTGATGATGTCGTCGGTGCGGCCCATGACGAAGACATAGCCGTCCTCGTCCTTGTAGCCGGCGTCCGAGGTTTTGTAGTAGCCGGGAAATTCGCTCAAGTAAGATTCCTTGAAGCGCTCGTCCTGATTCCACAGCGTCGGCAGGCAGCCCGGCGGCATCGGCAGCTTGATGACGATCGAGCCCATGGTGTTGGGGCCGACTGGCTTTGCCGCTTCGTCGACGATGTCGACTTGGTAGCCCGGCATCGGCACCGTCGGCGAGCCGTGCTTCACGGGCAGCATGCCGAGGCCGACCGGATTGCCGGCGATGCACCAGCCGGTCTCGGTCTGCCACCAATGATCGATCACCGGCACCTTCAGCTGCTGCTCCGCCCATTCCACCGTCGGCGGATCGGCGCGCTCGCCGGCGAGGAACAGCGTGCGGAATTTCGAAAGGTCATATTGCCGGATGAATTTTCCTTCGGGATCCTCCTTGCGGATCGCGCGGAACGCGGTCGGCGCCGTGAAGAAGGCGACCGCCTTGTGCTCAGAGATCACGCGCCAGAATGCGCCGGCATCGGGCGTGCCGACCGGCTTGCCCTCATACATGATCGAGGTCGCGCCGTGGATCAGCGGCCCGTAGACGATGTAGCTGTGGCCCACCACCCAGCCGATGTCCGAGCCGCACCACCAGACCTCGCCCGGCTTGACCCCGTAGAGATTGAACATCGACCAATTTACCGCGACGAGGTGCCCGCCATTGTCGCGCACCACGCCCTTGGGGATGCCTGTGGTGCCTGACGTATAGAGGATGTACAGCGGATCGGTGGCCGCGACCGGCACGCAAGGGGCTTTCTTGCCGTCGTTCATCGCCTTGCGGCGTAAGCTCGCCCAATCATAGTCACGGCCGGGCGTGAGGTCGCAGGTGTGCTGCGGACGTTGCAGCACGATGCAGGCCTTCGGCTTCGTGCTTGCGAGCTTGATCGCCTCGTCGAGCAGCGGCTTGTATTGCACGATGCGGCCGGGCTCGATGCCGCAGCTCGCGGAGAGAATGAGTTTCGGCTGGGCGTCGTCGATGCGGGTGGCGAGCTCCTTGGCGGCAAAGCCGCCGAACACCACGGAATGCACCGCGCCGATGCGCGCGCAGGCGAGCATCGCGACCACCGCCTCCGGCACCATCGGCATATAGAGAATGACGCGTTCGCCCTTGGCGACACCAAAATCCCGCATGATCGCGGCAAGCGCCTGCACCTCGCTCAAGAGCTCGGCGTAGGTGAATTTCGTGACGCTGCCCGTCAGCGGCGAATCATGAATCAGCGCGACCTGGTCGGCGCGGCCGCGTTCGACATGGCGGTCGAGTGCATTGTAGCAGGTGTTGACCACGCCGCCGGCGAACCAGCGGCCGTAGGTTCCTTGCGTGGAATCGAAGATGGCCTTCGGCGGCTCGATCCAGTCGATCTCCTTGGCCGCCTCGGCCCAGAAGCCCTCAGGGTCCGCCAGCGAGCGCGTATGGACCTCGTGATAGAGACTCTTGCCCTGGATGTTCATTCCCGCGCTCCCGTTCCCTTTCTGGCCTGGCCCTGACCCTTGTGGCAGGACGAGCGCCCCGCCATGACCAGGATCAAGTACCGGCCTTGTTTGAGGGCTATTTTCCCGGGAACGGGCCGCGGTTCAAGCCGAAAAGGATGGGTCTTTTGGCGGAGGCACGCTGCCGGCCACGCGGGCGGAGCGCCCCCTCTCCCGCTTGCGGGGGAGGGCTGGGGTGGGGGTGCTTCCGCAATGAAGACTCCCTGAGGAGAGAAAGCCCTCACCCGCCGCGCTCGGGACGATGCTTCGCATCGCCCGGGGCGCG
>NZ_PSRT01000023.1 GCF_004212635.1 Bradyrhizobium genosp. SA-3 | reverse complement strand
CGAGCCGCGCAGCGCCGGTCGCGGCTGCGTCACCGGAGACGGCCAGCACATGGCCTCGCGCGAATTTGTGGCCGTCGATGCGCGGCACCGGAAAGGCGGCGCCCCAGAAATCCGGATCGTTCTCGAAGAGCTGCGGAGCGATCTCGTCCAGCACGCTTGCGTCGATGCCGATGTCGGCGACGCGCACACGGCCGCAATGCATGCGGCCCGGCAGCAATAAATGCGCCGGCTTCTTGCGGAAGAAGGTGATGGTCTGCGTGGCATTCACGGCCGCGCCCATCACGGCCGCGCTGGTGCCGTTGATGCCGCTCGGTAGGTCGACGGCGAGCACCGGCGCGCCATTGGCGTTGATCGCCTCGATCATGGCGCGCGCCTCGCCGTCGACGGCACGGCTGAGACCCGCGCCGAACAGCGCATCGATAATCAGCGCCGGCTTTCCGATCGCCTGCGGATTGAACGGGAGCACCGGGTGCTTCCAGCCACGTGCGGCGGAGGCGGCGTCACCCTGGAGCTGGTCGCGCTCGCACATCAGGATCACCGAGACCTCGCGGCCCTGGGCGGCGAGCTCGGCGGCTGCGACAAAACCGTCGCCGCCATTGTTGCCGGAACCGGCGACGATCAGGATCGGCCCCTCCTCCACCAGCGCATTGGCCGCCTCGGCGACCGCCTGGCCGGCACTGAGCATCAGCTTGAAGCCGGGCGTGCCTGCCGCGATACTGAGCTGATCGGCGCGCTGCATTTCAGCGTTGGTCAGAACTTCCATGCCACTTCCCTGGTCCAAACGCCCGTTCAACGGGCACGTTCCGTGCCGACCCATCCCACGGAACAACGATCTGCACACATATTGAACCGTTTGCCTATTTCGTAGTCTTCGGTATTTTATGCGGGTCGGCGCCACCTATCAGATTGTGCTCGTTAAAAGGCTGATAACGCTCCAATAATCAGGGCATTAGCAACTTGGCATAGACCCTGCTTTCGAGGAAGCCGCTTCGGTTTGTCGTGCTCACTGGCATTCATCAGGGTGTGGCCGGCCGTCGTTGCCGGGCTGGTCAGGCATCCCGGCGTAGCGAAGACAAGATCGTGCGTGACAAAGCGCATCCTGACGAAGACGTTGCTATTTGATCGAAAGGCCGGGAGGCGCGCAGTGAAGAAAATCGAAGCCATCATCAAGCCATTCAAGCTCGACGAGGTGAAGGAAGCGCTTCAGGAAGTCGGCCTGCAGGGCATCACCGTCACCGAGGCCAAGGGCTTCGGCCGGCAGAAGGGTCACGCCGAGCTCTACCGCGGCGCAGAATACATCGTCGACTTCCTGCCCAAGGTGAAGATCGAGATCGTGATCGGCGACGACCTGGTCGAGCGCGCCATCGACGCGATCCGCCGCGCCGCGCAGACCGGGCGCATCGGTGACGGCAAGATCTTCGTCTCCAACGTCGAAGAGGCGATCCGCATCCGAACCGGCGAATCCGGGCTGGACGCTATCTGAGCCGGGTGCTATCCCGCGTTTTGCGACACTCTGACAGGAAATAAGGCTGCTTCGGCGGCCTGATTTCGTTTGTGCGGTCGCGCAAAGCTCGCCTAAAGCGAGAATAATCTTGCTCATCTGGAAACCGACCCGCAGAGCCAAAAGGGGTATGCATGAAGACCGCCAAAGACGTCCTGAAATCCATCAAGGACAACGACGTCAAATACGTCGACCTGCGCTTCACCGATCCGCGCGGCAAGTGGCAGCATGTGACGTTCGACGTCAGCATGATCGATGAGGACATTTTCGCAGAAGGGACGATGTTCGACGGTTCCTCGATCGCTGGCTGGAAGGCGATCAACGAGTCCGACATGTGCCTGATGCCCGATCCGGTGACTGCGACGATCGATCCGTTCTTCGCCGAGACCACGATGGTCATCACCTGCGACGTGCTCGAGCCGACCACCGGCGAGCCCTACAACCGCGACCCCCGCGGCATCGCCAAGAAGGCCGAGGCGATGGTGAAGTCGATGGGCGTGGGCGACACCGTCTTCGTTGGCCCCGAGGCCGAGTTCTTCGTGTTCGACGACGTGCGCTTCTCCTCGACCCCCTACAACACCGGTTTCCGCCTTGACTCCTCGGAGCTGCCGACCAACTCCGACACCGAATATGAAGGCGGCAATCTCGGCCACCGCGTCCGCACCAAGGGCGGCTACTTCCCGGTTCCGCCGCAGGACTCCGTGCAGGACATGCGCTCGGAGATGCTCGGGGCCATGGCCAAGATGGGCGTCAAGGTCGAGAAGCATCACCACGAGGTCGCCTCCGCCCAGCATGAGCTCGGCATGAAGTTCGACACGCTGACGCTGATGGCCGACCACATCCAGATCTACAAGTACTGCATCCACCAGGTCGCGCACATCTACGGCAAGACCGCTACCTTCATGCCGAAGCCGGTCTATGGCGACAACGGCTCGGGCATGCACGTGCACCAGTCGATCTGGAAGGAAGGCAAGCCGGTGTTCGCCGGCAACAAATACGCCGACCTGTCGGAGACATGCCTCCACTACATCGGCGGCATCATCAAGCATGCCAAGGCGATCAACGCCTTCACCAACCCCTCGACCAACTCCTACAAGCGCCTGGTCCCGGGCTATGAGGCCCCCGTGCTGCTCGCCTACTCCGCGCGCAACCGCTCGGCCTCCTGCCGCATCCCCTACACCGCTTCGCCGAAGGCCAAGCGTGTCGAGGTGCGCTTCCCCGATCCGCTCGCCAACCCCTATCTCGGCTTCGCCGCGATGCTGATGGCCGGCCTCGACGGCATCAAGAACAAGATCGATCCGGGTCCGGCGATGGACAAGGACCTCTACGATTTGCCGAAGGAAGAGCTGAAGCAGATCCCGACGGTGTGCGGCAGCTTGCGTGAAGCCCTCGAGAATCTCGACCAGGACCGCGCCTTCCTCAAGTCCGGCGGCGTGTTCGACGACGACTTCATCGATGCCTATATCGAGCTGAAGATGACCGAAGTCGAGCGCTTCGAGATGACCCCGCATCCGATCGAGTTCGACATGTACTATTCGGGCTGATCGGCCCGAACGGAATACGACAAGCAAAAGGCGCTCCGAAAGGAGCGCCTTTTCGTTTCGGGAATCGTAGGATGGGTTGAGCCCTTGCGAAACCCATCTCGCCCCCTGCGAAGTCGATGGGTTTCGCTTTCGCTCTACCCATCCTACCGCGTCGCTACCACGTCGCGGTGAAAGCCTTCTGCAATTCGGCCGGCGCCGTCGCGCCGCTCGCGATCAGCAATTGGGTGAGAACGCGCGCCTTCTGGGGATTGAGGTCCTCGGACACGACGAAACCGTTCTTGTCGTCGTCGACCTCGACGTTTCGCGTCACGAAGCCGGATCGAACCCGCGTGGAGCGCACCACGATGATGCCCTTCTTCGCCGCCGCTTCAAGCGCTTCGAGGGCGGGCTTGGACGTATTGCCGTCGCCGACGCCGGCGAGCACGATGCCCTTGGCGCCGTGCGAGATGGCATCCTCGATCGGAACGGCGTCCATGTTGGCGTGTGAGTAGACGATCGCAACGCGCGGCAATTGCTCGCCTGCCGGCAACTGATAGGTCGCGCGCTTGAGGCCGGCCGACTGGGTCATGAAACGGATGCCGCCGGCGGTGTCGACATAACCGATCGGCGCGTCATTGGGCGTATTGAACGTCTCGATGCTCGTGGTGTTGGTCTTGGTGACCGAGCGGGCGCCCTGAATCTTGTCGTTCAGCACGGCCATGACGCCCCGGCCGCGCGAGCGCGGATCGGCGGCCACATGCACCGCCTCGTAGAGATTGCCGGGTCCGTCCGCGCTCACCGCCGTGGCCGGCCGCATCGAGCCGACGATCACCACCGGCTTGTCGCCGCGCACCACGTTGTCGAGAAAGAACGCGGTCTCCTCCAGCGTATCGGTGCCATGGGTGATGACGACGCCATCGGCTTCATTCTTGTCGAAGGCCTCCTGGATGCGGCGGGCCAGCGCAAACCAGACCTTGTCGTTCATGTCCTGGGATCCGATCGACGAAATCTGCTCGGCGTTCAGCTTCGCAAGCTTGTCCAGGCCCGGCACCGACTGCATCAGCTGCTCGCCCGTGATCTGGCCGGACTTGTACGCGCCCGCCGCGCGCGGGTCGGCCTGGCCCGCGATGGTACCTCCCGTCGCCAGCACGAGAATGCGGGGCAGATTGGCGGCAGGGGCGTCCTTGCCGGGCTCTGCGGCCTGCGCGGCTCCGCCGATCGGCCACGAACAAAGTGCGAAGGCGACCAGCGGAACGGCAAGCAGGAATGTCCGACGTTGGCGGCGGCTTGGTGGGCTAACGGCGTGC
The DNA here is from genome assembly GCF_004212635.1 of Bradyrhizobium genosp. SA-3. Classification (GTDB taxonomy): domain Bacteria; phylum Pseudomonadota; class Alphaproteobacteria; order Rhizobiales; family Xanthobacteraceae; genus Bradyrhizobium. The sequence goes on along the minus strand of NZ_PSRT01000023.1, from coordinate 69,871 downwards.
TTGGTCATCGAATGTTGCTCCCGTTTAAGTAGGCATCAACATTCGACACGCCCATTTGGGCCGAAGATGGGTCATCTTCGCCGCTTACTCCTAGGGGTTGTTAGGCCGTGGCATCAAATGGTCGAGCAAGCCCGCCGGTAGCGGAAACACGATGGTCGACGACCGTTCACCGGCGATGTCGTGCAGAGCCGCGAAATAACGCAGCTGCATGGCCTGAGGCTCCTGCGCGAGGATCCGGCCGGCTTCGACGAGCTTTTCGGCGGCCTGCTGCTCGCCCATCGCATTGATCACCTTGGCCCGCCGCAGGCGCTCCGCCTCCGCCTGCTTGGCGATGGCGCGAACCATGGTTTCGTTGAGGTCGACGTCCTTGATCTCTATGCCGGTGACCTTGATGCCCCAGACATCAGTCTGCTTGTCGAGGATCTCCTGGATGTCGGCGTTCAACCTGTCGCGCTCGGCAAGCATCTCGTCGAGCTCGTGCTTGCCGAGCACCGAACGCAACGTGGTCTGGGCGAGCTGGCTGGTGGCCGCCATGAAATCGCCGACCTTGATGATGGCGCGCTCGGGGTCGACGATGCGGAAGTACAGAACGGCGTTGACCTTGACGGACACGTTGTCCCGCGAAATCACATCCTGCGGCGGCACGACCTGTACCATCACCCGTAGATCGACCTTGACGAGTTGCTGCACGACCGGAATGAGGAGGATGAGGCCCGGGCCCTTCACGCCGGTAAAGCGGCCGAGCGTAAAGACGACGCCACGCTCGTATTCGCGCAGGATTCGAATGGCCTGGGACAGAAATATGACGACTAGCAGCGCGAGCGCCGCATAGGTCAGATATTCCAGCATCATGATCTACCTCCCTCACCGGTCCTAGCCGGTGCGCGCCGTATCAGCAGCGTCAGGTCGACGACGCTGGCAACTTCGACCGTCTCTCCGGGCTCGAACGTGTCGGCGCCGCGCGCCTGCCAGCGTTCACCATGGGCGAACACATGACCCTCGTTCCCGTTCCAGTCGAGAATTTCGGCGGACAAGCCTCGCATGGCCTGCGCGCCGACCCGTTCAGGAGCCTTGGCGGCCCGCCGAAGCGAGCCAAGCACGACCAGTGCAAAGCCGACGAACACAGCTGTAGTGATGCCGATCACCCACCACGACAGCTGGTAGCCGGGCGCCTCGACCCTGAACAGCATCAGCGCGCCTAGCACGAAAGCGATGATCCCTCCGAGACCGATCACCACCGTCGGATTGAAGGCTTCGACGGTGAGAAGCACGAGTCCGACCAGCATCAGGGCGAGGCCGGCATAGTTGATCGGCAGCAAGTTGAGCGCATAGAGGCCAATCAGCAGGCAGATCGCGCCGACGACTCCGGGAGCGACGGCTCCGGGAGACATGAACTCGAAGATCAGACCGTAGATGCCGACCATCAGGAGAATGAACGCCACGTTCGGATCGGTGATGACCGCCAGGAAGCGGGATATCCGCCCCGGCTCGATTGCTTCGACGACCGCATCCTTCGTCGCGAGGCGTTGCGTCCTGCCGCCTGCGACCTCCACCACACGGCCATCGAGCTGCCGCAGCAATTCAGCCTGGTCCCGCGCGACGAGATCGATGGCATGGGCCTCTAGCGCGCCATTGGCAGAGAGAGTGGCGGCCTCACGAACCGCCTTCTCGGCCCAGTCCGCATTGCGGCTGCGCAGCTCGGCGAGGCTGCGGATAAAGGCGACGGCATCGTTCGTGGCCTTCGCCGTCATCGCGTCCTTCGGCTCATCCTTCTTGTCTTTGCCATCCTTGTCGGGTGCACCGCTCGGCAGGCCCGGCAGCGGTCCGCCAATCTGGACCGGCGTCGCCGCACCGATATTGGTGCCTGGTGCCATCGCAGCGATGTGGGTCGCATAAAGGATATAGGTCCCTGCACTTGCCGCGTGGGCGCCGGAGGGAGCGACGTAGCCGACGACAGGGATCGGCGAGGCGAGCACATCCGCGATGATCTCTCGCATGCTGGAATTGAGGCCGCCGGGCGTGTTCATTCTCAGAAGCACGATCTCGGCGCGCCGTTCGCTCGCCTTGGCCAAAGCCTCCCGCACATAGCTGGCTGACGCGGGGCCGATGGCCCCGTCGATCGAAACAATCAGTGCAAGGCGGCCGCTCTCCTCCGCTGAGCTGGGAAGGAGGCAGCAGATCAATGCCACGACGGTGATCGCCGCAACGAGGGCCGCCTTCATGGTTTGCACGGCAAGGGCTCCCTTGCAGAGCATATGGTGTTCCCCTCGTGAACCTCAATGCTGCGCGTGGAGGCCAACGTCGCGATTGTGCAACGCAATGCAAATGGCCATGCGGGATGGCGATGCGATCGGTTGAGCAGAGGCAGTGGCGGACCATGCCCCACGGCTGATCCGCCCTGCGCCAGGCGCTGCTACCGTGCCACCCTCACGCCGTCCGCGCCGATCGGTCCGAACGTGCTCGCGATGATCTCGCTCGTCGGCTGCATGCCGCCGAGCGACCAGTGCGAGGGCTCCTGCTCCTCGATCCTGACCCAGACGTTGCCGCGGAAATCGGGGTTGCCCTGCCCTTCGACCTCGACCAGGAGGTCGGTGACGCGTTCGAGCAGCGTCTTCTTCTGCACGGCGTCCAGGATGCCGCGGACGGTGGAAATGGTGACGTAAGGCATGTCTTTCTCCAATCATGTCGTGTGACGACGGCGGCAGATTGGACCGGACAGTGGCGGCCAGGCAGTGGCGGATAAGACAGAGATCGGGCAATTTTCGCCACGCACCCGCACGCCGATCGGATAGGATCGTCGCATCGCCCGGAGGTCCTATGAAGCTCGCAATTCTGGCGCTGGAAGGCTGCATGCATTCGGCGATCGCCGGCGTCGCCGACGTCCTGTCGCTCGCCAACCACGTGATGCAGCAGAGCGGAGCAAAATCCCGGTTCGCCGGCCAGACGCTCTCGCTCGATGGCAAGGCCGTGCGCGCCGGCGGCGGCCAGTTGGTTTCGGTCGATGGCGCGATCGGGAGCCGCGGCAGCTTCGACGCGATCATCGTCCCCGGCAATCTCGTCGACCACGTCACGGCCGCGCGCCTGCAACCGCAATATGCCCGCGCCGGCGCCTGGCTCCGGCAGCAGCACGCAAATGGCCGGCTGATCGGGGCATTTTGCAGCGGCGTCTTCCTGCTGGCCGGCGCCGGCCTGCTCGACAACCGCCGCGCCACCATCACCTGGTGGCTGCAAAACGAACTGCGGCAACGCCATCCCGCGATCGACCTCGCCCCGGACGCCGTCATCACCTGCGCGGACCGTCTCGTCTGCGCGGCCGGACCGATGTCGTGGGTCGACCTCCTGCTCAGACTGATCGAGATGGTCGACGGCAAGGAGATCGCAAAGTTGTGCGCCGATTACGTCGTCATCGACACCGCGCAGCGCACCCAGTCGATCTTCATGCCCGTCGGTTACCTGCTGTCGCAGGATCCGCTGCTGACCAGGGCCGATCTGCTGGTTCGGCGCGCGGGTAAGCGTCCGATGACGGTCAAGCGCCTCGCCGACGCACTCGGCCTCAGCGAGCGCACGCTGAACCGGAAGTTTCAGGAGCTCACGCACGAGCCGCCGCAGGCCTTCATCACGCGCCGCCGCGTCGAGCACGCGCGCACGCTGCTGGAGACGACGGCGCAGCCGGTCAAGACCATCGCGCGGGCGGCGGGCTACGAGGACGAAAGCAGCTTTCGCAAGGCATTCCGCAAGCTGACCCTGATGTCGCCGCAGGCCTACCGCACGCGGCGGATGGAGCGGACAGTGTGAGGCTGACGCTAGACGGCCAACTGAGCGCGTCTACGATTCAACCGCACTGGAAAGATGAACTTTGCACCTCACCGTCAGCTTTCGTTCTGCATCTGACTCCACTTCGTTCTCAAAGAACAAATCAGAGCCGCAAAAATCGGAGCGGACGAATTCCTACTGATTGGTTTATGCCGCCCGAGATTTGGAAGGCGCATGGGCGAAACACGGGCCGCCCATCTTTGCCGCGCCCTCAACTGGGATCGCATTCATCGTGCGGGAGCGGCAGGCGGCCGGAAAAGCCAGTCCACGTTCCATTGCAGAGGAGCAGATCGAAGCCGACAACCTGTTTGCGCGGAGGCCGCCTTCGGTTTGCTCGGCCCGGCACTTCCAAGTGTGTTTTCCATCGCAAGATGAAATGGGCCCGGAATAGAAGCCGCGATGCCTGCCACAATGGGCTCACCCAATGAGGTCGCTGCAATCGTGATTGTCACGACCGATATGACGACTACGAACACATCAGTCACGATGCGTTTCGAAAAGTGCTTCGTCATGAGTTAAGCCCTCACAACCGAATTAAGCTACGTGGGGCAGCTACAATCTAGTTCTATGAAAATGGTGGTACGCACGGGCACTCACCGCGCTCGGCGGTCGCATTTATAGGCCCGCGCCCATCGATGGTGTAGCAGCCATGCAGACCTAATGGGCTCGTTCCGGCAGATCGAATTGATCGGCTCGTCAGCGCACATGCCTAGCATGAGCTCGGTGAATTGAATTCGTCGGACCCGTTGGCTCGCAATGACGGCGTGCCGAGAGTCGGCCCCAAAGCCTCGACGTGTGCTTAGCCTACGCCACCGCCTTCTGCCGCGCCACGAGCGCTTCGCCAAAGGCCTCGAACAGCTTGCGGTTGATCGGATTGTGCTGCGGGTCGTATTCGGCGTGCCATTGCACGCCGAGCGCGAAGGTCGGGGCTTCGGCGATGCGGATCGCCTCGATGGTGCCGTCCTCGGCGGCGCCTTCGATCAGCACACGTTTGCCGGGCTCCAGGATGCCCTGGCCGTGCAGCGAATTGACCCGGATCTTCTCGCAGCCGAGCAATTTTGCGAACGCCCCGCCCGGCGTCAGATCGACGTCGTGACGGTCGGCGAACACCACGGTCGGATCGGGATGGATCTCGCCATTCTCGAGCCTGGGCATGCGGTGATTCATGCGGCCGGGGATTTCGCGGATCTCGGGGTGCAGCGAGCCGCCGAAGGCGACGTTCATCTCCTGGAGGCCGCGGCAGATGCCGAACAGGGGGATGCCGCGGGCGACGCAGGCAACCGAGAGCGCCAGGGCGACCTCGTCGCGGTGGATGTCGTAGGGCTCGTGCTTCTCGCAGGGATCGACGTTGAAACGCGTCGGGTGCACGTTGGCCCGGGCGCCGGTGAGGATGACGCCGTCGACGGTATCGAGCAGCGCCCCGATATCGGTGATGTCGGGCGAGCCCGCGAACATCACCGGCAAGCCACCGGAGACCTCGGCCACGGCGCGCAGATTTCGCTCGCCGACCATCTGGACCTGAAATCGATTTTCGACGCGATGGGCATTCCCGATCACGCCGACGACCGGCTTTCTCATCTCCCGTTCCGACCTCCTCCGTAAGAAGATTCTCCAAACATGCCCTTGGGGTGGAACAAATTCAACAGAAGGGATCGCGGGACGGCAATGCTATTTTCGCGCAAATGCCCGATCGGAGGGCGACCGCGGCGCCGTTCGCGCCGGTGGCGTTCGCCCGACGAGACCGTGGACAACGTCAAACCGGCGGTTTTCGGCCGGCTTGATCCAAGGCGGGATTCGCGAAAGAGTGCCTTCCCCGCAGCCGCCGAAAAGGACCCGATGTGACCATTCCCGCAGATCAACGGCCCCGCCCCCGCTCCGATCTCGCCTGGGCGATCTCGGTCGGGGGCATCGGCGTCGTGCTGTTCACGGCGATGCTGGTCTTCACCTGGTATTTTGCCGCCACCTTGCTGCTGATCTTCACCGGCATGCTGCTCGGCCTCGGCCTCAACGCGCTGACGGGCGCGCTCGGCCGCCGCGTGCACCTGCCGCATCCGGTCCGGCTCGCGATCGTCTGCATCGCCCTCGCCCTGATGCTCGCGGGGGTCGCCTATCTCGGCGGCGCCACCATCGCCGAGCAAGCCTCGCTGCTGAGCAACACCATCAAGTCGCAGATCACCAACGTCCGGTCATTCCTCGAGAACCACGGCATCGACACCAGCTTCTTCGATCTCGGCAACGCGGCGCCTGACGCCACGGCGGCGACAACATCGGACTCGACGCCCTCACCGGCAGTGCCCCCGCGCGGTGCATTGCCCGGCGCCGGCGCGCTCGCCTCCAGCGGCGGAGCGATCGTGAGCCAGACCTTCAAGCTGCTGCTCGGCACCATCCACGGTGTCGGAAACATTTTTATCGTGCTGTTCCTGGGTCTCGCCTTCGCCGCCCAGCCCGGCGTCTATCACGACGGCCTATTGTTCCTCGCGCCGGCCAAACATCGCACGCGCGTCACGCTCATCATCGATCGCATCAGCGAGACGCTGGAGCGCTGGCTGATCGCGCAGATCACGGTCATGCTCGCGGTCGGCGCGGTGACGTGGATCGGCCTTGCCGTCATCGGCATCCCCGGCGCGTTCATCCTGGGAATCCAGGCGGGCCTGCTCGCCTTTGTCCCGACCATCGGCGCCATCATCGCCGGGGTCATCGTGGTGCTGGCGAGCCTTGCGTCCGGCTGGATCGCGGCGCTGTCCGCGCTGCTGCTGTTCCTCGGCGTCCACGCCATGGAAAGCTACGTTCTGACGCCGATCCTTCAGCGCCAAGCCCTGGACATTCCGCCGGCCACGCTGTTCGCGTTCCAGATCCTTCTCGGCGTCGTGTTCGGAATCTGGGGCCTCGCGCTGGCGCTGCCACTGGTCGCCATCGCCAAGGTCATGATAGACCATTTCAAGACGTATGAGGCGCCGTCTCTGGCCGAGGCGGCCCGAGCATGATCCGGACCCAAAGGGGCGCGTTAGCGCAAAGTGCGCAGCGGTTCTCCGAAAAGATCATGCGCCTGAAATAGAGCCTGCTTCAGGTCGTCAGCACGGTCTCGGTGTGCTCGACCTCGGGGGGCGAAGCAAAATATTGGCCGACGAGGCCGCGCCATTCGGTGAAGTTTTCGGAGCCGCGGAAATCAACGGTGTGGTTTTCCAGGGTCGCCCACTTCACCATCAGGCGGTAGCGCTGCGGTTTCTCGATCGACTTGTGCAGTTCGAAGCCGTGAAAGCCCTTGGAGCGGCCGAAGGCGGCCTTGGCCTTGGCGACAGCCGCCTCGAAATCCTGTTCGCTGCCCGGCTTGACGTCGATTTGCGCGATCTCGGTGATCATCGGTTTCCACCCATTTTTGTTCGATGGGCGTGTCTACCGCAGCCGGCGCAAAAGAAAAAGGCGCCGAAACGGCACCTGGACGGCTGGAAAATGCAGGTCTCTTAGATGCAAGCCTCTCAGGCGAGCAGCAGCACGGTGCCCGCCACGATGAACGCGCAACCGACGAACAGCACGAACGGCCAGTAGCTGCGGCCCTGGCCGTATCGTCCTTGCGCACGACGCTCCGTGATCAGCGCGCTCTCGTATTCGTCCGCGGTCGAGAACAGACAGGCGAAGCCGCCGCGTGCCGAGGCAGCTTGGGCTTCGAGTGACATCAGGGCGGCCTGCGGGCTCTGTCGACGGATCGATTCCATGCCCATGATGGTAGGGATCGAATGGTAAACAGAAGATTACCGCAAGGCCGCCTGTCGTCTCAGGCGGTAGCCGGACGCGCCTGCGGCGCACCGGGCCGCGCAGCGCTCTGGCGACGCCAGTTCTCCAGCGACAGCGGCAACTCCTCCGCCGCCTCGACGCGGTTACGGCCGCCCCGCTTGGCCTGGTAGAGCGCGGTGTCGGCCGAGGCCAGCAGCACCTCGAGCTCGGTGCCGGCCGGACCGCCGGCGACGCCGATGCTGACGGTGGTATCGACCGGACCTTCATCGACCACGACACCGGAGGTCTCGAACGCTTCGCGCACGCGCTCGGCGACCAGCACCCCCTCCTCCAGCGAACACGGCAGCAAGGCCGCAAACTCCTCGCCGCCGATGCGGCCCGAGAGATCGGAGATGCGCAAGTTGCTGACGACGACAGTCGAGAACAGTTTCAGCATCTCGTCGCCGGCGGGATGGCCGAACCGATCGTTGATCGACTTGAAGTGGTCGATGTCGAAGATCATCACGGTCACCGGCCGCCCGGCCTTGGCCTCGCGCTCGATCACGCGGCTGCAGGCCTCGGAGAAGCCGCGCCGGTTGAGCATGCCGGTCAGGGGATCGGTCGACGCGGCGGTCCGGTGCGCGGTCACCGTGCGCTCGGACACCAGCATGAAGATCACGAACACGGTGCCGACGGCATAAAGCACGAGCTCGACCGCGAACACAGTGACCCAGATGCTCGACGAGAAGCCGGCATCATGCGGGCGCAGGAAGCTGCCGAGCACGATCGGCAGCATCAACGCGCAGCCGTGCATCACCGGCATCAGGAAGGCCGGCCAGCGCCGTTGCAGGCTCTTGCGCCGCTCGGTCCAGAGCTCGCTCGCGGTCAGCGCTGCATAGACCGAGACGATGCCGGCGCCGATGATCATGCGCAGCACGGACGCCTCGGCGTCGAGCAGCGTCACGGCGGCGACCCAAGCGAGCGCGCCGAGCACGAGGCCGGGCCAATTCGGCTTGCGGCCGTGGAAGACGCGCGCCGCATTCCACACCATGCCGCAGGCGACGAAGCCGACGGCATTTAACGCCAGATAGAGATGCGGCCCCAGCCTGTCGCCGGCCGCAGTCCATAGCGCAACGGAGGCGGCGCCGAGGAGATAGGCGGTGCCCCACCATTTCAGCGCGGGGCTGTTCTCCTGCCTGCCGAAAAACACCATCATGGCGCCGAGCAGTGCGGCAACCATGGTGGCGACCAAATAGAGCGTGATGCTATCGAGCGACATCATGTCGGCCCCCTCTAAAACATAGCAGTTACGCGATCGGCACAGCCGATTTGCGCGCCCTTCCGAATGCGACGCTATGTCTCGCGGGTTCCATTCAGGTTTTCGCGCGGACCCAAGTTTTCGGGAAACACGTCATCAATTTGCGTACAAACGAACAACAAAAAGGGCGCTGAAAACAGCGCCCTTTTGCATCTCATTGGAGCCGCTTTCGCGGCGAATGTGATCGAAGCGATTAACGCTTCGAGAACTGGAAGGACCGGCGGGCCTTGGCCTTGCCGTACTTCTTACGCTCGACCACGCGCGAGTCGCGGGTCAGGAAGCCGCCCTTCTTGAGCACGCTGCGCAGCTCCGGCTCGAAATAGGTGAGCGCCTTGGAGATGCCGTGACGGACGGCGCCAGCCTGGCCGGATAGGCCACCGCCGGCGACCGTGCAGATCACGTCGTACTGGCCGGAACGCTGGGCCACGGAGAACGGCTGCTCGATCATCATGCGCAGCACGGGACGAGCGAAATAGATCTCGACCTCGCGCGAGTTGACGGTGACCTTGCCGGCGCCCGGCTTGATCCAGACGCGGGCGACCGCGTCCTTGCGCTTGCCGGTGGCATAGGCGCGATTGAACTTGTCGACCTTCTTCTCGTGCTTGGGCGCCTCGGGCGCGGCCGCCGTCTTGAGCTGCGAGAGCTGGTCGAGCGACTGGATGGATTCGGCCATGTTATGCGGCCCTCGTGTTCTTGCGGTTCAAATTGGCGATGTCGATCTTCTCGGGCTGCTGCGCCTCGTGCGGATGATCGGCGCCGCCGTAGACACGCAGGTTGCCCATCTGCACGCGGCCGAGCGGACCACGCGGGATCATGCGCTCGACGGCCTTCTCGAGCACGCGCTCGGGATGACGGCCTTCGAGGATCTGGCGCGCGGTGCGCTCCTTGACGTGGCCGACGTAACCGGTGTGCTTGTAGTAGGTCTTCTGCTCGCGCTTGCGACCGGTCAGGACCGCATGCTGGGCGTTGATGATGATGACATTGTCACCGCAATCAACGTGCGGGGTGTAGGTCGGGAGGTGCTTGCCGCGGAGCCGCATGGCGACGATGGTGGCGAGACGGCCGACGACCAGACCCTTGGCGTCGATCAGCACCCACTTCTTCGTCACCTCGGCCGGCTTTGCCGAAAAGGTTTTCATGTCAGAATTTCCGTGAGGGAGACATCGGCGCGAACACCGCACCGGACTGGGCGAGTTACTAAAGAAGAGAGGCGCAGCGGTCAATGCTCAAAGCGCGAAATTACATTAGCAATATCAATGGCTTAAAATTATGGTATTAAAATACCTGCAAAAACCTCAAATATTTGGAATGGAATAGGTGGAGGTGACATGTGCGATCGGGTCGGCCGAGGTTCCGGACAGCAGGTTTACCTCGCCGACCGCGAGCCGCTTGCCGAGCTTGATAAGCCGCGCCTCCGCCAGCACGTCCTGGCCCGGCTGGCCCTTGCGTAGGAAGTTGATGTTGAGATTAGTGGTGACCGCCAGCCCGATCGGCCCGATCGCCGACAGAAGCACCACGTACATGGCGAAATCGGCCAGTGCCATCAGCGTCGGTCCCGACACGGTTCCACCCGGTCGCAACATCCTTTCGCTGTAGCGCTGGCGCAAAAGGCAGGTCTGGCCGTCGGCACTTTCGATCGTGATGTCGTCACCGCTGAAGGCCTGGGGAAACTCGTCACGTAGAAACTGCTCAACCTCGGCCACGCTCATTTTTGCTAACGCCATGCTGTTCCCCACCCTCGCTTCACTTGACCTGTTACATTAAGTTATCTGCGTCATCCAAATGCAATAATCCAAACGGAAACGCTACGATGTCCGCCCAGGCCGCCCGTGCTCCCTCCCCGCAACCACCGATCCTGCTGCGCGAGATCGTCGGCAGTGTCGCCGTGCTCACGCTGAACCGACCAGCCGCGCGCAACAGCCTTTCGGAGACGATGATCGGACAGCTGCATGCGAGCCTCAATGCGATCGCGGAAGACAAGCACATCCGTGCGGCCGTCATCGCAGCCAACGGCACCGCTTTTTCCGCAGGCCACGACATGAAGGAGCTGACCGCGCGCCGCACCGATCCGGATCGCGGCCGGGCTTATTTTGCGCAGATCATGACGGCGTGCAGCGCCATGATGCAGGCGATCGTGCGCCTGCCCAAGCCCGTGGTCGCTGCCGTCCAAGGCATCGCCACCGCGGCGGGCTGCCAGCTCGTGGCAAGCTGCGATCTGGCGATCGCCTCGGAGGCGGCGAGCTTCGCCACGCCCGGCGTCGACATCGGTCTGTTCTGCTCGACCCCGATGGTGGCGCTTTCGCGCAACGTGCCGCGCAAGCAGGCGATGGAGATGCTGCTGACGGGCGAGCCGATCCCGGCCGCGCGCGCCCGCGAGATCGGCCTCGTCAATCGCGTCGTGCCCGCCGGCACCGAGCGCGAGGCCGCGATTGCGCTCGCACAGCAGGTCGCGCTGAAATCCGCCTACACCGTCAAGCTCGGCAAGGAGGCATTCTATCGCCAGGCTGAGATGAGCCTTGCCGAGGCCTATCGCTATGCGGCAGAGGTGATGACCGAGAACATGATGGCGCGCGACGCCGAGGAAGGCATCGGCGCCTTCATCGAAAAGCGTCCGCCGACATGGCGGGATGAGTAACCCCGTCATTGCGAGCGAAGCGAAGCAATCCAGCATGCTTCCGCGGTGACAGTCTGGATTGCTTCGCTTCGCTCGCAATGACAACGAGAAAAGACGCTAGATGAACCACGACGCCTATCCCGACAATTACATCCGCGGCATCCTCAACAGCGTGAAGTCGATCGCGATGGTCGGCGCCTCGCCGGTCAACGTGCGGCCGAGCTACTTTGCGTTCAAATATCTGGCGCAGCGCGGCTACGACATGATCCCGGTCAATCCCGGTCATGTCGGCAAGGAGCTGCTCGGAAAGCCCTTCGTCGCCTCGCTCTCGGACATCGGCCGTCCGATCGACATGATCGACATTTTTCGCAACTCCAGCCACATCATGCCTGTGGTCGAAGAAGCGCTCACCCTCGATCCACTGCCGAAGGTGATCTGGATGCAGCTTGGCGCGCGCGACGACGCCGCGGCGGCCAAGGCAGAGTCCGTCGGGATCAAGGTGGTGATGAACCGCTGTCCCAAGATCGAATACGGCCGCTTGTCGTCCGAGATCTCCTGGATGGGCGTGAATTCACGCACGCTCAGCTCCAAGCGCGCTCCGGTCCCGACGCAAGGCATGCGGCTATCCCTCAATCGGATGAGTGTCGGCGGTGGCGACACCGCGGCGTCCGATCGCGCCGCCAAAAACAAGACCGAGCAAAGCTGACGCGATCGCGTAGGATTCATTTCGCGATCGCGACAATGCGTAGCACGATCGTTTTCGATGTGAAGCCGCAGCTTGACGGCGGACGCAGCGCCGATCAGCATGCCGCGCGATTTCAGACCAAGAGAACAGGACGCCCTCAATGAGCGATCGCCTTCCGGGATTTTCCACGCTCGCCGTGCATGCCGGTGCACAGCCCGACCCCACCACCGGTGCGCGCGCAACTCCGATTTATCAAACGACGTCTTTCGTGTTCAACGATGCCGACCACGCCGCCTCGCTGTTCGGTTTGCAGGCGTTCGGCAACATCTATACCCGCATCGGCAATCCCACCAACGCAGTGCTGGAGGAGCGTGTCGCTGCGCTCGAAGGCGGCACGGCCGCGCTCGCGGTGGCCTCGGGCCACGCCGCACAGGTCGTGGTGCTGCAGCAATTGCTCCAGCCCGGCGATGAATTCATCGCAGCGCGAAAGCTCTATGGCGGCTCGATCAACCAGTTCACGCACGCGTTCAAGAGCTTTGGCTGGAACGTGGTGTGGGCCGATCCCGATGACATCGCAAGCTTCGAGCGCGCGGTGACGCCGCGCACCAAGGCGATCTTCATCGAGTCCATCGCCAATCCGGCCGGCAGCATCACCGATATCGAGGCGATCTCGACGGTGGCGCGCAAGGCCGGCGTCCCGCTGATCGTCGACAACACGCTGGCCTCGCCCTATCTGATCCGCCCGATCGATCACGGCGCGGACATCGTCGTGCACTCGCTGACGAAATTCCTGGGCGGCCATGGCAATTCGCTCGGCGGCATCATCGTCGACGCCGGCACGTTCGACTGGTCCATAGGCGGCAAATATCCGATGCTGTCGGAGCCGCGGCCCGAATATCACGGCATCCGCCTCCAGGAGACCTTTGGCAATTTCGCCTTCGCGATCGCCTGCCGCGTGCTGGGCTTGCGCGACCTCGGGCCGGCGCTCTCCCCGTTCAACGCCTTCATGATCCTGACCGGCATCGAGACGCTGCCGCTGCGCATGCAGAAGCACTGCGACAACGCCAAGGCGGTCGCCGAATTCCTCGCCGGCCATCCGGCGGTGGCCTCGGTCAGCTATGCGGGCCTTCCGAGCGACAAGTACAATCAGCTCGCGCGCAAATATGCGCCGAGGGGCGCGGGCGCCGTGTTCACCTTCAGCCTGAAGGGCGGCTATGACGCCGGCGTCAGCCTGGTGTCGAAATTGCAGCTGTTTTCGCATCTGGCAAACGTCGGCGACACCCGCTCGCTGGTGATCCACCCGGCCTCGACCACGCACAGCCAGCTCGACGACGCCGCCAAGATCAGGTCGGCGCCGGCCCCGACGTGGTGCGGCTCTCGATCGGCATCGAGGACAAGGAAGATCTGATTGCGGATCTGGAGCAGGCGCTGAGCGCTTAGCCGTAGTCAATCCGGGGCGGTGTACAAGGCCGCCCCGGATTGATGGCCCCAGTTAACAGTCATTAACCACATCTGCCCCATACATCGTCTTTGGATCGCCCCTTTGATTCGGAGCCGACGATGCTGCGCTGGATGGTGCCTGCCCTTGCGGCGATGCTCACGGTTTCAACGGCGCTGGCTGCCGATCTGCCGGCCACGCCGAAGCGGCGCGGCGCTGTTCCGCCGCAGGAAGCACCAAGAGTCTATGTCGAGACCGATCCGGACGCGCTGATCTCGCCGGCCTATGGCATCGGCAGCTACATCCGCAACCTGCCGGGCACGCCGCTGCTGCCTGGCTCGCACACGTTGCCGGGCTATTACGGTCGCCCCTGGGACTATGATTATCAGGGCTCGTATTACGGCGGGAAGCAGGTCGACTATTTCTGGCGCCTGCCTTACGCGTGCGGAGTCTACGGCTACTGTTGATCAGCTGGCCTGACCCAGCGGAACAGCGCGCGGCCGCACTTCAGAGAGCTGCCGCGAGGCCAGTCGCTCCACCTGCATCACCGCAAGCGTCAACACCACGATCGCGACCGCCTGATGCGCGAGCGCCAGTCCAATCGGAACCTGGTTGAGCAGCGTCAGAATGCCGAGCACCGCCTGCAGGCTCACCGCCGCAAACAGCCACAGCGCGCCGCTTGCCGCTGCACCTGCGCGCGAGCGCGCCGCGTCGATTGCGTGCAGCGCCGCCAGCGCGAACAGCGCATAGGCGGTCATGCGGTGCTCGAACTGCACCGTCAGCACATTGTCGAACAGGTTACGCCACCACGGCGTCTCGAACCACAGCCGATCCGCCGAGGGAATGAACGCGCCGTCGATCTGCGGCCAGGTGTTGTACGCCCGCCCGGCCCGCAGACCGGCGACCAGCGCGCCGAAATAGATTTGCACGAAGGTCACAACGAGGAGCAGCGCGCTCGTGAACCTCAACCGCGCCGGCGCTGCGTTCTGCGGCCGCTCCTTGAGCCGCCGCACCGTCCAGACGATGCCGGCAAAGATCAGAAGCGCGAGCATCAAATGGGTCGCCAGCCGATATTGCGACACCTCGATGCGTTCCGCCAAGCCCGAGGCCACCATCCACCAGCCGACCGCGCCCTGAAGCCCGCCGAGCGCGAACAGCAGCCACAGCCGCCGCTTCAATTCACCCGGCAGCCCGCCGCGCCACAGGAAGAACAGGAACGGCAGCAGATAGGCGACTCCAATGAAACGGCCGAGCAACCGGTGGCTCCACTCCCACCAGAAGATCTCCTTGAACTCGGACAGGCTCATGCCCGCATTGAGCTCGCGATATTGCGGAATCCTCTTGTAGGCCTCGAACGCCTCGGTCCACTGCGCCTCGGTCAGCGGTGGTACGCTGCCCGTAACAGGCTTCCATTCGACGATCGAGAGGCCGGATTCCGTCAACCGCGTCGCGCCGCCGACGAGCACCATCAGCGCAATCAGCGCGGCCACGGCGATCAGCCACACGCGCACGGCGCGATGCGGTTGGGACGGGGCGGAAATCGTCGTCATTGAGAGCAAAACCAGGCTTGAACCGGACTGCGCGCCCCTTATAGTCCCCCGCTCCCGCAGCGCAAGTTACGCGAAAGCAGCAAGCTCCCACCATGACGATCCGCACCCGCAAGTTCCTCGGCGCCATTCTGCTCCTGGTGCTGGCCACGGTCTGGGCCCTGCTCGGCATGGCGCTGGCGCAGATGCCGTGGATCGCCGAGTCCGGCTGGCGGCAGGCGATCTACTACGTGGTCGTCGGCATGGGCTGGGTGCTGCCGGCGATGCCGATCGTGAGCTGGATGCAGCGTCCCGATCGCGCCAAATCCAGTTCGTAGCGCCCAGCTCGTAACGTCTAGCTCCTGGCGCTTCCCGTCGGTTTCACCGGCGCAAAGGCAACGCCCGACATCAGCACGCGCATCCTGCGCAGCGATTGGACCCGGCCGTCCCAGGAGATCCGCGGCAGTGCGCGCAGGTTGGTGCGTCCCTCCGCATCCACGATACCAGGGATCGTCGACACGGCGCTGGCAAAGCCGGCCTCCTCCGCCATCACGACGTGGCTGCGCCGAAACGAAGAGCGATCACCGAACGGAAAGGCGAGATGCCTGATCTCGCGGCGGAAGGCTGCTTCCGCGACCGCCTTGCCCATCGTCATCTCGCGGAGCGCGGCCGCGTCCTTCATGTTGGCGAGAACGGGATAGTTCACGGTCGCGCTGCCGATCGTGACGAGCGGATCAGCGGCGAGCTTCGTCAGGTCTTCCCAATCCATCGACGCATCGCGCGAGAGCGCGGCGAGGTCTATCCGGTAGCGGGTACAGAGATCGGCAATCGCCGCCGACAGATCCGCCGGCGGCAGCGAACGCAGCCAGCCCTCGATATACGAAAACACCGCCAGCTTCTCGGCATTGTCAGTGACGGTGAAGCGCTGCTCCTTGTCGTCCATGATCAGGCTGATGCGGCTCTCGCGCGCGATCATCCGTTCGAGCCCGAGCCACCAGGCTTCGCCGACGCCATCGGGGAACGCGGTCGGCACATAGATCGTGAAGGGCACAGCGTGGCGCGCCAGCACCGGATAGGCAAAATTGATGAGATCCTTGCTGGCGCCATCGAAGGTCAGTGCCACGAAGCGCCGTTTCTCCGGCAGTGTCACCGCGCGGCGGCAGACCTCGTCCATGCCAAGGAAATCGTACTTCCACTGCTTCAGCGCGCGAATGGCGCGATCGAGGAATTGCGGCGTGATCTCGTGCTGGCCCAGCGGCTGAAATCGGCCGCGCCGCCGCGGCCGCACATGCGCGAAGCGCAGGATGGCGCCGGCACCACGGCTGCGCAGCGCAGCCTGACCGCTGAACCAGGCCAGCTCAAGCCGCAGACGCGCCGGCCATCTGTCGTCGGATGCCAAGGTCTACACCTCCCTCCGGCGCCTGTTTCCCCTCCTATTATCATTACCCTTTGTTGACACTTCTTTGCAAAGGTCGGCCACGGGCCGAAATACGTATATTTTTGCTTTCTCGACAGGTTTCGTGAATGACCATGGCTGCGGCGATGCAAAGCCGGGCGGCAGAAGCGCCAGCGCGGTCGAAAACGAGCCGCATCGCCCAGGTCGATATCGTCACCGATCTCGGCGAGGCCGAGGCGGTCTGGCGCGCCTTCGAGGAGAACGGCCACCTCTTCACGCCCTATCAGCGGTTTGACCTGCTCGGTCCCTGGCAGCAGCTGGTCGGCGAACGCGAGGGCGCGCGCCCATTCATCGTGATCGCCCGCGACGTCGAGCACAGGCCGCTCCTGCTGCTGCCGTTGTCACTGCGCCAAAGCCACGGCGTGCGCACGGCCTGCTTCATGGGCGGCAAGCATACCACCTTCAACATGGGCCTGTGGAACGCCGAATTCGCGGCACAGGCCGTTCTCGCGGATCTCGATGCGCTGCTTGCGCCGCTGCGCGAGCATGTCGACGTCCTCTCGCTGACGCAGCAACCCAAGCGCTGGCACGACCAGCAGAACCCGTTCGCACTGCTGCCGCAGCAGAGCTCGGTCAATGGCTGCCCGTTGCTGGCGATGGAGCCGGCCGGCCCGCCCGCATCGCGCATCAGCAATTCCTTCCGTCGCCGCCTCAAGAGCAAGGAGAAGAAGCTCCAGGCCCTCGCCGGCTACCGCTACCACCTTGCGACTGCGGATGCGGACATCGTGCGCCTGCTCGACTGGTTTTTCCGCGTCAAGCCGGCGCGGATGGCGGAGCAGAAGCTGCCGAACGTCTTCGCCGAACCGGGCGTCGAACAGTTCATCCGCAGCGCCTGCCTTGCCCGGCGCGGAGACGGACGCGCGATCGACATCCACGCGCTCGAATGCGACGAGGACGTGATCGCGATCTTCGCCGGCGTCGCCGACGGCCAGCGCCTCTCGATGATGTTCAACACCTACACGATGTCCGAGCACGCCCGCTACAGCCCGGGCCTGATCCTGATGCGCTACATCATCGATGCCTGCGCCGAGCGCGGCTGCCGCTCGCTCGACCTCGGCATCGGCTCGGACGACTACAAGCGGATGTTCTGCAAGGACGACGAAGACATTTTCGACAGCTTTGTCCCGTTGACCTCACGCGGCAAGCTAGCGGCGATGGCGATGTCCTCGCTGAGTCGCGGCAAGCGACTGGTCAAACAGAACCAGATGCTGTTCGATTTTGCGCGCAGGCTGCGGCAGGCTTTCGGGTAAGGGCTTGACCCGCGAGCTCCCCTTCTTTTCCGGGGCAATCGCATATGCACAATCACGAGAGGTCGTCATGCCCGGGCTTGTCCCGGGCATCCACGTTCTTTGCATCACTGGGCAAGGCGTGGATGGCCGGGACAAGCCCGGCCATGACGCTGTGGAAACTCCAGGGCCCCAAGCTCTAAGGTCATATGCGATAGCCGTGCCTTCCCTTCTCCTTGTGGAAGGAAGGCGGAGGCTACGCCGCCACCACGCGCGGCGTCTCCATTGCATCCGTCGGCTGCACCGGCTTGCTCAGCATCGTCACGTCGCTGAAGCCGACGGCCCTCAGCTGCTCGCGCATCAGCGTGCGTGCATCCGGTGCCATCGATGCATCGGGCACCACGACGGCGCGGGCATTCGCGGTCAGCAGCTCAGCCGGCAGGTCGGAGGCGCTACCGGCATCCAGCAGCACGTGGTCGTAGGCTCGCAGCAGCGCATCGATCGCGAGCGTCACCCGCGGCGATTGCAGCAAGCTCCGATCGAAGCCGGGGCGGCCGGCCATGACCAGATGCAGCCGCGACAGCTTGTCCCGGGTGATGATTTGCGCGAAAGACGCTTCGCCCTGCATCAGCTCGGCAAGGCCAGGCGCAGAGGCATCGACGGCCACCGCGGCAATGGTCGGCGAGGACGCGGCGAGATCGACCACGACGACGCGTGCGTCACGCGCGAGATGCCGAGCGAGCGTCAGCGCCGAGAGCGTGATCGATACGCCGGCGGCGGTGCCGAGCACCGTGATCTTCTTCGCCGCCGCACCCGCTGCACGCAGGCTCTCGGCTAACTGCTCGATCTCGGCGAATTCGGTGATGTCGGCCTCAGGCGTCATCGCTGGCTGAAGCGGCCCGGGCTCGTCGACGACCGGATCGACCATCGGCTCGACCACCGGCTCATGACGCAGCGGCACCCGCGACGGCAGGACCGCAGCCACCGCGCGCGGCGCGGTCTGGCGCAACAGCTCGCCGGTGACGACGACGCCGCACGACAGCAGCAGCGTCGCGATGGTCGCGATCAGCACGATCGGCAGCTTCTTCGGATAGGCCGGCGTGTTCGAGACGATGGCGCGCGAAATGATGCGGCCATCCGTCGGTGCGGTATCGATGGTCTCGCGGGTATTGGCCTCGCGATATTTGGCGAGATAGGTTTCCAAGAGGTCGCGCTGCGCCTTGGCTTCGCGCTCGAGCGCGCGGAGCTGCACGTCCTGGCCGTTGGTGGATGCCGCCTGCTTCTTTAGCTGCTCGAGACTCGTCGTCAGCCCGTCGACCCGGCCGCTGGCGATTCGAGCGTCGCTTTCGAGCGAACGCGAAATCTTGGCCGCTTCATCGCGGATCTGATTGTCGAGGTCGCCAAGCTGCGCCTTCAATTCCTTGATCCGCGGATGATTGCCGAGCAGCGTGGACGACTGCTCGGCGAGCTGCGCACGCAGCGTCACCCGCTGCTCCGACAGCCGCCGCATCAATTCGGAGTTCACCACCTCCGATGCCTCGATCGGCTTTCCGCTCTGGAGCATCTCGCGGATCAGGCGCGCCTTGGATTCCGCGTCGGCCTTGATCGAGCGCGCATTGTTGAGCTGAGTATTGATCTCGCCCATCTGCTGGTTCGACAGCGTGGTGTTGTTGGTGCCGACGAACAGGCTCGACTTGGAACGAAAATCCTCGACCCTGGCCTCGGCGTCGGAGACCTTCTTGCGCAAACTCTCGATCTCGCCCGCGAGCCACTGGCTGGCGTTCTTGGCCTGCTCCTGGCGCACACCCTGCTGGAGCACGAGATAGCCGTCGGCGATAGAGTTGGCGACGCGCGCGGCGAGCTCGGGATCGGCGGACTGGAATTCGACCACGATCACGCGCGACTTGTCGACGGCGTATGCTTGGAGGCGCTCGTAATAGGCATCCAGCACGCGCTCTTCCGGCGTCATCGAGAACGGATCGCGGCCGATGCCAACCAGCGCCGCCAGCGATTTCAGCGGCGAGATGCCTTGCAGCACCGGATCGAATTCGGGTCGCTCGGCAAGCTTGTTCTTCTTGATGATCTCGCGCGCGAGATCGCGCGACAGCACGAGCTGGACCTGGCTGGTGACAGCCTCGGCGTCGAGCGCCTGCCGCTCCTCGGTGCGATCGCTGTTCGGGCGCAGGAACACGTTCTCACGGCCATCGATCAGGATCCGCGATTCGGACTTGTAGCGCGGCGTGACGAGGTTCACGGCGGCAATGGATGCAACGAGCACCAGCACCGTCGGCACGACGATCCAGCCGCGCTTGCGCGCCAATGCCGCGCCGAGCGCATGCAAATCGATGTCGCCGGATTCGACTGGCGCCTGCCTTGCGACAACGGGCGCAGGCTTCGCTTCGATCTTGGCTTCAACCTTGGCTTCGATCTTGGGCGCAGCTTCGGGCTTGGACTTCGAGACAGCCCGCTCGATCACAGCCTTGTCCTTGCCGGCACGCCAGAACGCTAAACGCATCGAACACTCCCGCAGGGCAACGCTGCGACTCTATCTCAACCGGAGCGATTACACTCCATTAAGGTTGCCGCTGGGTTAATCGCGACGTCCGCCGACCGGGCCACGCGCGCTCGTCACCGTTTGTTAACCACGAGGCCCCTTAATCCATCTCGATTATTTCGCGAGAATTGTTCGGCAGCCGCCGTCGAGCGCTGGTTTTGATCATGCCCCCCTCTCCCGAACGGCCGCTTCGCATCCTGCACGCCGTGCGCGCGCCCGTTGGCGGCATCTTCCGCCATATCCTCGACGTCGCCAATGGCCAGGTCGACCGCGGCCATCATGTCGGCATCCTCGCCGACAGCCTCACCGGCGGCGAGCGCGCCGACAAGGCGCTTGCCGAGCTCGCGCCGCGGCTGAAGCTCGGCGTGCACCGGCTCGCGATCCGCCGCGAACCGTCACCTGACGACGTGCTGGTGTGGCTTCGCATGCGGCGCCTGATCGCGACGCTCAAGCCCGACGTCATGCACGGCCACGGCGCCAAGGCCGGCGCCTTCATCCGCATGCGGCGGCGCTCGGACGACACCATCCGCATCTACACCCCGCACGGCGGCTCGCTGCATTATCCCCTCAACACCTTCAAGGGCGAGTTCTACGCGCGGCTCGAACGCACGCTGATAGACGCGACCGACCTGTTCCTGTTCGAGAGCGCGTTTGCTCGCGACACCTATCAACGCATCGTCGGCACGCCCAAGGGCGTGGTGCATTGCGTCTTCAACGGTGTCACGCCGGAGGAGTTCGAGCCGGTCGTGACCGCCGACGATACCACCGATCTCGCCTATGTCGGCGAGTTCAGGCACATCAAGGGCGCGGATCTGCTGGTGGACGCCGTGGCGCGCCTGCACGAGGGCGGCAAGAAGGTCACGCTGACGCTCGGCGGCGACGGCGAGGAAACCGCGGCGCTGAAGGCTCAGGTCGAGAGGCTCGGCCTCTCCAGCGCGATCCGCTTCATCGGGCATGTCAAGGCGCGCTACGGCTTCTCCAAGGGGCGGCTGCTGGTCGTCCCTTCGCGCGGCGATTCCATGCCCTATGTCGTGATCGAGGCGGGCGCGGCCGGCATTCCCATGATCGCGTCCCGCATCGGCGGCATTCCCGAGATCTTCGGGGCGGAGAGTCCGGCCCTGTTCGCGCCGAGCAATTCCGAGGCCATGGCCGAGGCGATCGCGGCCGCACTCGACGATCCGCAAGCAACGGCGCAGCGCGCGGCCGCCTTGCGCGCGCGCATCTCGGCACATTTCTCGCAAGCCGCGATGGTCGACGGCGTGCTCGCCGCCTATCGCGACGCATTTTCCAATCATTAACCATCCTTAAGCCCGCTTTAGAAAATCTTCCGATTTGTTCGCTAGTCGAGTGCCAGGGGATGCTCGCCCGGGTGCGCAAGGTCGTGCCACGGGCTTTGGAATGGACGTGGACGCCCGTGGAACCGCTCAACGCACGCTCGATGCTCGATGCCGCGACCAGCGCCGCGGCGACGCCCGCCGCCCAACCCTTTGTGGAGCGCCGCCGCCGGCTCTCGCCCGCTGCGCTCGAGGTCGTCAATCAGAAGGTGGCCCGCGCCTATTCGCCGATCGTGATCGCCGGTTTCGTCCGCCTGGCTGACTTCGCACTGCTCAGCCTCGTCGGCATTGCGCTCTATGTCGGCTATGTCATGCCGCTCGCCGGTACCTTCAGTTGGGTTTACCCCGGGGAAATCATCGCCGTGGCCGTCGCCGCCGTGGTTTGCTTCCAGGCCGCCGACATCTATCAGGTGCAGCTGTTCCGCGGGCAGCTCCGGCAGATGACGCGGATGATCTCGTCCTGGTCGTTCGTCTTCCTGCTGTTCATCGGCATCTCGTTCTTCGCCAAATTCGGCAGCGAAGTGTCGCGGCTGTGGCTTGCCGCCTTTTACTTCCTCGGACTCGCCACGCTCATGGCCGAGCGTCTCGTCCTGCGCTCGCTGGTGCGCGGCTGGGCGCGCGAGGGCCGGCTCGACCGCCGGACCATCATCGTCGGCTCCGACAGCAACGGCGAGCAGCTCGTCGAGGCGCTGAAGGCGCAGGAGGATTCCGATATCCACGTGCTCGGCGTGTTCGACGACCGCAACGACAGCCGCGCGCTCGACACCTGCGCCGGCGCGCGCAAGCTCGGCAAGGTCGACGATATCGTCGAGT
The DNA here is from genome assembly GCF_004212635.1 of Bradyrhizobium genosp. SA-3. GTDB lineage: Bacteria > Pseudomonadota > Alphaproteobacteria > Rhizobiales > Xanthobacteraceae > Bradyrhizobium. The sequence continues at coordinate 47,383 of NZ_PSRT01000023.1, read as the reverse complement.
TCGCCCGCCGCACCCGTGTCGACCTCGTGCTGTTCGCGCTGCCGATCTCGGCGGAGACGCGCATCCTGGAGATGCTGAAGAAGCTCTGGGTGCTGCCGGTCGACATTCGCCTCTCCGCACACACCAACAAGCTTCGCTTCCGTCCCCGCTCCTATTCCTATCTCGGCGAGGTGCCGACGCTGGACGTGTTCGAGGCGCCGATCACCGACTGGGATCTAGTGATGAAGTGGCTGTTCGACCGCGTCGTCGGCAGCCTCGCGCTGCTCGCCGCCCTGCCGGTGATGGGATTGGTGGCGCTGGCGGTGAAGCTCGACAGCCCCGGCCCGGTGCTGTTCCGCCAGAAGCGCTTCGGCTTCAACAACGAACGGATCGACGTCTACAAGTTCCGCTCGATGTACCACCATCAGGCCGATCCGACCGCCTCGAAGGTCGTGACCAAGAACGATCCACGCGTCACGCGCGTCGGCCGCTTCATCCGCAAGACCAGCCTCGACGAGCTGCCGCAGCTCTTCAACGTGGTATTCTCTGGCAATCTCTCCCTGGTCGGCCCGCGTCCGCATGCGGTGCAGGGCAAGCTGCAGAGCCGCCTGTTCGACGAAGCCGTCGATGGCTATTTCGCCCGCCACCGGGTCAAGCCCGGCATCACCGGCTGGGCCCAGATCAACGGCTGGCGCGGCGAGATCGACAATGAAGAGAAGATCCAGAAGCGCGTCGAGTTCGACCTCTATTACATCGAGAACTGGTCGGTGCTGTTCGACCTCTACATTCTCCTGAAGACGCCGATCTCGCTGCTGACCAAGAACGAGAACGCGTATTGAGTTGTGGTCATGCCCCGGCTTGACTGGGGCATCCAGTACTCCGCAGCGCCAATCGTTTTCCGCAATAGGCGCCGCGGAGTACTGGATCGCCCGGTCCCGGCTCCGCCAAAAGGCTTCGCCGGGCACTTCGATCCTAGGCCGGCGAAGCGTCAGCGAAGACGGCAAGCCGGGCGATGACAGCGGTATTTGTGGCGTACCAGTAGCGTAAGCGTATGAGCGTGTGATGGCCTATGCGGCGAGAGCCGGTGAAGTGAATGTAGCCGCGCCGGCTGCGCCCGGCGTGCTGGCGCTCCAGCGCGCGCTGGTGTGGCTGGTCGGCGCGTCCGGCGCGATCGTGTTCATCGAGCCGAGCCCCTACGAGATCGCGACGCTGCTCGCGAGCGTCACCTTCTTCGCCACCGGCCTGCGGCTGAGGCTCGCGCTGATGCCACTGGTCGCGCTGCTCGTTCTGCTCAATGTCGGCTACACGATCAGCGCGATCCCGCTGTTCGAGCAGTCCGAGGTGGTGAGCTGGATCGCGACCTCTTGGTACATGGCGGTGACCGTGGTGTTCTTCGCGATGGTCACCTCGGAGGATACGGCGGCCCGGCTCGACATGCTCCGCCGCGGGCTCGTGGTCGGTGCCATGGTCGCCTCGCTATTGGCGGTCGCCGGCTACTTCCACCTGGTCCCCGGCGGCAACGACCTCCTCACGCTCTATGGACGCGCGCGCGGCACGTTCAAGGACCCCAACGTGCTCGGCGCCTTCCTGATCCTGCCGGCGCTGTTTGCGCTCCAGAGCGTGGTTTCGGACAAGCTCGGCAAGGCGTTCCGCAACGTCATCGCCTTCGGCATCATGTCGCTGGCGATCCTGCTCGCCTTCTCCCGAGCCGCCTGGGGCGGGCTAGTGCTGACCTCCGCCTTCATGCTAGCGCTGATGGTGTTGACCAGCCGCACCAACGCGCAGCGCTCTCGCATCATCATCATGGCGATCGTCGCCGCGGTGCTGGGGCTGGCCTTGATCGCGGTACTGCTGTCATTCGACTCCACTGCCGAGATGTTCAAGCAGCGCGCGAGCTTCGACCAGAGCTATGACGAGGGCCGCTTCGGCCGGTTCGGCCGCCACATCCTCGGTGCGGAGATGGCGCTCGACCTGCCGTTCGGCATCGGCCCCCTGCAATTCCACCGCTACTTCCCCGAGGACACCCACAACTCCTATCTCAACGCCTTCATGTCCGGCGGCTGGCTCTCCGGCGTGTGCTATCCCGCGCTGGTCTTCACCACCGTCATCATGGGCTTCCGCCACATCTTCGTTCGCGTGCCCTGGCAGCGCGCCTATCTCGCGGTATTTTCCGCCTTCGTCGGCACTGTCGGCGAAAGTTTTGTGATCGACACCGACCACTGGCGGCACTTCTGGATGATGCTCGGCGCGATGTGGGGCATGATCGCGGCCGCGCAGGTCTACAAGATTAGGGACATTACCGTTCCGATGGAATCGGAACGGTAATGTCTGGTTTCTTGTTTTGACTCGTTTTCTTCACGCGAACCGGTATCCACTTCGCTCGAAAACGCTCTAGCGACGAAGCTTCTTCAGCTTGAGAGCGGGCCGCTTTTCCGGCGGCGTGTCGAGCAGACTCTTCAGCGCCTCTGTTGCCACGAGCACGCCCTTGTAGCCCTCATTGGCGAAGCGCAGCAGCAGTCGCAATTCCTCGTCGGAATAGGCGCCAAAAACCTTCTCCATCGCCTGCTGCATCGGCACGTAGAGCTCGCCGATCTTCATGGCCTTCTCTGGCACGACGGAAATGAAGACCTTGCGGCGGTCTTTCTCGTCCCGCTCGCGGCGCACCAGCCCGGCCTTTTCGAGCCGGTCGACCACGCCAGTGATGGCGCCGGTCGTGAGCCCCGTGACCTCGGCGAGCCGGCCCGCAGTGACGCGGCCTTCGAGATAGAGGATGTCCATGCATTCGAGGTCGGAATTGGCAATTCCGGCAACGTTGGCAACGGTCTGGCCATAGAGCACGCCCTGCGCGGACGACCTGCGCATCGCCTCCTCGAGTTCCTGCAACAGCGCAGCGCGCGCCTTCGCCCTTGACAAGGCCGACCTCTTCTCTTACTCGATATATATCTTAGTCACTAAGAGATTTAGCGACCGTAATTTCTCCTAGCACCACGGAAACGTCGGGAGCAAGCCATGTCGTACCGTCCCCGCAAAGCACTGATCATTGGCGCCGGCATCGCCGGGCCCGTCGCCGCGATCCTGCTTCGCCGGGCGGGCATCGAGTCCGCGATCTACGAGGCCTGGCCCTATTCGAAGGGCATCGGCGGCGGCCTTCAGATCGCACCGAACGGCATGCATGTCATGGACGAGATCGGCCTTGCGAAAGAGCTGATCAGCCGCGGCTCGGTCGCGGAGTCCTTCGACTTCTATTCGCAGAACGGTGAGCGGCTCGGGTCGATCAACCGCGACCTAGAGCGGCGCTTCGGCCAGCCGGCCGTCAACATCTCCCGCGCCACGCTGAACGAAATCCTGATCGACAAGGCCTGGTGTGCCTGCGTCTCACTCTATTTCGAGAAGCGTCTGATCAAGATCGAGGACCGCGGCGACCAGCCGATCATCGCCTACTTCGCCGACGGCACCACGGCCGAGGGCGACTTCCTGATCGGCGCCGACGGCGTGCACTCGGTGGCGCGCCGCCAGGTGGTGCCGGACGGGCCGCAGCCGTTCAACACCGGACTGATCGGCTTCGGCGGCTTTGTCCCGCACGCCGTGCTCGACGGCAGGCCTATCGGCCGGCATGTCGAGACCACGTTCGGACAAAGCGGCTTCTTCGGCTACGGCTATTGCAGCCTCGATCCGAGCGACGGCGTGATGTGGTGGAGCACGCAGCCGGCGCACGGCATGGACGCCACGATGTTCCGCGCGCTCGATCACGCGACGCTGAAGCAGCATCTGCGCGGTTTCCACCGCGGCTGGCACGATCCGATTCCTGCCATCATCGAAGCGGCCGAGAACATCGTCGTCACCGACACGCTCGACGTCGCGACCCTGCCGACCTGGTCGCGCAAGCGCTCGCTGCTGATCGGCGATGCCGCGCATGCGACCAGCCCTCACGCCGGCCAGGGCGCTTCGCTCGCGCTGGAGGACGCGATGCGGCTCGCGCGGCTGATGCAGGAGGGCCAGGAGCTCGGCGCCACCTTCCAGGCCTTCGAGGCCGAGCGGCGCCCGCGCACCGAAAGGATCGTCGCCATGGCCCGCCGCAACGGCAACAGCAAGCGCGAGTTCAGCGCCACCGGTGCGTGGGTCAGAAATCAGATGCTGAAGTGGCTGTTACCGCTGGGCGCCAAGGGCATGGACTTCATGTACGCGTATGACGCGCGCGCGGTGTAGCGGCGGACGCTGTCACGCCCCGCGCAGGCGGGGCATCCAGTACGCCGCGGCCTCTCGATTCAATCAATGCCTTCTCTGGAATACTGGATCGTCCGGTCAAGCCGGACGATGACACCGTCATTTGGGCGCGCACGTCGCGCTTAACTCTCTACCTGAAACGTCAGCTGCCGTAGGGTGGGCAAAGGCGCAAAGCGCCGTGCCCACCATCTCTCCGCAATATCGCTTCGTAGGTGGTGGGCACGCTCCGCTTTGCCCACCCTACGATACTGCGCGCCTACTTCTCCACCCCGAACGTCAGCCCCGCGTTGTCACGCAGCCGCTTGATCAACTTGTGCTGCATCGCTGCGCCCGGCGTCCAGAAGCCGGCCGGAACGTCGGCCGCATCGCGCAGCAGGCAGATCGCGCATTCGGAGATCATCTTCGAGGTCGAGCCGTAGCCGGGATCGCGGTCGCCGGTGACGCCGGCGCGGACCATGCGGCCATCAGGTGCGATCGCGACATAGAGCAGATTGAAGAGACCGCTCTCGCGCTCCTCCTTCGACGGCCCCTCGCCCGGCTTCGGCGCATTCGGGCCGGTCTTCTCGGCATTGGCCGCCATCACGCGCTTTGCGTTGGCCTCCCCCTTCTCGCCGGGACCGGTCAGAACCATCTCGTCGTAGACGAAGTCCTTGCCGTAGGGAAAGCCCATCAGCATGTTGGAACGATGGACGTTGCGGGTGTTGATCAGCGCCATCATGAACGGCGCGGCCCAGGATTGCAGATCCTCCTCATAAGCCGCCCTGTTGCCCTTCGGCTGCTTCGGGCCGGTGAAGCCCGGCGTCAGTGCAAAATGGTCGTTGAGAATGGCGACAAGGCTGAGGTCCTTGGCAACCGCATCGAAGGTCGCTTTCGCACTCGCCGCGGTGCCGCCTGACAGCGTGCCGCGCATGTCGCGCACGCGGCCCTTCACGCGCGCAGCCGGCGCGCCGAACACGCGTTTGGCCTCTTCCTGCACGAAGAAGGTGCCAAGCTCGAACGGCACGGAATCATAGCCGCAGGAAAACACGATGCGCGCGCCGCTCGCCTTGGCCGCCGCATCGTACTTGTCGATCATCTGCCGCATCCAGACCGGCTCGCCGCAGAGATCGAAATAATCGGTGCCGCCGGCGACGGAGGCCGCGAGCAAGCCCTCGCCATAGAATTGGTACGGACCGACCGTCGTGATCACCGACTTGGTCTGCGCCACCATCGCCTTCAGCGATGCAGGATCGGCCGCATCCGCCACGATCAGCGGCGTATCCGCGGGTGCGCCGATCGCCTCGCGCACGGACTTCAGCTTGTCGAGGCTGCGGCCGGCCATCGCCCATTTCAGCGCCTTGTCGTCCTTGTAATGCGCCGCCAGATATTCGGCGACGAGCTGGCCGGTGAAACCGGTTGCGCCGTAGACGACGATGTCGAATTTCGCAGAGCTCATGATCGGCCTTTACTTTTTCGCGTAGCTCACGCCCATGCCGCCACGGACGTCGCTTTGAATGCCATAGGGCGGGATCGGATAGCGCAGGCCGTTCTTCGCCAGCGCCTTCATGCCCTCAATCGCCTTCGCAAGATGCGAGGGCTTCAAGGCCATCAGCATCTCCTCGTCCGGCACGCCGCCATAGCGCCGTTCGGCATAGCATGGCAAGGACAGGCTGGGCTCCCCGGTCTTGAGCGCCCGCCCCCAGGAATCCGCGCAAGCGGTCTCCCCGACCACGCCCCATTCGAACTTCTTGTAGCCGGTATATTGCAGCCCGTTGATCAGGATGATCATCTGGCCGGGCGTCGCGTAGACGAGGCAGATGTCGGGCGGATCGAGCCGGCCGCTCGCCAGCGGACTGACGGCGAGCGCCTGATACTGCCCGAACGGCACCACGTCCAGCGCCTCCTGGCGCTTGCGTGCATCTTCCGCCGTGCCGTGCCACACGCCGACGTAATTTTCGCCGGCGAGCCATTTTTCATCCTGCGGCGCAAGACCGATCACCGCGCGGCATTGCGCACCCACGAGATCGTCGGCCGTGATGCCGACGGTCCACCCCAGACGCGCGGCCATGCTGACGATCTGGTCGGTGGTGTGGATCGCGTTCGGCCGCCGGATTTTTGGGATCGCCTCCATGTCCGCGGCGCGCGCGAACAGTTTCATGCCGATCACCGTCGTCTTCAGCCGCAGCAGGCCGTTGAGATCGGCGACGAGGCCGGCAAGATCGATCCTGTCCGCACTCTGCTGTTGCATGGCGTCCTCCGAGCCGGCGATCGCGCGCCGTCTGTTCTTGTTTTGCGGCTCTCGTTCTAGTCCTTGGTGGGTCCCGGAAGCAACTCGCCAGTCCTGCCCATCAGACGGTAGGCGACGAGGCCGATCCACTCGCGCACCGCGACGTCAGTTCGGCCAAGGCCGTCCGCGCCCATCTTGGTGAAGGAGAAGAGATCGTCACGTCCGCCCATTCGCCAGTCAACCGGATAGGCTTCGACGTCAAATCCGGCCTTGCGGAAGATTCCCATCGAGCGCGGCATGTGGAAGGCCGACGTCACCAGGAGCCAGCGCTCGCCCGGCTTCGGTGACACCAATTGCTTCGTGAAGATGGCATTCTCCCAGGTGTTGCGGGAGTCGCGCTCGAGGATCAGGCGTTCCTTCGCAATGCCGACATTCTCCAGGACTGGTGCGGAATAATCAGCTTCCCTCGCGTTGGTCGAGACCAGGTTCGACGTGCCCCCGGTGAAGACGATGCGCGCATTGGGATAGCGGCGGGCAAGCTCGGCCGGCGCAAACAGACGATCGGCCGCGTGCGCGACGACCGGCGTGCGATGCGCCGCCGACAGATCGGTGTCGACCGAGCCACCGAGCACGATGATGCCGTCGGGCGCACCGCGCGATGGATCCCAGGGCGCAAAGCGCGACTCCAGCGGATAGATCAGGAGATTGCCGAGCGGCGAGAACGCCGCGAGCGCGAGCAGAACCAGCGTCGTCACGGCGAGCTTGCGGCCGAGCGCGGCAAAGCGCGTCGCCATCAGCACGACAGACAGGATTCCGAGCTCGGCCAGGAGATTAATCGGCAGCAGCGCGACGCCGAGGGTCTTGGAAAGAGCGAAAAACAGGGGAGCCTCGCTGAAATGATCGTGCCTGTCATGCGCGGGCTTGACCGGCCCGGCCTTCTTCAGAAATCTTCTTGAAAGAGGATCGATCGTCGGGTCAAGCCCGCGGCCGATGAAACCAACCGGACGCGGCAAATGACCCATCATCACCTGCATTCCAGCCCCGAAACCTGTCATTGGGGCTTCTTCGAAGCCGCGCTCAAGCCCGTCCTCACCATTGCCAGCGGCGATGAGGTGACGGTCGACACCATCAGCGGCGGTCCGGACATGCTGCCCGATCGCAACAAGTTTCACATTCCGCCGGAGATGTTCGAGGTTCACGCCAGGAACGAGCGCATGCTGCCCGGCCACATCCTCACCGGCCCGATCGCGGTCGAAGGCGCCGAGCCCGGCGACGTGCTCGCGGTCGAGATCCTCGACGTCCAGCTCCGCCAGGATTGGGGCTGGAACATGATCAAGCCGCTGTCCGGCACCCTGCCCGACGATTTCCACGAGACGCGTATCCTGAACATCCCGCTCGACCGGTCGCGGATGGTCGGTCGCATGCCATGGGGCCTGGACCTGCCGCTCAAACCATTCTTCGGCGTGATGGGCGTGTCGCCGCCACCTAGCTGGGGCCGCATCTCCTCGCTGATCCCGCGTGCCATGGGCGGCAATCTCGACAACAAGGAGCTCGGCGCGGGTGCGACGCTCTATTTGCCGGTGTTCGTGCCGGGCGCGCTGTTCTCCTGCGGCGACGGCCACGGCGTGCAAGGCGACGGCGAGGTCTGCGTCACCGCGATCGAGACTGCACTCCGGGGCCGCTTCCGCCTGACCCTGCGCAAGGACCTCAAGTTCGACTATCCCCGCGCCGAGACGGCGACGCACTACATGACCATGGCGATGGACCCCGACCTCGACCAGTGCGTGGTGCGCGCGCTCCGCGACATGATCGCGCTGCTCGGCGAGACGCGAAACCTGTCGCGTGAGGACGCCTACACGCTGTGCAGCCTGGCCGCCGATCTGCGGGTGACCCAGACCGTCAATGGCGCCAAGGGCATCCATTGCATGATCGAAAAGGCGATCGTGCACGGCTGAGCCAGCCACTCTTCCCTGACGTGTCGATGCATCCCGCCGCCCGGCCGTTCGGGCGGCGCGCCGCGCCATGCCCGAACTTCTCAAGCGATTCCAATGGGCTGATGCATCGGCCTAGCCCGGATTTGACTTCCGCCCTCGAACCTAAATAGAGTCTTAATCGTTACTTTTATGTACCCGAGTAAGAGGCTAGCGTTCGGGCCATGGCCACCGAAAAAGCCGAGACTGACCGTATTCCCGTAACCTTGGCGCTCTCGACCATCACCTATCTGGAGAAACTGGTGAGACAGGGCACCCACGGCACCAGCGTCCCCGGCGTCGCACGTACCTTGATCGAGGAAGGCATCCGTCTCGCCATCAAGGACGGGCTTTTGTCGATCCGCGACAATGGCAGGACGTGAGCGCGCGCCGGACGTGAGGCGGACCGATCTCGAGAGGCGGATGGCCGACATCTCGCAACCTGGGACCGTTACACATGCCTGCTGTTTCCCCGACTGCTTCACAGACTTGGACCGACGAACGCATTGAACTCTTGAAGCGGCACTTCGAGGCCGGCCTCTCCTGCCGCGAGATCGCCGCCGACATCGGCGTCAGCCGCAACGCGGTGATCGGCAAGCTGTCCCGGTTGAATCTGACGCGAGGCCGGACGGTCGACGACGGCAAGGTTCACGACAGGGGTTCTGGGCCGGCGCGCGCGCGGAGGGCCGTTCCGCGGCTGCAATACGAGATGCTCGCCACGATCTACGGCGAGACCGACATGCAAGTGGTCGCAGAGCCGATCGATGAGGCCAACCGCTGCTCGCTGCTGGAGCTTTCCGAGAATCGCTGCCGCTGGCCAATCTCGACGCCGGGCGAAGACGATTTCTGCTTCTGCGGCAATACTGCGCCCGACGGCCAGTCCTACTGCGCCGGCCACAGCCGCCTCGCCTACCGGCCGAACTCGCGCAGCCGCGCCATGGGCGGCTGAAACTGGCATTCCCAAAACGAAAAACCTCCGGCGGGGCATCACCGGAGGTTTCTGGAGGCTTAGCGTGAAGCTAAGAGCCGCAACTTTCGTAATCGGCTGAGAGCTATATAGCTTAGTAACTCAGGTAAGTAAATAAGTCTGAGGAGGATCGAATCGCATAGCTCGTCTTCATCGGCCGCGTGGAAAGCTGCCGGATTTCCGAATCCCTCTCATCGTAAGAAAAGCCCCGGCGGTTTCCCGCCGGGGCTGCTTCATGTCCGAAGACCGAGCTTACCAGTTGCGCTGGGCGCGCAGCAGCAGGCTGTAGGTGTCCTGGTCCTTCAGCTCATACGTGGCCGCGGGCTTGGCCACGCTCGTGAGTGCTCCGGTCGTGATCACGCCCGAATACTTCTGGTCGAGATGGCTGTAGGTGAAGTCGGCCGAGAAGGTCAGCCCCTTCACCGGCGTCCAGCGGGTGATGACACCGACCTGGCCGATGTTGAAGTCCGGGTTGCAGGTGCCGGTCAGGGTCGCGAACGCGGCGCTGCCGCAGATCAGGCCCTTCGCCGTGCCGCTGTAGTTGACCGCAGCCCACGCGCCGTAGAGCGCCGTGTTCCAGTACGGGCTCCAGTTGTGGGTGTAGGCACCACGGAAGCCGTAGGTCTTGGTCAGCTCGAGGCCGCCGCCGGGGCCGAACACCGCGTCAGACACGCCGGCGAAGCCGATGCTCTGATACGCCGCGTTCGAGCTGCCGAACATCGAGTAGCTGGTCGCTGCCAGCGACTGGAAGTTGTAGCGGCTCGCGCCGTCGGTGTAGACGCCCGAGATGTTGATCACGTCGCCTGCGCCGGTCGGAATGTTCTTGATCGACAGAGCGAGCTGAACCGCCCAACCCCACTTGTCTTCGGGGTGGCCAGTGGTCTCGGTCGCGCCGTAGTAAGCAACATGGTTGTCGTGTGCGGCAACCGAGGCCTGGAACAGACCCCAGGCCTGGTCAACGCGGACCATACCGACGAGGTCGGGAGACCGAGTGCCGCCGATGTCGTTCGAGCCGTAAGCGCCGCCGAGCACGCCTGTCGTGCTCATGCCGGCCGTGTTCCAGAGGTTGGTCGTGAAGAACTGAGTCTGGTCCTGCGCCGAAATCGCCGCCGTCACGCCCTGGCCGAAATCGGCCGTGTAGGTGAACTGGGCGACGCCGTTGGTCGAGCCGCTGCCGCCGACCAGCTGGTCGAAGTTGTTGCCGGGATAGTTGATCCAGGGCGCGTCGAACTGCGACACGGACTTACCCATGGTGAAGCCGGCGAACTGGATGAAGGCGTAGTAGACGCCGAGCGAACCGCCCGAGATGCCGCCGTCCGTCGGGTTGATGGTGGACGAGCCAGCCGTCGTGGCACTGTAGCCGGTCGCACCTGTGGCAGAGCCGGTGCCGACATAGCTGCCGGTCGTCCAGGTGAAGACCGCATCGAAATAGGTGCGGACCACGCCGTACTCGGTCGCGGTGCGCGTATCGATGTTGAGATCCTCACGAGCGCGCATCGAGTAGTAGTTCGTCAGGCGGTTGTTCGCCGCGAAGACGCCGTTGTACTGAGCGCTGTAGTTGCCGCCCGCATTGAGCGCGACTTCAGCACGCAGATAGCCGCCCAGCTTGATGCAGGTGTCGCTGCCCGGGATGTAGTAGAAACCCGCGCCATAGAGCGAACAGATCTTCACGTATTCGACCGCCTTGGCCTTGACCGGAAGATCGGCCGCCTGGGCTCCACCCACGGCGATCAGACCCGCGGCAGTGCCGAGCAAAAGGCTCTTCACTACTTTCATTTTAAAACCTCCAAGTTGCTCATTTTGCGGAGACTGGACCGTGAGGCCCCCCAGATCCCCGTCTCTTCAATCCGCTCGGCCGCTTCGCGCTTCGGACGCACCCGCTTGAAACGCGAGGGACGTGAGCGAACCACCTGCAACGGGACGATCGAGTACCCCCCACCGTCACCGGCCAATATGCCTGCGTCTTTCCGCTAATCAAAATAGTTTATTTAGTCAGCTTTATTGTTTCACTAACCTGTGCCCCGCGCGCAACACCGGGGGGTGAGTCAATCTGCTGAGCTGATCATCTTTGTAATTTCCGTGACAAAATAACTCTGCTCTGCACTTGCCTCAGAGCAGGCTTGCGTGGACTATGGCCTGCCACGAACACTGGCCCGAAGAATCAGTTCACGGGAGTGACGCTGTGTCCGCAACGAGGAAAGAGGGTGCGCGCCTGCGCTCCATCGGAAATCTGGATATCATCAGGCGCTTCACCTGGGAGATATCGTCGATCAACATGTATCTGGAGGAGCTGCGTCAGTTCTGGGCGAGGACGCTCGGCATCAGCGGCCCGCAATGGCTGATCCTGATGGCCATCTCCGACCTCGACAAGGACGACGGCATCCCGGTCAACGTCGTCTCAAAGCTCCTCCACGTCGATCCCTCGTTCGTCACCACCCAGTCCAAGCTGCTCGAGAAGAAGGGCCTGTTGCGCCGTCGCCCCTCGCCGACCGACGCCAGGGTAGTCCGGCTGTCCCTGACCGAGAAGACGCAGAAGCACCTGGCGAGCCTCAACGAGCAGTACAAGACCATCAAGGAATTCGTCTTCCAGGAGTTCGACGAGCATGAGCTCACCGAATTCACCGCCAAGCTCGCAATGCTGAAGTCCCGCCTCGAGAAGGCCTGCGTCCGCCTCACCCTCGACTTCTGACGCGCGCGCCTTAGATCAGATCCGCCCGGCCGCGCCGAGCCGCGATTCGAGCCAGTCGAAGATGTATTCGTTGGCAAGGCTCGGATTGTCCGCATGCGCCTGCGCCGCGCCGGTCTCCGCCGCAGTGAACACCTTCAGCATCACGTCCGAGCTTCCGAGCCGGGATTTCTGGACGAGCTGACGGGCCCGATCGGCCTTGAGCCAGCCGTCCTCGCCGAGCGTGATCAACACCGGGCAGTCGGCGCTGGAAGCCATCAGCGGGGCATGCGGCACCGGGACGATGCTGACGTCGCTCATCGCGAATCGGCTGGCGAAGAAGGCCCGCTCGTGCAGATCCCACAGCCCGCCGTCGCAGACGGCGGCGGCAAGCCGCGGCTCCTGCAACACGGCGCGCGCGACGAAGGAAGAGCCCCAGCCGTCCGCGACGATCGCGACGCGCCCGAAATCGACGTCGCTGCGCGTCTCCAGATAGTCCATGACGCACGGGACCGAGCTCTCGAGATCCCGGCGCCGCAGCAGCACGTCGAGAAAATCGTCGCGCTGGTCGCCGAAGAGGTCCAGCGCCAGCATCGAGAATCCGCGCTCGCGCGCATGCGGCGCGAGCTTGAACAGAAACTCTTCCTTGCGGTGGCCGGGCTCGCCGATGCAGATCACGGTCGGAGCCCGCCCTCTTCCCGACGACGCAGGCAGGAAGTAGCCCTGCAGCGCATGTCCGTCGATCCAGGGGATGGTCACGACCTCGCCGGCCGGGCCGCGCGCGGACAAATAGCGGCGGGCGCACTCCTGCATCGCGAGCACTGCGACCCAGCGGCGTTCGTCGGCCGGGTCCAGCGGCATCGCCGCCGCACCGTAATAGTTCATCGCACGCAGCCAATTGCGCTGTGCCGTCGCCAAATGGCCTTCCGCGAAGGCGGCTTCGGCACGCTGACGGTTGGCCTGCGCCAGCTTCTTCCACTCGCGATGCCAGGATTGATCGTTGCCCCGCTTCAGCTGCCGCACGATCATCAGGCATTCGGCGATCGTGGCGCCGCCCTCCTGGGCCGCGGTGAGCAGCCGCGTGAATTCAGCGGAGATGTCCTCTCTCTCCGGGCAAAGGGTCCAGTCGTCGGAGAGGCATGCGGGTATCATCGGGAGCTACGCTCTATCGTCGCGTTACTCCTGATTGACTAGACTATTTTGGTTCGCCGACCAAGCTGGCGTGCGCCAAATGAGACCCGTTTAAGATCACCATCGCTTGAACGCACGAACGTGTCGCATGCGTGACATTCGAATTCGGCATGAAGCGCTGAACACCGGCAAGAAAATTGGCAAGAGGTGGCACGCATTATCACAGGCGCACCTCTTGCCATGACGATTATCATACCTACATCCCCGCGCCTCTCGAGCGGTCAGCCCAGCCGCCAGCCGACCTCCTGCGTAAAACTTTCGTAGAAGGCGCGGTCGTAGGCCTGCTCCGGCGTGGCGCGCACGCGCTCGTCGAGGCGCTTGGCGTCCTCGCCGACGAGAATGCGCCAACGCTCCGCCTTGACTCCGTCGAGAATGATCTTCGCCGCCTCTGCCGCCGTCGTCGGCGCATCCTCCAGGAAGCTGCGGGCGCGCTCGGCAAACGCCGCCTGGATGTCGTCGTCCGACATCTTGTCGGCATCCGGCACGCCGGCCGCGACCATGCGCTTGCGGGTCAACGCGACCTCGTCGGCATTGAGCCTCTCGGACCCGTCACTGCTCTGCACCTTGCGCGAATTGGAGACGATCGAGGTACCGATGTGACCGGGCATCACCACCGAGCATTTGACGTGCGGCGCGTGCAGGCGAAGGTCGTTGATCAGCGCTTCGGTAAATCCCTTCACCGCGAACTTGGCCGAGCTGTACGCGGTGTGCGCCTGGTTCATGCCGATCGAGGCCCAGAAGCCGTTGGCGCTCGCGGTGTTGACGATGTGGGCCTCGTCCGCGGCGACCAGCATCGGCAGGAAGGTGCGCACGCCGAGATAGACGCCGCCCCAGCAGATGTTGAAGGTGCGCTCCCACTGCTCGCGCGTATTGGTGAACAGACTGCCGCCGCCGCCGATGCCGGCATTGTTGAACAGAAGATGGATCTTATCCGTCTTCTGCTGCTCGGCGAGCTGGTCGCGAAAGCGCCTGAGATGATCCTCGATCGCGACGTCGGCGACATGCGTCGTGACGCGCAGGCCCTGCGGCAGCCTCTCGACCTCGCAGAGCCGCTTGGTCTCGGCCATCGCCGCTTCCGAGACGTCGCACATCGCGACGTTGCAACCCTCGGCCACGAGCTGCCGCGCCAGCTCGCGCCCCATTCCGGTGCCGCCGCCGGTGATGACCGCGATCTTTCCTGCAAAATCTTTCATGGGACTTCGATCCCTCCCCTTGTCGGTATGTTTCTTCGTCGCAGCGCCGCTCACCGGGGGCGCGCGCAAAACTGTAGCAGCACCGCATCCGCAGGTAAAAGCGGCGCCTGCCATGTTCAGTTATTTCGGCGGACGGACTATTGGCCGCTCCGGTGCAATCGTCATGAGGTCGGTACGAGCTGCCTGCCGCGTGCGGGGCTATCGCATGTGAGGCACCTTCCCCCGCGGCACATCCTTCGAGACGCCCGCCGTTGGCGGGCCCTCAGGATGAGGGCGGAGTGCGCGGCCGCAGTTTCAATCACACCGACGCCGTCCAGCCTCATCCTGAGGAGCCCGCCAAAGCGGGCGTCTCGAAGGACGAGGCGCTTGCTCTGTCGTCGCCGGGAAGCTCATGCGATAGCTCTGCCTGCTGCGCGCGGCATGTGAAGCGCCGGCGGCCCGGTGCCGAGACGTGGTCATTCTTTGCTACGGTTCCCGTATTTGTCCGGCTTCGGGTTAGGGGGAATTTTTTTACAATCCGAATCACCCAATGGAAGTGGACGCTGGGGCGATTCGGCCGGGCCAGCGTGTTGTTTGCGTGTCACAGGCTCTGGCACTCCGCTTGCATCCTCTTCGTGGTCAGAAACAACCGATGAGGTGACAGGAATGTTCGTGACCGTCGTTGCCGTGCTCTGCCGGCTAAGCGCAATAAGCTCAGGCAGTTGCGTCGAGGAAATCGTGACCGACAGCAACATGACGCCCGAGATGTCGATGATGCAATGCGCGATCGGCGCACAGGCCCCCTTGGCGAAATGGATGGGCGAGCATCCGATCTATCACGCCAATTGGCGCCTCGAGCGCTACAAATGCGTGCCGGGCCACTACGAGATCAAGGGCCACGCGTAGGCCCGTAGAACTACGACATCGAGGAAACGCCCCGGAGGCGCGCCCGTTCTCCCTCCGCATGAGCTCTATACCGCCACCCTCATTGAGCCGCCGCGCTCTGTGACAACGATCACGCCCTTCCTTTAAGCCACTGCGCGCAAAATGAGCGCACGCGCACGTCGCCCCTCCGGGGTCGGCATCAGCGCATAATTGTGCGGCTGGTCACGGAGCAGATGCAGCTCGACCGCCACACCCACTGCCCTCGCCCGCTCCGCAAGATCGACGCTGTCGGGATACAGAAGGTCGCGCGTGCCCGAGAAGATCGTCATCGGCGCGAGCGCGCGGAAAGCGCCGTTGAGCGGACTGACGAAGGGATGACCGACATCGAGTTCGCCGGCATAGAGCCGTCCTGCCTCGACGATGCCCGGAATGTCCTGAATGGGATCGCGTGCCGCAAGCGCCACCTGCTCCGCACGGCTGACCGAGGCATCGGCCGCGGGCGAGATCAGCACCAGGCGGGCCGGCTGCCGGTGCCCACGATCGCGCAGCCACTGACAGGCGGCGAGCGCAAGACCGGCGCCGGCGGAATTGCCGACCACCGTGACCTTTGCGGCCCCCGCGTCTTCCAGCAGCATGCGCAACAGCTCCGCCGTCGCCGGCACGATCTCCTTCGCGGTCGCGCGCGGCGCCAGCGGATAGATCGGCACGACGCAAACGACGCGCGCCTTCCGCGTCATCTCGCCAATGAAGCGCCAATGCGCCGGCACGATCTCGTTGATGAAACCACCGCCATGCAGGAACATGACGTGATTGCAGCCCTCATGGCCCGACGACGGTGCGGTGTAGTACACAGGCCAGCCGCCCATCTTCGTCAACGTCACCTCGACGCCGCGGCCCAGTCCCGTCGGCTCATACGAGGCCGGCTGTAA
The DNA here is from genome assembly GCF_004212635.1 of Bradyrhizobium genosp. SA-3. Classification (GTDB taxonomy): domain Bacteria; phylum Pseudomonadota; class Alphaproteobacteria; order Rhizobiales; family Xanthobacteraceae; genus Bradyrhizobium. The sequence goes on along the minus strand of NZ_PSRT01000023.1, from coordinate 31,195 downwards.
TGCGAGCTTCTGAACACGCGCCTGCACGGCCTCGGCTGAGGCAAGCTGCTGCTTGAACGGAAGCTGCCGCAACAGCGCATTGAAGCAGCGGCTCTGCAAGCTCGGCGCGGGATCTCCGCTGCGCAACGCGCCGAAGTCAGGGCAAAACTGCAGGGACGACAACATCTTTGCGACGCTCATGGCCACCTCTCCGCCTGGCTTGATCTCTCGGGGCGACAGAGACGCTTGCCGACCCGCCGCCATATGTGGATATAATGCGAGCATTCGCTCGCTTTTCCTACTCGCATTCGGATCTCAAAGCCATGGCGCGCAAACCGCCGACAAAACCCCGGAAAAATGCCTCGCAGGCGAGATCCCGCGCCACCGTCGATGCGCTGGTCGAGGCAACCGCTCGCATTCTGGTCCGCGAAGGCTTCGAGAAAGCAAGCACCAACCGCATCGCCGAAATCGCCGGCGTCAGCGTCGGCTCGCTCTACCAGTATTTTCCGAGCAAGGAGGCCCTCGTCGCCGCCGTGATCGAGCGTCACAATGAAGAGATCATGGGCCTCGTCCGCGCCGCGCTCGTCGAAGTCGCCGACCTGCCGATCGAAAATGCCGTGAGAAAACTCGTCACCGTCGCAATCGAAGCCCACCGCATCGACCCGAAGCTGCACCGCGTCCTCGCCGAGCAGATCCCGCGCACCGGCCAGCTCAAAGACGTCGAAGCCTTCAACCGCGAGGTCCACGCTCTCGTGCGCACCTATCTCGAAAGCCGCCGCAAGGAGATGCGCAAGATCGACCCGGCCCTGGCGACGTTCATCTGCGTGAGCGCGATCGAAGCGGTCGCGCACAACACCGTGCTGAACCAGGCCGAGATGCTGTCGGAGAAAATGGTGCGGACGCTGGTGGACGAGACGACGCGGATGCTGGTGGGGTATTTGCGACCAACCGCTTAGCAGTCGATATTGCAAGCGCTCATTGCTAGAGCGTCGACAAGTCCCAGAAGGTTATCGATCTCTACCTTGCCCGACGAGCGTTTTGGCAGCTAACGCAAATTGCGAAGCTCGAGCAGTTTCGAGATCGAAGGACTACGCTATCGGAGAAGCCAAGCAGCGGCTGCTGGACGCGGCAATCTCGTGCCTTCGGGTTGCAGATCTACGGCGTGATGCGCCGCAGCGAGACAACTGCTTGCTGCGCTGCGCCTAAGTACTCTCGGAACTACGCATCGAACCATCGGTATGCACTCACCTTTGTCTGCACGAGAATGCGTGTGCAGGAACACAGGCCGATGAGTTTGCATTGTCCATCAGTTTTCATGCGTGAGGCCGATCATGCAAGTTCTTTGTAGAATGATCACGATTGCAACAATCCCAGCTTGGATGGCGATCTACTCGACTCCTGCTGTCGCGCAAACCTTCGATGAGAGGTGGTTCATCATTCCAAAAGCTCACGCGGAGCCAGCTCCTGAAGGGCTCGACCAGACAAAGAAGGACGAAACGCAAGCGCCACCTTCGACCCCACAGCAAGCCCAACCTCCGACTCCGGAAGAGCCCTCGAAAGACCGTTTCGGAGCCCAATCTTCTAATCGAGTCTTTTCCGGCAAAGCCTCCTACTATTCTTATTTCAAAGGCAAGACTGCGAGCGGTTCATCGTTTGATCGTAATCGGCTAACAGCGGCGCACCGCCGCCTGCCTTTCGGCACCAAGTTGCGCGTCACTCACGGCAGCCGAAGCGTCATCGTTACAGTCAATGACCGCGGTCCGTTCGTCCGCAGTCGTGTCCTCGACCTTTCGCTGGCTGCTGCGCGCAGCTTGGGGATTACGGATCGTGGCGTGGCTCAGATTCGTGCCGAGGTGTTGTGAACACACAACCGGCGCCGAAGCGAAATTGCCTGCAATTAAAAGAACTCCGACGCTAATGCGCCATCATTCAGAAATTGCGGTGATAGTGCACTTATTTGGATCGAGGTAGAGTCCTCCGACATGATGTGGAAGGCGCGTTAGATCAGTTGAAGCACTGTCACCGCAATTCCCAATTCAAGTTCAAGATCGACACGAAGCCCTGCGATGACGGTTGGGCACCTACAGCATGCGAAACTACCGGCGAGTATCCACGTCGGGCCCCGCACACTCACCATCAACCATCCCCTTCGCCGGGAAGCTGAATGGACTTACAGCGAGGTCCAAAGGATCATGCGAGCGTCAGCAATGTCGCCGGACGCGCAAAAGTGATCGGGTAACTACTAGCTTTGCTTCCCTTGCATGCAAGCGATCACGAACTGTCGCGGTCCATTAGCTCCCTTCGCATTCTCCATCCCCGAAGTGAAGCCGCGATCCTTAGCTAGCTGTCTGCATTTCGCGAGTTTTGCTTGATCCACCGAGCCTTTCGGAGCGGTGCCTTGCTGCGCTTGTGCGGACGCTACACCCATTACCAAAACAGGGACGAAAATTAATCTTAACATAATCGGCTCCCGCTCCATTTAAACGACTAAAATTAACTAGAATTAAATCGAATGTCGAATCATTACCGATCCCGCCCTGGGAAATTCGCTGGTCAGGGCAGCGCGAGTAAGTCAGCGCTGACTCACATTCCGCAAGTAATTCAATGGGTTGACGCGATTCCGCGAATATGAATCTATGGCGGCGCACCGCTAATGGTGGGCTAAAGGGAATTGCAATGCCATTGATTGCCGACGAAAATTACACCGAGCTCGTGCGCAAACTCACCGACCGGATGACCGGCGATGCCTGTCACTGTAATTATCGTGTCTCACTTTAGGGGTGCAGTCCAGCAATGTCACCGTAATTCCGGGCTGACGCGTGGGCCCGTCCTTATTCCTAAAATCTAGTGGCTTACCTCAACTCGCTCTTGGCGGAATCTCTCTCCCATCGGCACGTTCGCGAGGGTCATCTGGGCGGCCGGATCACGGGCGCGAAGAAAAGGCCTCAGCTCCGGGCAATGGGATGAAGCTGAGGCCTCGAAAAAGGGCCCCAGCTCGCGGGGATATTTGGCGGGATTGGAGCTGGGGCCACTCGGGGTCACCCTTGGGGAAGGGTATCGGGAAAACTTGGTAATCGCGGGAATGTTCCTGTCCTAATTTCAGGCATAAAGCGATCGCGGGACGACTACGTGCGACTAGCGGGTCCGCCGCCGTCTTACTAGCCAGTACACGCCGTATCCAACCGCAAGAAGGGGAAGACCTGCGCCCGCGATCGGCCCCGGGGCGCCACTGACATGGCCTGGCTTATTTTGGCCGGGCGCGTTGGGACAATTCCCGTTGCCGTTGCAAGCCGAGGCAGGTGACACGGTCATCGCCAGAGTCAGAGCAAATGCCGCTGCGGAAAGAACGCCCAAGGTGATCTTCATGAATATCTACTCTCCTAGGTTGCGCTCCCCCGAGCAGCCTGCGAATTAAATGAGAGTTTATCTGGCATTTAAAATTTAAACAATAATCCAAGTTAATCGGCATTGTGTCTGGATGACGCAGCGAACGCTTCGTGAGAACGAGAGCGTGCGCCTCCTCTCTCGAAACGGCACCGACTGGACGAAGCGCTATCCCTAGATTGCTGAGGCCGCGCTGAAGAACCGGCAGAAGCGCTTTGTGATCGATGGCGAGGCCGTGATCCTCGGCGTGGACGGCATCAGCGACTTCAACGCTCTGCACAGCCGTCAACACGACCATGAGGTGCAGCTCTACGCCTTCGATATCCTCGTGATGGGCGGCGATGATCTGCGGTCCCTGCCCCTCCACCTGCGCAAAGCAAATCTGCAGCAGCTATTGGCCCGCCGGCCGGATGGGATCAGTGTGGCACCCTTCGAGCGCGGCGAGATCGGGCCCGACTTATTTCGGGCGGCTTGCCGGATGGGACTTGAGGGCTTGGTCTCCAAGCATCGCGATCGGCCGTACCGAGGCGGTCGGCAGAAGCACTGGATCAAGGTGAAGAACCGCAGCCATGCTGCGATGGATCGGGAGTTATGATCTCCGTCTCGCCGACCCTTTCTACTCCGATAGGCGAAAGGAACGCAGTTCAGTCTAGGCGGTTTTGCTCGCATAGCCAGGACGAGATGCGGCAGATGCCTCGGGCTAAAGCTCACGCCTCTGCTATTCTACGCGAATATCACGAAGCCGAGACAGAATTGATCGGTAAGGCGGTGGTGCTCACGGACGGCACAGCAGGGACTGTCGAGGAATTGTACTTGGACGAAGCGCACGGCTTGCGTCTTTCCATTGCTGGCCATCCCGGAAAGTGGCCCGTGGCAACGATTAAGCTGGCGCAGAAGTGACCTTGGTGCTGCTGCGCTGTGGCAGGCGTTTCATCTGGCGCGGACAGCCGACATGAGCGGAGGCAGCTGCGTTGTTCAGTTCAAGAGGCGATCTTCTGCTCAGCCTCAAGGACGAGTTCGCGAAGTGCTTCCAATTCGGCAATCTGAGCAGCGAGCGCTTCGAAGCGGTGCCGAAGAACAGCGGCAGCGGCATCCGCTCGACCGCCGCGATTGCCCGCCTCGGGCAAGTTGGCCCATTCGAAGGGAGCGGCCGATCGCATTGACGCTGGGGAATTCTGGAAATGATGGAGACCAGTCATGGCCGGACCTTCCAAGCAGGCGCAAGGGAAATGGAGTAGGCAGGCCGCGCCGCGCTTTTTGCATACCGAGCCAACAATTAAATCACATCACAAGTCAAAAAAATAAATAAGTTAATGCGAATTAATCACGAATTATAACACTCTCGCCGGGGCTCTGTCGTACCTTAGTGTTTTATCCCCGGTTCCTTCCAGTCTGCTCTCTGGCGAAGCTGTTTAAGCCGCTCCTCAAGGTCGCGCTTTGCTGCGATCAGTCTGACTGCTAGGATCTGACCCACGTCGGTGTGCAGCGCCCACAGCTCATCAATGGACATCGCGTCAAGGTGATCTCGATCCATGCCACCCGGGTCCCTGCCCCAAGATGCGTGGCTGAGGGAGATGCCCAATGTTCTAGGCTCCAAGCCTCAGGCACGGGCACTGTACAATTAACGCCCCAATATTAAATCATATTAAATAAATAATATATAGTCAATTTTATGACCGCCCACCCGCAATCGCTTTAAAAGGGGGCAGCAGAGTAACGCCGCCCCCAGCATGAGACAGCTCAAGAAACTGATCGATTGCTACGACTGCGGACACTCGGTCTCTGGGAACGATGCTGCCTGCCCAAGTTGCGGGGTCAAGGCAGCCGTTTGGTCCTCCGATCCTGGATCGTAAGCGATCGCCCATTCACAACGTTGAGGCGCCCAACGATCGCAATATGATCGTTATTGCTGGAGCACTTGGCGGGCTTGGTGCGGCTTACGGGATAGCGACAAGTTCAGGGCCATGGATGGCGGCGCTGTTCGCGATCGCATACGGCACTGTCGGCATTTTGGTTGGCGTGCCTTTCGCCGGCTTTCTCAACCTCACTCGCCGGCTTTGGCAGTAGCGACGACCTGAGACGTTAAGCGACTCTTAGGAAATCGGCCCATCATCATGCTATCGACGAACCCGCCAAAGGCTTGATTGCCTGCGGCGCGTCCTTCGGCGCGACGTTCTGCAAAAGTTTTGCGTGATCTGAGTTAGTTGACGCTGACTTGCATTTCGCGCCACCCGAACTTGGCGAGCGTGCCGACGCTTCGCAAATGGCGCACTCCGAATTCCGCGCATTACCAACATGGGATACGGAGCCGGCTGTCGGAGATACTTCCCATCACGACACCGCTGGCATGATGACATCATGCCCCTGTTTTGCCCGACGCGTCAAATCGATTCGGAAAAACGTTATTCTCCAATGACATCGCTACTGTGCATGGGGCTGTTTTTCGACTTTTTGATGCACCGGCCGCCGAAGCGGCCAGCGCTTCTGGTCACACGCATCCGTCGCGGCTGGGAGCAGCCCCCACACCGACGGTCAATCCACCCGACAGATGAGTTGGAAAAAATGGTCGGAGCGAGAGGATTTGAACCTCCGACCCCTAGTCTCCCAGTTATACGCGACCCGTTTTATAGCCATTCCAGACGTTGGACGAAGCGCAAAAAACATCTGTGAATCAAACGTTATCCAACCAATGACCGCTTGCCTTTTCTAGGACAATAGTCAGAGTGCTGGCTACATACTGGCTATAAATTTGGTGGGGCATGGCGACGATTAGGATTACGACCGATAGCGTAGCGGCGCTGATGAAGTCCGCTGTTCCGAACAAGACAACCTACTATTTCGACGACGATCTTGCCGGCTTCGGTCTCTACAGGACGACCACGGGCACCGGCACCTACTTCGCGGAATTCCGCCCCGTGGCCGGGGGATCCAAGAAGCGGCTGAAGCTAGGGCGGGTTGGCACTCTGAAGGCCGCTGAGGCCCGCGAGGCGGCCCGTAAGGCGATTGCTAACGCGGCGCTGGGAAAAGACCTTGCTCAGAATAGGAGCGACGAGCGGGCCAGCCTGACGGTTGAGGAATTGGTCTCCAAATACATCGACGAGTACGTGGCCGAACACAAGAAGGCGTCAACCGCCGGGCTGTATCGAATGCTGCTGAAGAAGCACGTCAAACCTCGGATGGGCTCGACCAAAGCCGTGGTGCTAACCAGGGTTGACGTACAGCGCGCGCACGCACTGATGACGCGCGAGGCCCGCGTATCCGCTAATCGGGCGATCAAGCTCGTGTCTGCGGCCTACGGTTGGGGCGCACGGCACGGCCACGTGCCGGAAGGTACGAATCCGGCGTCCGGCGCCAAACTGAACGAAGAGGAAGGCCGCGAGCGCTATTTGACGACCGCCGAGCTGCTGGCGATTGGCAACGCCATGATAGAGGCCGAGACCGTTGGCCTGCCAGTAGATGCCGGCGAGGCGAAGCACGCGCCTGTCGGGCAGCTTGTGAAAATGTCACCATACGCCACCGCCGCAATCCGGCTTCTTATGCTGACCGGCGCGCGCTTGCGGGAGATCCTGCACCTGCGCTGGGATGAAGTCGATCTGCAGCACGGTGTGTTGCGGTTGCCCGACTCCAAGACCGGCAAGAAAATGATCTACCTGCCAACCGCCGCCATCGAGATCATTAAGGGCCTGACCAGGCTGGGCGCATTTGTGATTGCGGGTGAATCGGCCGCGACTAAGAATGAGAAGCCGCGCGCAGACCTCAAGCGCCCATGGACTGCCATTTGCAAGCGGGCTGGTGTGACTGGCGTCAGGATCCACGACCTGCGGCATAGCTTTGCCAGCGTCGGAATCGGCGATCAGATGGGCCTGCCTGTGATCGGTACCCTGCTCGGTCATGCCGACCCGAGCACCACACACCGGTACGCCCACTTGGCAGACGAGGCCGCGCGCCGTGCTGTTGAAGCTATCGGAGGCAAGATCGCTGCTGCGCTGAACGGGAAATAGCCCACCAATGAAAAGCCGCAGTGCGGTCACAGTCCCACTGCAACTAAGGCACTTCACATTAGAAACAACGCGCTCGCGGGCCGCATTAAACGAAATGGCGGAATCGTTCGGCAACACCTTCACCGTTGTTCAAGTGACGGCGGACGACACAACAACGCAAATTTGGATCGCACTCGCCAAACCGAGCCAAGCGATAACACTTGTCCTCGCCGCCGTTCCTGAGGGATGGACTGCGGAGGTGCTAAATGTTGCTATGTCGCCTAAGCAGCAGCGCTTATTCGAACAGCTTAACCTGCAGCCTGGGGACGTTCATAGGTTGGATAAGTGAGGATCTAGGCCTTTAGGTCGACTTACGCCGCTCGCGCTCAGCGTCGTTCGCCGCCTTGAGCCGGTCTCCAATGTAATCCGAGATTTCGCCAATTTCGGCCTGCAAGTCGGCCTCTGAAATACCCTGCCCCTTGGCAGCCTCAATAAGACGCCGGCTGAGTTCCGCCACATCCTGAGATGCGCCGGCAGTCCGATATTGCTCGACAGCGTGGATGCTGTTCTCGGTCCAGAAATCGATAAACTCGCGAGCCTTGCTCACCGCACTCCCCTAAAGGCAGCCTAGCCAGCGTTAGCGTCAGTCGGCAAAGAGAGCAAGCAAAGCGCCCCACTCTCGCGAGTGAGGCGCTTCGATGGATCGGGCCTCGGCGACACCGAATTGCCGTCAGCTAAGGGCGTGTTATACAAGCGGGGTAGAAACCGGTCGGTCGTACTGGTCGGCGCTACCGTGCGTAGAAACACGCCTTATTGGGAAACGGGTCGGCACATTGTGTCGGCCCGTTTTTCGTGGAGCTACAGCGCGGCATCCTCGCGGAGGCGCCATGACGATTAGACGCCTCAGGCCGCCGCGCCCCAGCCGCTGCGCGTCAGCGCGCAGGCTTTCGCGGATCGCATCCAGCCAGCCCGTGGTGGGATCAGTAGTCAGTTCGTTGATAAGGAGGCACGCCTTCGCGCCAAACTCAGCCCAGCTCGCCGATGGCGTACTGATGATTTCCTTCTGTATGCCTGCAGCTGCATCACGCAAGCCGTCACTGGCTGGCGATGAAATCTGACGGCGGGCGAGGTCGGTGATGCTGCGGTGCGTGTAGAGCAATTGCAAAACGGTGGTAGATTCGGTGGCAGCCATGGCGAAGAAGATCCTTTCTCGCTGCGGTTAGGGCCGGTGCGAGAGTTGGCGCTTTCGCCCGGCCTGATTTTGTGTTATCACTTAATCATGGCAGAGTCAATTAGAGTTAACACAAAAAGGCGCGGTCGCCCGGTGACCACTGGCAAGGGTACGCTTGTCGGTGTGCGCTTCCTCGATGATCCGCTCGCAAAGCTGGATGCATGGATCGCCGGACAGGGCGGGGGCATGACTAGGCCAGAGGCCATCCGCAGGCTGGTGGAGCAAGCGCTGCGCACCAAGCCCAAGGCCTAAACCCTCAAGTGGCTGTGTGCAGCAAGGTTTATGTTTGCCACTTCCATCCGCGTGCCGGAACTTTACAAGTGGCGTCCCGTTGCAACCTGATGCCCCGCATGACATCACGATCCTGGACGCCAGAGCAAATCGACTTCCTTCGGAGTTCGGCTGAAACCGGCGTTTCGGTTTCTCGCACCTCGGTCGTGCTTAAGCGCTCTGTGCAGTCCGTCCAAACGAAGGCGCGCGAGATTGGCGCCCCATTTCCAACGATGCACCAGGTGCGACGTAAACGGCTGGCCGACGAGGCGAAGGCCTTGTCGGCAGAGGGCTTGCCTCTTCCCTAAGCCTCAAGGCCCGCAGCGTGAACCTGCCGCCAGCCCGTCCCCACCCCGTGCTACGCGTACGGTGGCACTTCCACCAGCGTGCCGATCAATCGCAACAGTGCTTGCTGTTCGGGTCCCTTCCGGTCACGCAAGAACTCGCCGAGTTCAATGTGCGAGAGTCGCCCTCCGGAGGGGGCATTCGGCTGATGGATGATGAATGCGTAGCCGTTCGTCGGCTCCCGCCCTAGGAACCAGGAATCACCGTTCGGACTGCGATAGAGCTCGCGACGTTCGGACATGGGACTCTCCACTCGCCAAAGGCTCCCCAATAAGGCTCGCGCCGCGCTAAAATGCCACGCGGTGTTAAGCCGAAACATCAGGACAGCCCGGCTTTGACGTTGACCTCGCGAACTTCCCCCGATCGTAAGCCCACTGTCGCAAACTCATCTTTCGCCATAAGCCCGCTCGGACTAGCCGCCCAGCCCTCGGGGACGGCGTCCAACACCAGTTGGACAGCCGCATCTTGATCTGGGGCGACCGCCAACCAGTATCGATTTTGACCGTCGTCGGTGGTCACCCGAACAAGATGGATTTCCATGCACTGCAATTCTCTTGGGCGGGTTTGGTTTCAATACGCGAAGCGGCCTGGCAGGCCATGGGAGAGGGGCACCGCTAAAGAATAGTTGCTGTCCCCTTCCCTGCGCTCCACGATGAGCGTTGGAGGCGCAGCACAATGGCCAAGCGATCTACGAAGCGCAGCCCGCCAAGCACGGCGGACAATCCAATCACCGTCGCCAGGCTGGAATGGTGCCTCGACCGGCTCGCTCTGGTCATGCACCGCGCCGGCAAAAAGGCGGAAGTATACTTGCCGATTTACGAGCGCCTTGAATCAGAGCTTGCTGCATTTGAGGCCAGGGAAGCTAAGTTGGAGCGAGCCCGCGCCCGAGCCGCGCGCGTTCTGAAGGATCTCCAGATCAAGGAGTAGTTCGCCCAGACGACTAGGTTTCGGCCAGTCGCGCGGCGGGACTACACACCAACAACCACGTGCCGCGCGATCTCTGCCCCAGCGCTGTCAACCACTATTACCACGGTGCTGTTAGCGGGATCGTACTCGGGATCGCCGCCAATATCCCGAGCGACACGAGCGCCATACTGCCTCGCAAGATTGGCCGAGCCGAACATCTCCCCCGCATCGTCCGCCTGTAATTGCCCCTTGTGAATGATCGGAAAATAGTAGCGCTGCACAGCGATGGCCCTCGTCTTTTGGGCGATCATGCGCCATCTCGGGATGGGCCGAACCTGTCAAAAATGACAGGTGCGTAGCGGAGATCCTGTGTCAGGTCACCGTGCCAAGCAAAATCCAGTTGCCCAGCCTCCTCCCCACTCTGTAAAGTTGTCGTGGGTCCGGGGGATTTCAATGGGATTATTCAAATCGAAAGAGAGCTGGGAGCGCACGTTCCGGCTCAGAGGCCACTACGGCGCTTCCAAGGGATTACTTGCCGTACTTTTCTGGTTCTGGGGCGTCATCGGACTGCTATTCAATGCCGGCACTCTATTCGGGCTCACCGGCAATATTGGCGTCGGGACTTCCGCCTATTTGACTGCAACGTGCCTGGTGTGGATCGGCGGTATGGTGCTGTTTGGTATCGGCGCCCTACTCGCTCACACAGATTTTGATGGTGAGCGGCCGATTGAGGAAGACTACGGCGACGTTCGCGTTACTCGGTAGTCCGGGGCTTCGTGCTGGAAGAAGAGATTTGGAGAGCCACTTGGCAAACGAAGTAGACTTAGCGAGCGCTGTCGCAACCGAACTTGTAAAGCAGATTCCTATCAAGGAAGCTTACCACGACGGGCTTTCCCCCGCGATGCAGGAAACCGGATCCGCGCTAGCCGACTTTGTGAAGACTCTCCGACTCGCTCTCGCGCCTTTGCAATTCACAGCGGCGCTTCAGGACCGCTATGTCGCTTTTCTTGATCGGTCAGTCAGGAACGTACCACAAGAACAGCGAATTCTACCTGCGCCGCAGATTGCTGGGCCGATACTAGAAGCGATCAAGTATGAGCCCGAAGATACGCTGATAACCGAAATGTACAATGAGTTGCTTTCCAAAGCATTCGATCGACAGATGGCCGACCGCGCGCATCCCGCGTTTGCGCCTTTGATCAAGCAGTTATCAAAAGATGAAGCGGTGATACTTAGGACGATCCACGATAAGCTTTTAAACAACGATCACTACAAATTTCAGTTCACTGACGACTACGATGGAGCCACTAACCGATTCTTCAATCGAAAGATTGAAGTGGATGAGTTACCGCGGCATGAGCTTCGGTCTCCAGACAATGTTCACATATATATCGAGCATCTAGACAAGTTGGGGCTAGCGTCGGTTCTCCAGTTCAAAAATGCAGAGCCGTTGTTCGCTGGAGGGGCCGCCCAGACTGGGTCCAGAACGTTCGCCCGATATCAACTCACAGCGTTTGGCCTGGAGTTTATGAAAGCCGTCCGGCCAACACCGACATCATCCCAAACGCATCCGCTATAGTTTGCAGCTAGAATCACGGGCGAGGAAGAGATGACTGACAAGATTGAAATGCGATCAGAAGACCTGAATGGACCGCAGAACGCTTTGGTGATTTTGCACCTGTGGACGGCGCTTAGACAGGCGGTCGTAGAGATGCACGCGCTGAACGGCTCACAGGCTGTCTTTGACTTTCAGCAAAAGCTTATTCTTGGTGTCAAGAACGGTGAAGTCACCGGCCTCCCCTTTGAACAGGAGAAGGCAGTCGTTGATACAGTCGTCAGGCTTTTTGAAGGACTTGTTTCCTTCGACGGATAGACTGAACTTGGACGCAATTAGAGTGAATTCGCTCATTTTTTAACTCCCCTCACCTTAACACCCTCCGCGCTGTTGCGTCCTTCACTGCCGCAACAACGCGGGTGTGCAATTCAGTCTTAAGCTGGGCAATCTGCGTCTGCAGCCCCGCGCCCCCCCTCACGCCGCCACCCGCTCCGCCTGCCATGCAGACCAATCAATCGGTGCCGGCTCAATCCTCTTGCCGGGTTGATCCTCATGCCATACGTGCACGACGCGCTGGGCAACGCCCTCGCGTGTGATGGTCGTAAGTACCGCATGGCCGCCAACAACGTGGCGTCCATCGAAGCGTTTGCGACGCTGAATCTCCATGCAGTGCAGCAGATACGATTCAGGATCGACCTTCTCCACGTCGGCAATAAGGTCAAAGCCTGCCTCTTGAAACTCCTCACGCGAGGGCGGCGGCATCGCTATGATTGGCAATTCTGTCAAACTGGTCGCAACGTGCTTTTCCTCAAACTCAGCGCTCTGTCTGACCAACAATGCCTTTGGGGTGCCGGCCGTCTCCAACTCAATAGAGTATATCGCTGGTCGCTCTTCTTTTTCATGCCAACCGGCCAGCACAACACAAGATACCGCGTCTCCATCGCGATACTCGCGCGCGTAGCGCTTGAAATGATGAGTAATCTGCCATTCTGCGGTTTCGATCAAATTATCGAATGACTTGTAAGCGAGCCGTGTGGACATCCATTCGCCGAACTGTGCCGGTCCAGTCGCAGCGACCACGGCATTCAACCCGTACAGGCGATGAGCCTTATTGAGATTCACATCGTCCGGAATGCCTTCAAAATAAGAAAGGCCGTCCGTCAGCAAGAATGCTGCGTTACTTCGAACGAAACCGTTTATCGCGCTCATATCCGAACCTCCAATCTAGGGCCGCACCGCGGCCAGCGCCACCGCGCCCTTACTTACTGCGACGGTGTCCGCGATCGCCCTCGCCGTGTGCTTTATGATGGATTCTGTGGCGCGGTCGTAAGCATCTGCAGCGCCGTCACTGGCACGAGACGGAAGCTTCGCCGCATTTGGATCTGCGTTGTTAGCTGCAGCCGGGCGCGCTGCTGGAGTGGGAACGCCGCCAGGAAATTCTACCTTCGACTGCTGCTCGGCCGCAGCCTGCAGCATGTCACGGGCGAGTTGCGCCTTGGCCCGGATAAGTTCGAGGCCAGCGACAATTTCTGGATCGCCGCTGCCGGATTTCTGCAGACGATCGATCGAGTCAGTCAGTTGATCAACGCTCTGGGTTGCGCCCGTTGCGTTCTTTAAGAAAATAGCGGCGGCGTCAGCATAGGCATTAAATTTTTCTTGCCCACTACCGGACTGGATGTTTTGAGATTCAAGCGCGGCTTTTACTAGCTCCCCCGCCTTGCCAATCAGATCATCCAGCCAGCCACCGATATCCGCCGCAGTCGACTTGAACTGCGCTGCAAGTTGCGCTGATGACTGTTTCCACGCCCGATCAAAAGCAGCGGCCTTAGCAACGGTAGCGCCATCGATGATTACACCAGCCGCCTCGGCACCCTGCGCAATATCCTCGAATGACTTGCTGCCATTGCGAAGTGCCTCAACCCAGCTCTCGGAAAGTCCGAGCATCTGCGCGGCCTTCGTCTTCTCTGGCATTGAACCGAACTTATTAAGAAGATCGCCAGCAATCACCAGAAGCTGGTTCAGGCTGATAACCTGGCCGTTACGGTCCTTGTACTTGATGTTGTTTGCATCAAGCAGCCTCGTCAAAGAGTTTTCGTTCTCCTTGGCATCTGCCAGTAGTGAGGCCACCTTGCGCAGATCGTTGACGGACTCTTGTGACGAAACACCGCCCTGACCCGCCGCGAATTGAATCTGCTGGAATCGCTCAGCAGTCAGTCCGGTATATTCTGCATTCTTCTGCAGGTCGGCGAGCTCGCTATTCACCTTGGTAAGCGCCGCAAGTAGTCCGCCAACAAGTCCAGTTACGCCGGCCGCAGCCGCGCCAAGCGACGCGAAGCCGCCAGCAGTTGGGTTGAGATTCGCAAACGACTGTTCAATCCGCGAGACAGCGCTGTCCGCGATGTCTCCGGCTTGATTCATGTCGCTTTGGAATTGGTCCAGCTTCGCACCGAGCTGAACTACGAGATCGTTCGACAATTTATTTCCTTAATAATGCCAGGTTGCATTTTGAATTTCCAGCCAGTCGGTGAAGTTTAATGACCGGCATGGTTGCGCGCACTGCGCGATGTTGTTAGACCTCGCCCCTCAACATTTGAAGGAGCGCCGTTTGGCCAAGAAGACAAAGAAAACCGTTCGCCGCGAGTGGACACCAGCTGACTTGCGGACGCTCAAAAAGCATTCGAAAGACCGGACGCCGGTCGCGAAGATTTCAAAGGAGATGAAGCGCACCGTTGGAGCGCTCCGTCAGAAGGCGCTCGTGTTAGGGGTCGATTTAGGTCATCAGCGGTGATAGAGGGCCGCGCTCGCTTGAATGGCGCGTGAGGCAATCGACGAGTACCGCCAAACCATCGAGTCGCTGCGCCGGCTCTACCATTAACGCATCCGCCGTGCACGGATTGACCAAGTGGACGTCGGTGCCGTGCCGGTAAACGCAGACCGCGCGTTGAGATAAAATGAAGTGGTCGAGTTTATGAGGGCCTGAACAGGCGGAATGACAAAATTCTCACTATGGTCGGCACTCGACACGATGCGCTGGGTAAACGCAATTGAAGTACCGTAAGGGGTCAGACTTGCGGTCGTCGTGGAGATCGCCCCGTTGTAGTCTGTGCTCGTGGTGCCGCCGCTCGCGTTAAATTGTACGGTAGCACTAACATCCCAGTCTCCTGCCGTCAGAGAGATGGAGCCGAGAGCGGCGACAACACCATTCGAAAGCGAGCCAGATGTTCCGCTCGCTGAGATAACCTCGCCGACCTCGCCAGTTGATGCTGCTGTGTTGCCAGCAATCCCCGGAAGGTGACCCGCACCAGTCCAATCAACTATTTGTTTCCAGGTGGTCCAAACACCAGTGAAATCGCGAGCACGAACGTAGCTGATTGTATTGTTAGAAAGCGTGGCCCATTGAGTGACGGTTAGCCCTGAGCCGGTCTCAACACGCAAGAAGTAAAACGCAGCCGATGGCGCATTCGTAGAGGATGCGTCAACAGTGTAGTAAGTTCCCGGCGACGTGACCGCGTTGAAATCTTGACTTGCCGCGAGAGCAACAGCCTGCTTGATGCCCAGATTTGCCCTCGCTGTCGCAGCGACACCCGTATATTCCGACAACGCATTAGCGCTCGAAACGTCACCCGCGCCAGGTTGGCCGACAATGTTGAGATTCCAATCGGCAAGTGTGCCGCTGCCGTTGGTCTTGTCGACAGTAATGGTTAGCGCCGTTCCGCTATAGGTGGCGAGACCTTCCATCCAGTTGGACGTATTCGCCGCCGAGCTGGCCCGCACGCGCGCGCCGTTCTGGTAGGCGAGCCCTGACTGCGTGGTGAACGCCTTCGAGCCCGTTCCGATCGTGAGCGACGTGGTCGACGTGCCGCCATAGCCGGCGCCGGTCGCTCCGGTGGCGCCAGTGTCGCCCTTGCCAGCGAGCAATTGCCAATAGGTGGCATTCGGAGGTGTGTGGTTGGTGTGGTCGAGCACGCAAGCGTAGCTTGAACCGCTGAGCGACACGACATCACCGACTGAATAGGCGGTCGCGCCGCTCCACGCGCCTCTCAGTTGAAACGCCTTGAAGATGCCGAGATAGGTCCAGACGCCACCCGACTTGACCCACGTTTTGCCGGTGGTCGGTTGGAAAGCATATTGACCATCGTTGCCGAGGGACGGGTCCGGCACCGTCTCGGTCGTATCAACAAAAAAGAAAAACCCATCCGTATTCAGCGCCGCAACCAGCGTCGAAACGTCCGCCATTGCCTGCGCGCCGGCAAAACGCTGCGGCGAGACCTGCCAAATCTTGTATGAGACCGCGGTCTGAGCACCGCCGCCCCACGGCGGAATAGTCAGCGTGCCGGTGTCGACGACGTCCGAAATGACCGACTGATAATTGCCGATTTGGAAAATGTCGCCAGGGCGGGCATTGACACCCGACCAGATCGTGCCGGTGCCGGTGACGGTCGTGCCGCCCGCCGAAACGGTAGCGGTGCCGGTGGAGTATGAATTAAGTGCTGTCACTCAAAGATCTCCTAGCGACGTTTCTAAATATCCGAAGTATAGCTTTCGCTTGCCGTCGTCTTCTGCGCACTCACGGAGGATGGCCTTAAGTCGCGTCACTGCTTCGCGGACGGAAAGAGCTGGTTCTTGACCAGCAATGCGCACATCTGTGACTAATTCAGTCATTCGATTTCGTCTGGCCAACGCTTCAGAACCTTAATCCGGATTCCGTCAGCACCGACCTGGGTGTGCTGAGCGAAGCCTCCGACAAGCCCGCCGACTGTCACGCTACCGAACGTTCCTGCATCAGGTCGGCTAAACTTTGCTGCGCGCTGCTTCGCTAGCAACTGCAGTCCATCCTCTGGGAAACGCATATCGGCCGAGCCAGCTACGCTGGGCCGGATGTACCGCTCGACCGCTCCTCCTTTGAACAGATTGTGGTCAAGATGACATTCGACGACGTGGATCAACGCGCCGGCATTCTCGGACCAGCCTGCCAAGACGACATCGCATCGCCCGGTCAAATGGTGGCCGACTGCCTTGCCCCGAGCGGAGCACGTCTTGACCAGATCCGCCATCGCGTCTGCAAGCGATCGAAGACCGGGGAACTGAGTTTCGGTCAACTGTGCCGCCAACAGGGTTGGTATGACCGACAGGCCGGTAACGCCAAAGACTGCGTTATGCTCGGGGATCGTGTGAACCTTGGTCCCGATACCACGCAATTTGCCAGACAGGTGAAAGGCACCGTCGCTAAAAATGTGGACCGCGTCCGAAGATTTGAAGACGTTGATCGCCGTCATTCTTCGTCTTCCTCTTCCTCAGACTCTTCATCAACGTGCACGATCTCCGCTTCGTCGATGAAGGTGCCAGCGGCAAGCCCTGTTACGGCCACCGCGATTGCAGTAAAGATTGGCATTGTGTGTCACTCCGTTAGATTGATAGTCCCGCCGACTTCATCAGCGCGGCCCTGAGCGCCAGCACGATCTCGACCGGCTCAGTGTCACCGCCGATCAACGACCGTGGTTGTGGATCGAGCGGGCTGGCGCGAAATTTTGAGCGTCCGAGGGCAGCAGCCAGCGCTCTCTTGATATCGCGTAGCTTATGTTCGTCACGCTCTTCGATGCCTTGCCGAAACAGTGCGACCGCCTCGGGGGTGATATAGACGCTGCGGCGCCGCTTGTTGCACTTCAGCCGAGTCGGCATCAGCGCGGATCCCCGAATTCCTCCAGAGCCCATGGCTGCCCTAGCATTGGATGACGCGGAATCTGCATGAACTCAGCGCCGAACCGCTGCCACGCCTTGTGCGCTTCGTCCCGGTCGGGACGGCCGTAAGCGTCGGTCGCAACGCCTGCGTCGGCAAGCTCTCCGAAGAAGTCGAAGCCGGATTCGAATGCGGATTCCCATTCCTCCAGCCCAGCAGCCTGCTTGCGTCGATCCTTCCGCTTGCGAACCGGCATCAGCGACGCGATCCATAGTCGGCGGTGCGCGGTGGCCGGCTATCAGGTGCCGCGGCGTCAAGCGCCAACTCTCGGAGCAAGCGCGCGAACGCCAACCGGGAGTCCCGCTCGATGGCGACGGCCGGATGCGCCTTCAGGACACCATACCGATCCGGTACGGTGATGCCGTCTATTGCGATCTGCTCTCGGGCCTGCTCGCTGCGGTCCCAGGCCTCAGCGGCCTTCACCAAGAGACGAAAATGAAAGCTTTCAAGGTCGAAATCGGCCAGAATCTGTTTGATCCAGCGCCGAGATGGCGCGGATAGATGCGTCGGAATGGCGTGTTTCAAATCTAAATATCCGTTGAATAATGGGCTCGCGTGGCAGGCCGCAACTAGTTGAACCGGGGCAGCGCGCGCGATTGTTTAGGTGTGGCGGCCGGTGTTCTATGGCGCAGTCTGGAAGGCCGTTCCACACCCCTCCCCAGACCCGTTAGCCCGCGCTGATCGTCAGCACGCCGTTGTTGGCCCACAGCTGACCAGCGACATTGGGATTCACGGTCGGCAACCCAGTTACAAGCAGCTTGCCTGCGGCATTCACGGTGAACGTGACGTTTCCAATCTGGATACTGCCACCAGCGACGACAGTCATCTTGTCGCCACCGACTTCCTTATAAACCTTAGTTGCGTAGCTCATTGTACCTCACCACACCCGCAGAACATCAACAACGCGCCCATCACCGTCACGGACGCATTCGAAGCGATCACCGGCGCGCATTTCAAACGGGCCTTGCCACTCGGGACGACGCCGCGTCACTGCTAGGTTGTTCGCATGAATTTGCACCGTGCTGCAGTCATCCAATTCGGCGATGCCGCGATGCCTGTAGCGATCCCACGAGTGCACCAGGCCGTTGATTGTCATTTCAGAATACCTCGCTTCCGCTGCGCCGCCTCGATGCGGCGACGGGCGGCTTGACTGTTGGCATTGGCGCGCAAGGCGGCTGTCGTTGTTGGATAGGCCGGAAATGCGGTCAGGGTGATCTCGAACAGATCAACATCTGTAATCGTTCTCAACGGCAATCGGTCGTCGCCATCGGCCCACTCCTCAGCACGGATCACAAAACCGAAGCTGCAGCCGCGGATATCCTGCCGGCCAACCGTTCCAAGCGCCGTCTGGCCTTCTGGCGTGGACGGATCGACAGTCAGAGAGAAGTACAGGCCAGCACTATTCTCTCGGAGGGAAAGGCTGCCTGCTGTGGTCCGCCCGAGTACGCGCCCGGTATCGTGATTTAGGAGCATCACGATGTCCGGCTGCTCCTTCAGAGTGCGAGTGAACGCGCCACGGGCGATCCTTTCCCGCCAATAGCCACCGATAACTGTTTCGACCCCGAACACCACAGCGAATCCCGAAATGACGTTATCAGCCACGCGCCTTATTCTCCGCGGCGGCCAACCGTGCCTCGCGCTTGCCGAGCTTCGATTTCGCCCGCAGTTCGCGCGCAATCTCAATAGGATCGGTATTGGCGTAAACCTCTGCCTTGCCCGGCAGCTTGATGCGGCGCGACTGCTTGCTCGATAGCGCGCGTTTTGTGGTTGCCCGTTCAAACATTGTGCGCCTCCTTCGCTTCACGCAGAAAGTGGCTCACGCGGCCGTCGCGCCGATCGCCCATGAAGTGGGGTGCAATCGGACGCAAATAGTTTTTGTTAACGTCTTCAACGTCCAGCTGGTCCAACAGCTCGTCAACGTCCTGGCGCGCGGCTTCCAGAGCACGCGCGGCTTCGCATAATGCGCTAAGACGGCGCCGGTATTCCTGAAGCACGGTGTCGCAAACGATTTTGCTCGCAGCATTCCGCGATTCGTCGAGACGTCGCCGCAATATCTCCGTTGCGCTCTCATTGTTCGCCATCTCAGCCGAGACTTCGCGCAGTTTCTTCGAAAGGCTAGCGACGCTTTCTTCCGCGTTGTCGCCAAGCAATTCGGCGACGGCGAGCGAAATCGGTTTCTTACCGGATGCTTCCGCCTCCTTAGCTACCTTGACCTCCCGCCGAAGCAAGGCGCGTTCTGCGTTCAGTTCGTTATAGCGGGTTTGCAGTTCAGTATGTTTCGCTACTAGGCCAGCATGTTCCGGGCTGGCTTCGATAAGCGAGGGCACGCGGTATTCGTCGACGGATTTCTTTTTCAAAGGTGCCAAGGTTATTCTCCAAAAAGCTCGTCGAGCGCGTCAGCAAGTGCGACGACGTTGATAGTGATTGACTTGTGATGACCGTTAGATTGCCAGTGAGCGCAATTCACTCCCGGCTGACTGAAGCGCTTAACGGCGCCGTTTGGCCCGTGAATCGCGACGGCTCGCCAATTGCACGAAACCTCAATCTTGGATGCACGCGCATCCACAACGCTGGACCGGGCATCTTCGATCAAGATCGCGATGGCGATTGGCGCGTTTGGAATCGATGATGGCGCATCAGCTGAGCTCATGCCACCAGGCGTCATCGCGTGGAAAGCGCGAACCGCGTCAGGTGCCTCATGCAAGGTGACGTCGGATGCCAACGCAACGACGAGATCGAGCACGTTGTCCTCGTCCAGTTCCGGCGCGACGCCAGGTGCGCCGATCGGTAGGATGCTGGATTCTTGCATGCGCCTCGCAATGCCGGCGCTTCGACTTCGCGGGAAATCAAGATGGCGCTCGATGCTGTCGAGCGCGTTGTTCAAGCTGGCCACGCGGCCATTCTCCATTGTTAAGAATTGCGATTGATCGGCCAAATAAAAAGCCGACTGCGCGGCTTCACGGCGCTACGGCCGGAAAAGATGGCGACGCCGGGTGGTGGCCGGCTCGCCAAGATGCACGTCACGTCGGGATGAGCACATCCCTACATGTCAATACGGTCCCACCTGCGGGCGGGGACGCGTGTCTACGAAAAAAGCAGGTCGCTAGTTCAGAAACTTCACAGCGAGACGGCGCTCATCACGCCACACAACCGAGCAGCCAGTGTCCAAGCCGGCACCTGGAACCCGCAGGCCGAACAATGCGGGCACGAAAGGCGCGTTATCGACTTGGACTATCGCAGAGGAATCCGTGAGGTGGCGGACCTTGCACCGCACAGGACTGCCGTCGACCAAGATCTGTGCAGCATAGACATTGCGTCTCCGCTCCTTCGCCACGTCTCGCCGTCTCCCCGCTGTAGCGCGGGGGATATTGATCGGCGATTCCAGTCTCAAATGAGGCTAGACCATGGCTTCATTGCTAGGCGGCGATCTTCTCCAGCGTGACCAGTGCTGCGTCCTGCAGTGCCACGCTCTTGCGCTCGCCTGCCTTGCCGCTGCCCCAGCCACGTTTTGCGGCGATCTCGCGAGCGGTCATGCCGTCTAAGCTGGCTTCCAACACCTCGCGATGCTCTCCGAGCGCAGCCGCGATACGTGGCGCGTCAATGCCGGCCACGATGGCATTCTCAGCTGCGTCTGGCGCACCTACGAAGCTGCCCTTCGCTGCGGTCGGATTGCTGTGCACGCGATAGGCCAAGAACTCGGCACCGTGCGCAATGGCAGTCGGGCACCGTTCTGCTGGCGCAAGGCCGGCATTGCTCCTCGCCTCAGCGAATGTGGCGCGCGAACCTAGACCCGTGCGGTCTATCTCCATCCGTCGATTGTCATTGCATGCACACAGACTCTGCGCCCAATGGGCTGAGCGCATGCGTCGATAATCCTCACCCTCGGAGCCACGCTCACGATAGGTCGATGCCACCGGAAACCCGCCGCTACCGCTAATCGAAAGGTGCCGCTGATTGTCGGCAAGCCGCTCCTCATCGGTCTTGCGGCGACCGCCCTTCACTTGCCGGAATAACTCCGCAGCGTGGTGCCAGCGGTTATCGGAGCCCCGCCATTTCACTATGCGCCCGTCCTCAACCTTCAAGTTGCGCCGGGCTGCGGCATCAAGCTCCCTATGCGTGATCGGGCCGTAGCCGCCGCGGATCCTGATGGCGTCATTCACGACAATGCGCATTTGCTCCGCTGGGCTCGGCCGGATCTCCACTATCCTGTCAACTTGTGTGCTGCCGACCTCGTTATCGTTGGCTGCGAACCATGCCGAAGTTGTCGGCGGCGCGGCGTAGTCTTGGAGCATGCGGAGATCTGAACGCCTGCCTGCACGGGCGAGGCGTGATTCGAGCGGGGTATGATTCATAGATTGTCTCAGGTGACGTGACGTACTGGCCATTTGCTGGCTCTTGGCGTGGCCGGTTTCCGGCTGCACACTTTTGGAAATCGGCCTTAGGGCTAAAGAGATCAGGCGCTTAGCTGCGGAAACTGGTCTGAAGGAAATTAGCGCCTTTCTTGGGTGGAATTCCAACCGGCCTACCAACCGGGTTGGGATTCCATCCCAACGGTGGGGGTATAAGGGGGTTGGAACACACACCCCGTTGGTAGCCGTTGGTAGGGCGTTGGTAGACCGTTGGAAGGCCTAGGTTGGCGCCATCCGCTTCTGGCGGATTTCATCCTCGACCACCACCAATCGCTCACGCGACCTGGACGGTGGACCTTCCTTGACGACCGCGATCTTGTTTTCAGCAAACAATCTCGCCATCGCCTCCTCCAGCGCCTTCTTACTCGTACCCTCGCGTTCCGGCAGGGCCGCCATAACGGTTGGCGCATACGCGGTGCTTCTGGAAGACGACACTCGCCTGCCGCTTCCGTTGATGGACGAAAGTAATTTGAGGAACACTTCGTCTGCATGGTTGGCTAACAAGGCCGCGTGCGCTGTCGGCTTGCCATCGTCAAGAACAAAAGCCCCCTCATGCCAACGCAGTTTGGTTTCGGCGCCCTTCCTGCCGTAATTCGCTTTCATGTTCTTCAGCAGACGTAGATCCTCATCGGTCTTGTCTGCGGTGAAATACAGCCTCGATCGCACCGAGTTATTCCATGCCGTCGACCCTGACAGGCCCGTGCCGGACTGCATGCCTTGCACCGATGGATGCGAGAGCAGAAGGACAGCCAGGTCGAAGTCCATTGCAAAGCGGCGCAACATCGACACGAAGAATCGAACCTGCTTGCGGTTGATCTCATCGCCGCCAAACACATCAGCTGCCGTGTCGAGGATCAGAAGCTTCGGCAAGAAGTCCGCCAACAGGTCCGTAATCCGTTGGGCCAGAGCTGTAAGCTCAAGTTCACGGCTTCGGCGTTTTTCGGACACTAGCTCGGCGTCCTTGCCAGCCATCGGGATAACGCGCATGCCCCCTTTCAGGTCAGCAAACGTGCGCCCTACAGCGGTTAGGATGTCGTGGCCGCGCCGCTTTAGTTCACCCTCGTCATCTTCCGCCGCAAAGTAGACGACGCGGCCCTCTGCCGGCCTGAACCCCAGCGTTTCGATACCAAGTACTCCGGCCAATCCGACCTGATACGCCAACAGGCTTTTGCCGGTGCCACCGTCACCGGATAGCAACGTCACCTGCCCGTTTGGGATTAGGCCTTCAAGATACCATCGCCGATCCGGGATTGGCTGCCCTTCCCAGTCCGAAGGATCAATGATTTTGATATTGTCGGCTTGCTGATTGTCATTGGCCGCGACCGGCTGGGACGCCTCAACAATGTCGCGCGCAGCTATAGCCTGCCGCATCCAACCCATGATCTTCGGATCGATTTCCTCTAGCGCTGGCGCGCTAGCGACCATCCCGATGGGCGGCAACTTCGCCGGATCGGTCCATCTGAATGGGGTCGCGGCGAGAGACTTGCCGCTCCGACCGGTGGCCTCAGGAGTTGGTGCTGACATCGGCGGCCTGAAGCTCCACAAGGGATTTAAGAGCGAGTTCAGCGAGCGCCTTATTGAACGAAGGAGAAAAGGTGGCGACACGCTGTTGAAAAGCATTCGGCGCAATGACGCGCGCGGGCTCGTCGCCGCGCTGGCGAAGGCCCAGGTTGTAGAGGCGCAGATGGTCGTTAAGCTGCAGGTCGAAGCGCGCGAGGGTCGTCGAGCCCGGTGGGCTTGGTCGGATGTCAACTATTCGCAATGTGAGATCCCCGGTCAGGGTTGCCCCATCGGGGGCGGTGCACCTGGCTAAAGGCCAGTCGTGCTTAGGCGGCTTGGGTGCAGCTCTGCTTGTTTTCGTTGGCGACGGTGCAAGTTCGCGCCCAACGATCCAATTCATCGGTGCTGTAAACGACTGCCTTGCCGAAACGCATAAACGCAGGACCGTTGGTCCCGTAGCAGCGAGCTTTATCCAGAAAGGACTTCGAGACGCCGAGATACTCGGCCGCCTCCCGAACCCTGATGTTCGCCACCGTTTGCCTCCGTGTGTTGGCGTTGCATGTACCAACACTAGTGTGGTCGACGGGACTGGTTGCTAAACAGACTGCGGAAAAATTTTATGCCGCCTCGCCAGGGGGCTCGCGCTAAAGCGGATATGGCTGGCTACATAATGGCTACAAACTTTATAGCCAGCTTTTCAGACTCCCGCTAAGTCCTTGATTTTGTTGGTCGGAGCGAGAGGATTTGAACCTCCGACCCCTAGTCTCCCAGACTAGTGCGCTAACCGGGCTGCGCCACGCTCCGAATGTCGTTCCATTAGCTAGGATCGCCGCTTTGCGCAAGGCGAGGCCGCAGCATTTTGGTGTATCAGCCCAAAGCCCCCGGAACTGCCCGCAAAGCCCGCGGAAAGCGGCCCCTAGCCGTCCTTCAGCGCCTGATCCAGCATCTCACGGCAGGCGACGAGGTCGGCGAGCGCCCGCCCGAGCCGCTCCCGGTCCAGCGCGCTGGGGCCGGCGGGTGCGGCAGCGGCGCCGCCCTTGCGGAAGGTGGTGAGGATGTCCTCGTCGTCGATCTCGGCGAAGCGGAAGTCGATGCCTTCCTCTTCGTTGCCCTGGTAGTCGTCATCGTCGGTGTCGGTGACGCCCTTGATCGGCGCCTCGTCCTCGGGCTCCATCAGGCTCGCGCCGATGGCATCCTCGATGGCCCCGAACGAGACCGCGGCCGCGCTATCGGCGAGGCCCTGCACCGATTTGACGCCGTGCTCCTTCAGGATCCGCTGCACTCCGCGGATGGTGTAGCCCTCGCCGTAGAGCAGGCGGCGGATGCCCTTGAGCAGGTCGACGTCGTCGGGGCGGTAATAGCGGCGGCCGCCGCTGCGCTTCATCGGCTTGATCTGGGAGAAACGGGTCTCCCAGAACCGCAGCACGTGCTGCGGAATGTCGAGCTCCTGCGCTACTTCGCTGATGGTTCGGAACGCATCCGGCGCCTTGTCCAAATGCCAATCCTTTCCGATAGGCGGTTACGCCTCGGGTTGAACCTTGCTGCCATCGCCGTTGGTGCGATGCTGGGCGTTGATCCGCTGCTTCAGGATCGCCGACGGCTTGAACACCATCACCCGGCGCGGCGAGATCGGCACCTCGGTGCCAGTCTTCGGGTTACGGCCGATACGCTGACCCTTTTTGCGCACCATGAACGAGCCGAACGAGGACAATTTCACCGTTTCGCCCTTCTCGAGGCAGTCGGTGATCTCCTTCAGCACGAGTTCCACGAAGGCGGACGACTCCGTGCGCGACAGTCCCACCTTCTGGTAGACGGCTTCGCACAGATCAACACGCGTTACGGTTTTGCTGGTCTCGGTCATCGCCCTGCCCCACATCACGGCGAACAATTGTTGTCTGAAATTAGGAGGTTACGATACGGCGGTCAACAGCGCTCATCAATGCAGAGGCATCGATAATCGCGCTGATTCCGGCAAAATTTTATCGACTGTTGCTACCAGCGCACGAGGGCAGAGCCCCAGGTGAAGCCGCCGCCCATGGCTTCCAGCAGGACCAGGTCGCCCTTCTTGATGCGGCCGTCCTTGCGCGCCACCGCGAGCGCCAGGGGAATCGAGGCCGCCGAGGTGTTGCCGTGCCGGTCCACCGTCAGCACCACCTTCTCAGGGGCGATATGGAGCTTGTGGGCGGAGGCGTCGATGATTCGCTTGTTGGCCTGGTGCGGCACGAACCAGTCGATGCTGTCGGCGTTGAGCCCGGTCGCCTGGAACGCGTCGACGATCACGTCGGTGATCATGCCGACCGCGTGCTTGAAAACCTCGCGGCCCTCCATGCGCAGATGGCCGACGGTCTGGGTCGAGGACGGTCCGCCGTCGACGAACAGTTTTGCCTTGTGGCGGCCATCGGAGCGTAAGTGCGTGGTCACAATGCCGCGGTCGGTCGCGGCATTGCCCGGCTGCTCCTGCGCCTCCAGCACCACCGCGCCGGCGCCGTCGCCAAACAGCACGCAGGTGCCGCGGTCGTTCCAGTCGAGGATACGCGAGAAAGTCTCC
Organism: Bradyrhizobium genosp. SA-3; assembly: GCF_004212635.1. Taxonomy (GTDB): domain Bacteria; phylum Pseudomonadota; class Alphaproteobacteria; order Rhizobiales; family Xanthobacteraceae; genus Bradyrhizobium. The sequence continues at coordinate 5,351 of NZ_PSRT01000023.1, read as the reverse complement.
GCGCCGATCACCAGCGCGCGCTTATAGGCGCCGGTGCGCAGGAAATTGTCGGCGGTGGCGAGCGCGAACACGAAGCCCGAGCACACCGCCTGGAGGTCGAACGCCGCGCCATGGTTGATGCCGAGCCCGTGCTGCACGGCGACCGCAGTTGCCGGGAACGTATTGTCCGGCGTCGAGGTCGCCAGCACGATCAGCTCGATCGATTGCGCGTCTACGCCGGCATCGGTGAGCGCAGCCTGCGCTGCCCTCAGCGCCAGGTGCGAGGTGAACTCGCCCTCGGCCGCGATGTGCCGTTCACGGATGCCGGTGCGCTGTACGATCCACTCGTCGGAGGTGTCGATGCGCGCCGCCAATTGGGCGTTGGTCACCACCTGCTCCGGCAGATAAGAGCCGCAGCCGAGCACGACCGAACGGATTTTCGTCACGAAACAGCCTCCTGCGCGGCCTGCACGGAACTAAGTGCACCGCCCTCGCGGTTGAGCATCTGATTGATCTTGTTCAGGAGATCGTAGTGAGCCATCTCATAGCCAACATCGATCGCATAGGCAAAGCCTTCGGCGTTGGTTCCGCCGTGGCTCTTGACCACCACCCCGTTCAGCCCCAGCAGCACGCCGCCATTGGACTTGTTGGGGTCCATCTTGTCACGCAGGGCCTGGAAGGCGCTGCGCGCGAAGAGGTAGCCGAGCTTGGACAGCCAGCTCCGCTGCATCTCGTTGCGGAGTAATTCCGCCATCTGGCGCGCGGTTCCCTCGGCGGCCTTCAGCGCGATGTTGCCGCTAAAACCTTCGGTCACGATGACGTCGGCCAGCCCCTTGCCGATGCCGTCGCCCTCGACGAAGCCGATATAGTCGAGCTCGGGCAGGTTCCTCGCACGCAGGATCTCGCTGGCCTCGCGGATCTCCTCGTGGCCCTTGATCTCCTCGGCGCCGATGTTGAGCAGTCCGACCGTGGGCCGCGTCTTGTTGAACAGCACGCTCGCCTTGGCCGCGCCCATGACCGCCATCGAGACCAGATGATGCGCATCGCCGCCGAGGGTGGCGCCGAGATCGAGCACGACGGACTCGCCGCGCCTGGTCGGCCATATCGCGGAGATGGCCGGACGGTCGATGCCCGGCAGCGTGCGCAGGTGGAAACGGGCCATCGCCATCAGCGCGCCGGTATTGCCGGCGGAGATCGCGACATCCGCCTCACCCTTCTTCACGGCATCGATCGCGAGCCACATCGAGGAGGTCTTGCGGCCGCGCCGCAGCGCCTGGCTCGGCTTGTCCGAGCCGCTGACGGCAACGTCGGTATGAATGATCTTCGAGGCGGCCTTGAGCGCGGCGTGCTTTTCGAGCTCGGGGTCGATTTTGGCGCGGTCGCCGACCAGCAGGAATTCGCTATCACGGTGCCTGCCCAGCGAGATGGCAGCACCGGGAATGACCACGGCGGGACCGACATCGCCTCCCATGGCGTCCAGCGCGATGCGAACCTTGCTTGGCATGAAAGTCCTGGAAACCTGGTCTCGTGCGGTCTTGAGCTAGCGGGGCCGCAAAATGGGTTCGCCACGGACATGGCGACTGGCCAAGCGCCACGCCGCACCCGAACCGGGGCGCGACAATAGCGTTTTGTTACCCCGAAACAACCTCTTGCCCCCAGCCTTTTGCATTCAGGACGATCCGCGAGCGGACGGATGAATCTCCAAGAAATGCATTGAAATCAAACGGATATAACCGTTCTTCAAACCATCGCGGCAAACGGCTCGTGTCCCGCCCCAAGCGGTCCCGCCGGAAATCCCGAGCTACTTGCCTTTTTTCCTGTCCTGAAGTGCCTTCAGTGCCGCGAATGGATGGTCCTCCGGATCGAGGGCGGTGGCCTCCGCCTCGAACACGGCCCCCTCCTTGCGCGGATAGGGATCGATCGCCAGGAACAATGCGTCAGTGGCGAGACGGCCGAGGTCGATGATGCCATTGACGATCGCCTCCGGGGGATCGGCGACATCGGGCGGCTCCTTATCGTCCTGCCCCTCCTCGATCAGGTCGGCCAGCCGGCGCGCCTCGGCCTCGGGGGCGAACAGCAGGTCCACCTCTTCCTCGATCTCGCTCTCGATCGGATCGAGCGTGACGACGCAGGTCTGGCCGATCCGGCCGCGGACCAGCCCGGTGACCTGGACCCGCCCGCCGCTTTTCGGCACGACATCGAAGCTGGCATGGGCGGACAGGATCTCCCGCACGCCCGCGATCTCGGCCATGGCCTGCCGCTCGGCCGCCGATGCTTCGAGTTCGCGATGCAGGCCGGTGTCGGGGACCTGCGCCACGATGACGGGCGCCCGCCAGGGATCGGGCTGAGATCCGCTCGTCGGTCGGTTCATGGCATGACATCCTCTGGGATTGCCGGGGGAAATTTGAAGGACGCGCGCAAGAGCGCGGCCTCGTCGGTCCGGCCGAGATCGGCTTCCGTGGCCCGGGCATAGGCCGCGAGCCTCTGCGCCTGATCCATGCCGGTCCCGTTCAAGATATTCTTGCAGATCGCCGATGCCAGCGCCTCGCCGGCGCCCTCCATGGCCTGGTCATAAGCCTGGACGCGGCCATAGAAGGCCTCGCCAAACGCCCGCATCCGCTTCGGCACGGTCTGGTCGCCCACCCCCATCTCGCGCAGATTGTCGTCCATGTCCTCGCAGAAGCGGTCGAACAGCGCCTGCGACAGGTCGGTGGCGCCCTGGACCGTGCGCAGGCGGCGCAGCAGCAGCCAGAGATGCAGCAGCAACAGGTCGAAACGACCGTTAACCGTATCCGGTACGCCCAAGTCACGGTAAAATATGGGTTCTCGCGCCTGCGTCACGATCATGCCATAGATGGCTTCAATGGTGCCCGGCGGGGTTAGCCGGGGTTTCCTGAAGTGATTGAACGGCCAAAGCATTGTGGTTTCCGCAAGCGGGCGCGCGCGTGTTGCATTCAGAGCCTCCGCCCGGTACTTCAGCGCCTCGCGCGACGCAAGGGGACGGAATCAGTTCCGCTATGACGATGACGAACCAGACCGGCCTGCGTGCGGACAAGCGCGGCCTTCATGCACGCTGGCGCGGCCTGCGCATGCTCGCGGCCGCGACCCTGGTCGGCGCCGCCCTCGCCGGGTGCACCGGTGAGCAGTTCCAGAAGGGCTACATCCTGCCGCCCGGCGCGCTGGAGCAGATTCCGATCGGCGCGAGCCAGGACCAGGTGCTGATCGTGATGGGCACGCCCTCCACGGTCGCGACCCTCGACGGTGAAGTGTTCTACTACATCTCGCAGCGCTCCGAGCGCATGGTCGCCTTCATGAACCAGAAGGTGGTCGACCAGCGCGTGATCGCGATCTATTTCGACAAGAACCGGCGCGTGCGCCGGCTGGCGAATTACGGCCTCCAGGACGGCAAGATCTTCGACTTCATCAGCCGCACCACGGCGACGTCGGGCCAGGAGATGAGCTACCTCGCGCCGCTGTTCAAACTGCTCAGCTTTAACTGAGCCTGCGGCGTCGTGCCGCCCTCCGCGCGGCACTTGCCCTCGCGTGCGGCTTGCCGTCGCGCGCCGGGTTCCCTACGCTCCCGGCAAAACAAGAAGCAGGGAGTGGATTCGTGTCCAAGAAACTTCAGAACATTTCGTTGTCCCGCCGTCGCGTGCTCACCGGCGTTGCCGGTCTTTCGGCCGCAGCCATCCTGCCGCGATCGAGCCTGGCCGACTGGAAGCCGACTGAGAACGTTCGCCTCGTCGTGCCGGCGGCCGCCGGCGGCTCCACCGATGTCATGGGCCGGCTCCTCGCCGCGCATCTGCAAACCGCCTGGGGCCAGTCGGCGGTCGTGGAAAACCGCTCCGGCGGCGGCGGCACGATCGGAACGGCCGAGGTGGTCCGTGCCAAGCCTGATGGTCACACCATCCTGGTCGGCAACCCCGGGCCGAACGCGATCGCCTACAGCATTTTCAAGAACCTCACCTACAAGCCGGACCAGCTTCAGCCGGTCTCCAACATGATCCGGATCCCGAACATCGTCTCGGCACATCCGAAGACCGGCATCAAATCGATCGCCGAGCTGATCGCGTACCTGAAGGCCAATCCTGACAAGCTCAGCTACGCCTCCTCAGGCGTCGGCCAGAGCCCTCACCTCACCGGCGCCTGGTTTCTCCAGCTCACCGGGCTGAAGATGACCCACATCCCGTTCCGCGGCGCCGGCCCCGCGCTCCAGGCCGCGCTCGCCGGCGACATCCAGATCCTGTTCGACAATCTCTATCCGAGCCTGCCGCAGGTGCAGAACGGCACGCTCAACGGACTCTGCGTCACCACGACCGAACGCAGCGAGCTCGCGCCGAACCTGCCGACCATGCGCGAGAGCGCGCCGGAGCTGGCGAACTTCGACGTGTCCTCCTGGTTCTCCGTGTTCCTGCCGAAGGGGGTCTCACCCGAGGTGCTCAACGCGCTCAATCTTCAGGTCAAGGCGATGCTGGAGCGCGACGACATCAAGAAGAACATCGCCGCCATGGGCGCCCGCGCCGACTACGGCACGCCGGAGCAGTTCGCCGCCTTCGTGGACGCCGAGACGAAGAAATTCGCCGGCATCATCCAGAAGGAAGGGCTGCAGATGGACGTGCAGTAGGTCGCTGGCCCGCCGCATGGCCCGACCGGACCTGCCGACCGCCAGCGGCGCGACGCGCGTACACAGTCAGGGCCAGAATGTCTCTTGACTTAGAGCGCGCTCAAACTCGTAGTTTGCGTGCGTCGTGATGAGAGACAGGTGGGCATGAAGATCGGCGAACTCGCAAGGCGTTCCGGACTGACGGCCCATACGATCCGCTACTACGAGCGGATCGGGTTGTTGCCTTACGCCGACCGGGATCGATCCAGCCGACGTGACTACGACGCTTCGATCCTTGCCTGGATCGAGTTTCTCGGCCGCCTGAAGACGACCGGCATGCCAATCCGGGACATGCTGCTTTACGCGGAACTCCGGGATCGAGGCAGCGGCACCGAGGCCGAGCGGCGCGCGCTGCTGGAGCGGCACCGTGAAAGCGTGCGTGCCCACGTCGACGAACTGAATGCCTGTCTTCTCGTCCTCGACACCAAGATCGGCGGTTATGCCGAAACGGAACAGAGGATGAAGGATTATGATGCAACACTTCCCGAACGTCGGCGAAAGCCGGTTGGAGCGCGGTCGCCGCGCACTCGCTGAGATCGACGGAGAGGCCGGCCATAAGGTCGTGGCGGCGCTTGGTGACATCGCCCCAGACTTCGCCACTTATGTACTCGAATTTCCATTCGGCGACATCTACTCACGGCCCGGGCTCGACGTCCGTTCGCGCGAAATCGCAACGATCGCAGCGCTCGCGGCCATGGGGAACGCCACA